>NZ_JBDZDK010000023.1:0-65743 GCF_040049155.1 Sphingomonas silueang
TGCCGGACTTTCGTTCTACAGTGCCCGGAGCGGAGAGCCGGATGCAGTGAAAGTTGCACGTCCGGTTCGGAGGGGGGCAGTGGGGTGTTCTCTCGTAGACGCCACCCTGCCTACCCTACGGTATGACAGCGGCACCTTCGTCCGCGCCATCGCACTGCATTTCGACGAGGCGACCGCTGTCGCCGCGCAGCAGCGTGTCAACCGGCTCCTCGAACGCCTCCAGCGGCACCGGCGGGAGGTATCCTCTGTGCTCTACTCGGGCGGACGCTACCGTGCCTACACCTTCACCGGCCTGCCGCCCGAACGCTTCCCGGAGCGACGTCCACGCTACGCCTGAATTGCGCCCTCGGCGTCAGCCTTCACCCCCACTCCCGTAAACGAAAGGATCGGTCATGCACCGCGTCCACTATTTCGACACCAGCGCCCATGCGTTCGACGCCTGCATCGAGGAGCGTTCCCGGCTCCGTGAGGGCGATGTCATCGTCGTTCTCGCCGAAGGCGTTGTTGGGCTGGCCTCGGCCGATCCGATCGCGGTCACCGGCGAGGCTGGCGCGCTGCGCCACCTGCCCGCGATGACGCGCGAGGTGCTGTTGGCCGAGATCGTCCATGACGCCACGCAGATCACCGACGCGGTCGAGACCGCACTGGTACACCGCCTGGCGGTCGAACCGCAGTATCTGTCGTTCGCCAGCAGGCGTCACCTCCTGCGCGCCGACGAGGCCGCCGTGGTGCTCAGGCTCGACGACATCCTCGCGGTCGCCGACGCCATCGACCATCGCCTGCGCGCCCTGGAAGCGCGCCTCGATGCCGTCACGCCGGACAGCTCGCAGGCGCTCTTCCTCGCGCGCGGCATCGAACAGCTCGCCGAGGCCCGCAACCGCCTCGCGACCTATGCGCGCGATCCCCGCTGACCCGCCCGATAAGGAGGCGACGATGCTCGATACTCTCCAGACCCCTGTGACCGATCCGCCGATCGATACCCGCGATGCCACCCGTGTTCCGATCGGCCGCCACGCGACCGGCGCGCTCGAGCTCGACCTCGACCGGCTGCTGGCCGGACGCCTGCTGCTCCAGGGCGGCTCGGGTGCAGGCAAGAGCCGGACCATGCGCCGCATCGTCGAGGAGGCGTTCGACTATGTGCAGACGATCATCGTCGATCCCGAAGGCGAGTTCGACAATTTGGCCGGGCATATCGGCGCGACCACGCTGAAAGCCGCGGGGATCGCTGCCGACGGCCTTACCGCCGCGGCGCTGCGCGCCCGCCGGCATCGGCTAGCACTTCACCTCGACCTCACCGACCTCGATCCCGAACAGCGCATCGTCAAGGCGTCGGCCTTCTTCGCCGGCCTGATCGGCGCACCGCGCGAGGACTGGGACCATACCGTGCTGGTCGCCATCGACGAGGGACATCTGCTCGCCCCACATATCGCGGGCTCGGCGCGCGATGCCGAGACCCGCCGCCTCGGCGTCGCTACGCTCACCGACCTGTGCTCGCGAGGCCGCAAGCGCGGGATCGCGCCGGTCATCGCCACCCAGCGGCTCGCCAAGCTGTCCGCCTCGGTCATCTCCGAACTCCAGAACGTCCTGATCGGGATCAACGTGTTCGACCGCGATATCGCGCGTGCGGCCGACATCCTCGGCTTCTCCGCGCGCGAGGCCGACCGGCTTCGCACCCTTGGACCGGGCGAGTTCTTCGCCTTCGGGCCAGCGCTCGCCGCGACCCCGGTGCTCGCGAAGATCGATCCGACGATCACGACCCATCTGGGGCGGACGCCCGCGCTTCGCGCCGCGGCCGATATCGCCGGAGACGAGGTCCACCGGCTACTCGACCTCGATACCCTCGCCGAAGCACCCGCACCGCGCGACACGACGCTGACGCTGCGGGGCACCCGCGCGCTCGATGCCTTCCTCCTCGATGACGCGGCGCCCATCGCCGCCGCGATCTGCGGCGCGCTGCGTCGCATCGCGCCCAACGCCACCACGGCGAGCGAACTGGCCAGGCACCTTGCCGTCGACCGGCACGCCGTGGACGCCGCCCTCGACATCCTCGCGGCGCTTGCCGCCGTCGACACCA
This sequence comes from Sphingomonas silueang, assembly GCF_040049155.1. Taxonomy (NCBI): domain Bacteria; kingdom Pseudomonadati; phylum Pseudomonadota; class Alphaproteobacteria; order Sphingomonadales; family Sphingomonadaceae; genus Sphingomonas; species Sphingomonas silueang. The sequence continues at coordinate 2,075 of NZ_JBDZDK010000023.1, forward strand.
TGCCGCGTGGAGAGGACCGGATGGCACGACTTCATGCGCGGCTTCGCGCGCGCGTAAGCGACGTTCCCGTGGTCGGCCTGTCATGACCGGCCACCCTGACGGCAACGACGCCCCCCTCCTTGTCGAACTGGTCGCCTGCCCGGGGCTCGTGCCCTCCGGCTCCGGCCCCCTTGCCGAAATGCGGTTCAGGGGCGAAGCCTGGACGCCGGCCGAGACCGAAACGCTGCGTTCCATGTTCGCCGCCGATGCCGCGCCCGACGACATAGCCGCCGCGCTCGGGCGTGGCCGGTACGGCGTGCGCGACCGCATCGCCCGCCTGGGGCTTCGCCGGCACAGCAGCCGGCCATGGGGCGAGATGGAGAGCGAGGAACTGATCCGTCGCTACGGGACGGATCCGACCGCCGTTATCGCCTCGGACTTCGCCCGGTCGTGCGCGGCGATCTACGCGCGCGCGGCAGTGCTGGGGCTGACCGAGGGCAACCCGCCTGAATGGACGCCCTGGGAGGATGCGCAGCTCCGCGCGGGCTACGCCATCGGCGTACCCGGCGCGATGATCGCCGCCATTATCGGCCGCCCGCTCTTTGGCCTTCGGACCCGCGCGAGCACGCTGAACCTGCGTCACCCGAACCATCCGACCGGGTGGAGCGATGCCGAGATCGACCGCGCAGCGACCCTGATCGAGGAAGGGCATCGCTACGTTTCCATTCGCGCCATGATGGCGGACGAGGGCTTCCCCGTGCGCACGAGGCCCGGCTTCAACCAGATGGCGCGCGTGACCGGCATGAGCCGGGGTTGGGGGCGTGCCTGGACGCCCGAGGAGGACGAGCTTCTCGCCCGCGCCTATCGCGACGGCGCCAGTCTCACCCCGCTGCTGACCCGGCTAGGCCGCACCCGCTGCTCGATCCGCTGGCGCGCCGATCATCTGCGACTTCGCGGCACCCACGCACATCGCGACGGTTTTCGCGGCGGGCCGGTGTGGACCGAGGCCGACCTCGCCACATTACGCGAACATTACGGCAAGGTGCCGATGGACGATCTTGCCGCCTGTATGGGCCGCACCAAGGCGTCGCTGTTCACCCGCGCCAACCTCCTCGGGCTGGTCCATGGCTATCACCGTCCCTGGAGCGACGACGAGCATCGTGCGCTGGCGCTCGCCCATGCCAACGGCGTCGCACTCGCCGATCTCGTGGCGGCTCTCGGACAAGGCTACGCCGCCGTCCACAAATATGCCGCAAAGCAGGGCTTCCGGTTCGAACGCCGCCCGCGCCGCGATCCCGCACCCTCACTCACGGATATCCTGGCCCTCGGCGATCCGGAATGAACCCGCCCGGCCGTCATCCCGCAGGCCGCTCCCCGGTATCCAGGTCACGGTAGAAGAAGGCCTCGACATCGTGCCCGGCTCCCATGCCGGTAAGTTCTCCCGCCGGCGTCCAGCCCGTCGAGCGCAGCAATGCCAGCGCCGCGACATCGTCGCTCGGCGTCGAGATAAATACCCGGCCGGACAGTGCGACGCCGAGCGAGCCTACCAGCGCCCGCGCAATGCCTTGGCCACGCGCTTCGGGGCGTACTACCAGCTTGTTGATGTGATACCGCCCGAATATCCCGCCGCTCGACCACGAGGTATAGGCGTCGATCCGGCCGTCACGCTCGAGCACCAGCATGCGGCGATCCATGATCTCGCCGATCCGCTCGCCGGGAAGGGCATCGAAGCCACGAAGCCGATGACGGCGACGCCGCCATCGATCTTCTGTCCGCCAGGGCCGAACAGATCATGCTGCTGTTCTCGGACGTCGAGATGCCCGGCGGCATCGACGGCTTCGAACTCGCCCGCGAAGTCTCCGCCAGATGGCCGTGGATCGATATCGTCATCGCCAGCGGCAACATCACCCCCGGACCCGGCGACATGCCCCAGAACGCCACCTTCATCTCCAAGCCGTTCAGCGCCGGACTAGTCCACGACCATCTGCGCCGGACCCTGCCCGACGGCAAGAAACCCGAACCGCTGAAGGAGAAGTCCTGACCGGCACGTAATTCGCCGGATACGAAACGGGGCGACACCCTTGCAGAGATGCCGCCCCGTTCCCTGAAGGATCCTTCCGTCTCCGGGGGGATCAACCACCCGAACGCTTTCGCGTCCGGTCCGGTCCCGGTCGCCTCTACCCGATCTTTCCCTGACTTTCCATGAACGACCCCGCACCCGAGGATCATGCCATGTCTGTCACCACCCTCTCGCCGCGTCGCAGCCGCCTCGCCTCGTTCGAGAACGCCTATGCCGTCGCCGTCCAGCTGCGCGAAACCACCGGCACCGATCAATATGTCATCGGCACCGGCGATCCCGTCCAACCCTTCCGCGTCAGCCGGCGCAAGCCCTCACTGCCAGGGAGCGTTTACGCGATGGTCGCGTGAGGTCCGGTCGGTGCAGCCCATGATGTCGGCCGCGTTCGGACCCTCCAAGGCATCCTCGTTGGCCCAGTATGTCTGCGGCACCCCTGCCTCGCGCAGCATGATCGACGCCCGCCCGCGCGCATAAAGCAGCCCCTTGAGCCATGTCAGATCGTCGATCGCCATGTCGATCGGCGTATCGCTCAGCAGATACCACAGCCGCATCTGGAACGGGTTCGCATCGCCGATGATCGCACCCAGCGCCTCCTTGCCCTCGCCGTGGCCGACGCCGTTCGCGATGTCCGACGCCAGTGCCTCAAACGCCTCGAGCAGCTCGCCCGTCGACAGCCACGCCAGATCGAGTTCCACCCCGATCGCGCATCCGGCCAGCACCCGCCGCTGGGGCGCGAGTTCCATGTTGTCCAGCTGGTCCGTCAGCGCCAGCTCGAAGTCATGCTTCTTGATCGTATCGGTCCAGTGCATCGTTCCCACTCCCGTTGGTGTCGAACCGGCTTATAGAACACCATAGGAACAAGTCCCAACGCCAGAGAATACTTCCACTTGTCGCGTGCGCGGCGAGCGTTGCCGCTGACGGGGGTCCGGCGGTACGTTCCTCGAAACCCAAAGGAGAACCCCATGGACTGGAACAAGGGCGGCGAAAGCCCCGACGAACGCCTCGCCGCCATCGATACCCGCAGCATCCTCACCGCCGTCGATGCCCTCGACGCACTGCGCGAGCATCTCGGCGACCCCGCCTTGCCACCACGCATCCGCCTCGACCTGCTCACCCTCCACCGGCTCGCCCAGGATGCCGCGACCGGAACGCGCGACAACACCGCCCTCTACGATCTCGCCATCGATCTCGCCGACCGCATCGACGCCATCGAAACCCACGTCGCCCAGCTACGCCGCGCCATCGATCCGATCGCGGCTATCGCCCCCGACGACTGACAAGGATCGGTGAGCCGGTCCGCAACGCCTCAGCGGAAGAACAGGAAATACAGCAGCAGCACGACCGGCAGCGGCACACCCAGCAACCACAACAGACAGCCTCGCTTCATCGAACGGCACCCCTTCGCCGCGCAACCCGATCGTCACGCGACAGGGACAATCCTCTCATTGGGGCCACGTTCCCGATCGGACGTGTCGCGACCGTCCGCGTCGGCCCTACGATCCCAGGGTCCCTACGCCGCCGCGATCCCCAACTTGCCGCCGCGACGCTTCTTGGGCGCTTCCGCTGACTCCGCCTCCGCGTCCGTCCCCACCGCTGGCATCGCCGCCTTCGGCCTGCGCCCCAGCCCGCTTTTCTTCGCCATGCTGCTGCGCGCCTCGCTATACTCCGGCGCCACCATCGGATAATCCGCCTTCAGCCCATAACGCTCGCGATACGTCTCCGGCGTCAGACCATGACCCGCCAGGTGACGACGCAGCGTCTTATACGGCTTCCCGTCGATCAGGCTGATGATCGCATCCCGGCGGGCCAGCGACTTGCGCACCGATACCGCCGGCACATACACCTCCGATGCTTCCACTTCGGACGTATCGCTCGCGCCTTGCACCGCCGCCAGCGCACCTACCGCCTCGTGCATCGTCCGCAGAAACCCCGGCACCTCCTCCGCTCCCGCCCGCGTGTTCGGATTCGACAACCACGCGATCGTCAACTCCGTCGCCAATGTCACCGCATCGGTTCCCGCGTCCGTCGCCATGTTCTCACTCTGCTCGCTCATGTCCGGTCCCGTCTGTTTCGGCGATACTTCATGTCCAGATACGCCCGCTCAACCTCCGCCGGAAACATCGTTTCCAGTCGCTCCGCAAAATCTTTCCCTAAGGTTTGCCGCTTTCCATGATTCCAGGCACCAGCCTTGCCAGTACCCGCGTCGGACGACGTTCCGGCTCTCCGGTCCGCGAAGCTCTTGCCGAACTGTCGAACATTTTCGGTAACAGCCTTGGCTTCGCTCTTGCGACGATCGCCCGCCACATCTTCTGATACTTCGGCTGCCTGGTCTGGCTGGCCCTTGGCCGACCGCTCGCTTCCTGCCGAACGCCAGCGACGCTCCGGCTTCCTGTCCGCCAGCCAATCGCGGCTCCCGCCGGCAACGATCGCATCCGTCAGCCCCCGGTCCCCCAGCGACTGGCAGCCGACCAGCGACACCAGCATCGCCGATCGCCCCGCCCCGCTCCAATCCATCCCGCGGCACCGACCCACATCCCGCGGCCGGATCGCCACCGCCATGTCCAATTCCACACCGCTCGCATGCACCAGGCGAACCACCACCACCCCGTCATGCACCGAATAGCCCTCCGCCCGCACCTCCGCCGTCTCCGATCTCGCCCCACGATCCGGCAATTTTATCCGGCCAGCCCCGCCGACCGCCGACAGCACGAACTCCCCGATCGCCGTCGTCCGCGCCGCCTCGCACCCCCCGCTGGACCCCGACCCATGCGCAAAATGATGCGCCCGCTCCGACCCCTTCCGGCCGATCAGCTCCGCGCCGCACACACAAGTCAGTCCCTGACCGCCCCCGCTCGTCGCATCCTCGATCAATACCCTGCCCCCCGAACCGTCACGCGCCCACACGATCTGCGGTCCCTCACCACCCCGCAACACCTTGCCAACGACATAACCCAGCGAATTACGATGAACCGGATCGGAAACAGGCTCCTGCATGATCCCCATCATCTCACTATTTCATCACCACGCAATTCCGCTCACGCGTTCCGCTGACGACATCGAGGACACCCGCGGCATGAACATCGGACATCTTGGTACACCGTGTTGGATCCCCGGCGCTGACTACGATCGCCTGCGGACTTCCGAACAATGATCGCTCGGACTTCTGCTCGGCTCTGGCACACCGGCATGGCTCGCCTCCTCGCCTCGAACGACATGCTTCGCCTGATCGTCGCTGTCTCCCTCGGCCTCGCGCACAGCCTCCTGCCGCCCATCGCCGCCATCGCCATCCTCACCCACGCTCCCGGCATCGACGATCGTCCCGGCCTCTTTCTCATGGGATGGATCGGCATCGGCCTGTTCGCCATACTCGCGGTCGCCACCCTCCTCCTGTCCATCGTCCTCGGCGCCGCACTCCGCCTCCTCGCCAGATCCCTCGACACCGTCTCCGTCATCGGCATCTACCTCGTTCCCGCCCTCGGCTTCATCCTCGGCGGGTCCCTCCTGCGCACCGTCGCCAACCTCGTACCCGACCTCCAGCAAGGACAGGGCATCTACATCCTCCTCAACACCGCCCTCTGGATCATGACCATCGGCTATCTCGCCAAAATCCCTTGGGACGACCTCCGCGACCGATTGGTCAGACAGCTGGACACCCAGCCGGCCCAGCCTTCCGCGCCATCGGAGTAGAAGTCGGCATGAACCGGAATGGCATCCTCGCAGCCCTCGCTGCGATCTCCGCCATCTTTTGGCTCGCCGTCACCACCGATCGTACCCCACAACCCGATCCGACTTCGATAACCGGCACCTTCGCCAACGATTGCTGCCCCAATATCGTACTCGCTAACGGCCAGATCACCGTCAGCGGCGGAGGTTCTACCGCCTTCACGGCCGGGCAGGACAATATCAGCCCGTATTTGATCCCCTCCGCCCGCGTCGAGATACAGGATGGAAGCAACGTCAAGCTCGATCCTCAGCAAATATCCCTCAAAATCCGACTCGATCGACTTCATCGACCCGAACGCATCGAAATCCCCGGCGAGTTGATCCATACCTTCATACGCCAGCCAATTCCTTAATCTCTTCACCCTCGGGGCCACCCCGCCCGATGGGCGGGGCCGGGCTCTAGTCGGCCAAAGCCGACCGGAGCCGCGCTGAAGCGCGTCTCCGCCCCTTGCGGGGTCACGATCCCTTGTCCGGGGCGCAGCACCCTGATCCACGCCTCCGCTGTCCCTACGCACGTCGTCTCAAGTCCAACGTCCATCGCCGGCAGCCTGCGGCTGTGGAATCATGCGCTCACGCGCACGATGATCGTTCGTGGGGCCAATGATCTCATCGCACCCTGCGCCGTCTCCCAGTGTCTCTGCGTGCCAGACCCGTCCGACGGGGTCGGCGTCAAAGGAGGATTGCCCGCGAAGCGGGCAATGCTTTTGTTCGTTTGAAGACGCCTCAACAAGAATAACGGTTTCTACCGCTAAAGCGGCAGACACTCCGTGATTCATGTTGACCCCGCCGGCCGTGCCCGGCGCTTGAGCCCCTGCGAGGACGGCTCCGGGTGCGATGAGATCACAGGCCGGGGCTGCGCCCCATCGAACATCGTTCCTGTTCATCTGAATTGTCCGCTGTCGCGGTCAATGCATGTTTGTTTTTTGTTTACGCTTGCTGGTCGCAAGCTCTTATTGTGCTCGGACTCACCGTGTACGATGACTTGGGTGTCAAGAAAACAACGCGCTTCAATACTTGGAGGGGAGGGGGTAAAAGAAAGATGCCGGAAGGGGAAAGGCCCCAAGTCCGGCGAAAAGGGGGAAAGGCCCCCACGGAGTAAGACCCATGAACATCGGTTCCTTCAAGAGCACCAACGGCCAGCTTCTCGGTTCGATCGCCACCGCGCACATCGACCTGCCCCGGCTCGGACTTCGCCCGGTCGAAAGCGACAGCGACAAGGCACCCGCGTTCGAGATCATGGCCCTGAACATCGCCCGTCGCTGGGTGCAGATCGGCGCTTTGTGGGAGCAGACCAGCAATTCGAGCGGCGAGGTTTTCTATCAGGGACGCTTTGACGACCCCAGCCTTGCCGCCCCGGTTCAGGTCATGCTCTTCCGCACCGACGACGAAACCGAAACCTACAACGTCGTCTGGAACCGCCCGCTCCCCCGCCGCGAGAACCTCGACGGCAGCCGTCAGGGACGCGGACGCCGCACCGTCGATGACGGTTTCGGCACCGGCAACGCCGACGCCAACGGCCAGATGGTCGAGGAAGGCGCACACGACAACGACGCCATCCCGCCGATGACCCCCACCCGTCGCCGCAAGAACGAGACGCCCGCCGACGAGACGGTCGCCGCCTAAGACCACCGAACGGACGGGGGGAAGCGGCTGAAACGCTCCCCCCGGTCCTAAGACGCCCCTGCCATAAGGAATGAGCAAATGACCAAGCAAACGCCCTCCCGCCGCTATAACAGCCTTTCCCAGCTTGGCGAAGCCCTCGGGCAGACGCCCGACGAAATCGCCGCGCAGGACCGCGCCGAGGCGATCCGCGAGCACATCGCGGACGAGACGACCACCGACCGATTCCACGAGGCGTTCGGCGACGTCGGCGCGCTGTCGATCATGGGACCGGGCGAACCGGCACAGGAACTGGACATGCCCGAACCCGCCGAGGCGCAATTCGATTGCCGCGCGATCATGGCGACCCTGTTCGACCTGTTCGCCGACACCCGGCTTGAGACGAGCGCCCAAGCCATCGCATGGGGATTCGTCAATTCCTTCCACTACGAGGCGCAGAAACTGGCGCGCGAGGAAGACACGTTGGCGCGCGACCTTGGCGACATGGCCCGCCGCCCCGATCCGTCCGAAATCCATGCGGTCGAGATGGAGGAATTGCAGCTACGCACCCAGACCAAGATGGAACAGCGCGCCGCCATCGAATGTATGCGCGACTATGCCGCCGAATGCTATCGCGCGCGCACCGGTCAACCGTGGAGCAGCGCGCGCGGCACCGTCGTTTCGTCCGCCCGCACCGCGAGCCAGATCGAGGCGAAGGACTTCCTCAAGGCACGCGCCGACGCGATCCGCGAACAGCGCAATCCCACCGGTCCCATCGTCGTCTTTTCGGGCGGTCAGGAATGGCACGACTTCCAGATGATCTACGACCGCTTGGACGCCATCAAGGCACGCGTTCCGCACATGACGCTTTGCACGTCCGGCCAGCGCAAGGGATGCGACCTTATCGCCGCCGGATGGGCCGCGAGCCGCAAGGTTCCCTTGGTCGCGTTCGTCCCCAACGTCGCGCGCTACAACGGTGCCGCGGGCTTCCGCCGCAACGACCAGCTTGTCGCGCTCGAACCCGTCGAAGCCATCGTTTGCCAAGGCACCGGCATCCAGTCCGGCTTGCTCAACGAACTGAAAAAGGCTGGCGTCCCGACCCAAGCCTACCGTATCTCCGATCAGGGACCGGCCCCCGCCGCGACCAAGCGCGCGGCTTGGGGCTGATCCCGAGGGGTAGCGCATCCTTCCTCCCGCGTCGCCCCTCCCCCTTATCCCTTGGCAGGGAATGACTGGCCAGCGACGGGGTCCCACCCCGGCGCTGGCCCTTTGTCGCGGCCGTCCGTGGGGGAAACCCTACTGGTTCCCCCCACGCCAGGCGAGCGGACGCGCGGCCGCCCTGGCGCGGCCCCTGCGGGCCGCGCACGGACAACCGCGCGCCCGCTCGCCTTCCCCCCTCCGGTAAGGCGCTGCCGCACACCCCTACACACGCCGCGACCAGCTCGCCGATGCCGGTTTTTTGGACAGGCCGGCAAAGCGCGGACGCGGGCATCGAGCCCGCCCCCGCGCTGCTGCCGCGAACCATCACTGCGAGCGGCAATCAGCCCACGCGAGGGAACCCGTTTCGCGACCGGGAAGGCGCCCCGCCGGGCATCGAGCCCGGCACGGCGCTGCTGCCGCGTTACATCCTCAACGTCCCGATGGTCACCGCCCGGTCCGGGCGCGTGGCGACCCCCGCGACGTACCGTCGGGGACTGTCAGGAATTTTGTGCGGGAGGCCATAGGATGGAATGGAAGGGACCATCGATATGGCAATCGACAAGGACGTTTTGGACCAGCTTCTGGCTGGTCGTGACCCGCAGGAGCTGTTTGCAAAGGACGGTCTGCTCGACGAGCTGAAGAAGGCGTTGTCGGAGCGGATGCTGTCGGCTGAGCTCGACGATCATCTGGAAAGCGAAGGCGCCGCAGGCACCATCAACCGGCGCAACGGGTCATCGAGGAAGACGATGCTGACGGGCACGTCGAAGGTGACGCTGGACGTGCCACGCGACCGGGCGGGGACGTTCGACCCGAAGCTCATCGCCAAATACCAGCGCCGTTTCCCCGACTTCGACGACAAGATCGTCTCGATGTACGCGCGCGGGATGACGGTGCGCGAAATCCGCGGGCACCTCGAGGAGCTGTACGGGATCGGCGTCTCGCCGGACCTGATCTCGACCGTCACCGATGCGGTGCTGGAGGCGGTTGCCGAATGGCAGGGTCGGCCGCTCGACGCCTGCTATCCGCTGGTGTTTTTCGACGCGATCCGGGTGAAGATCCGCGACGAAGGGTTCGTCCGCAACAAGGCGGTCTACATCGCGCTGGGCATTCAGCCGGACGGGACCAAGGAGGTGCTCGGCATCTGGATCGAGCAGACCGAGGGGGCCAAATTCTGGCTGCGCGTTATGAACGAGCTCAGGAACCGCGGCGTCGCCGACATCCTGATCGCCGTCGTCGACGGCCTGAAGGGGTTCCCGGAGGCGATCAACGCTGTCTTCCCCGAGGCCATCGTCCAGACCTGCATCGTCCATCTGATCCGCAACAGCATGAGCTTTGCGTCCTGGAAGGAGCGCAAGTTCATCGCCCAGGCGTTGCGCGGCGTCTACCGTGCCGAGACGCCCGAGGCCGGCATGGCTGCGCTGGAGGCGTTCGAGGCAGGCCCCTGGGGCCAGAAACACCCGGCCATCGCCATAAGCTGGCGGCGACACTGGGACCAGGTGATCCCGTTCTTCGCCTTTCCCGAGGGCGTCCGCCGGATCATCTACACTACGAACGCCATCGAGGCCCTGAATTCGAAGGTTCGCCGTGCCGTCCGTACCCGCGGCCATTTCCCCGGTGACGATGCCGCGATGAAGCTGTTATATCTCGTGCTCAATCACGCGGCGGACGAATGGAAGCGCCCACCGCGCGAATGGGGTGAGGCCAAAAGTCAGTTCGCCGTAATCTTCGGTGAGCGCTTCGTCATCTAATGACGGTAACCGGCCTCTCGCACAAAATTCCTGACAGTCCCTACCGTCGCGATACCACGGAGAGGGGGAGGATCGGGAGAGGCGGCATGAGGAGAACGGCAGACCCGTCGCTCCCCGCCAATGACGGAGGAACGATCATGGAGGTCCTGTTGTTCAGGGCGTTGACCCAAGCTAATATCGATCCCGATACGGCCCAGAAGGTCGTGGATGCGGTCGAGGAGCATATCGACATGGCAGTCGGACAGGCGAACCAGCGGCTCGAAGCGAAACTGGATGGGATGACCACCAGCATGGATACTCGCTTCGATGGTATCCGAACGAGCATGGATAGCTTCAAGGCTTCGGTCGATCAGATGCGCGTCTGGCTTATCATCGTCACCAGCATCATCGCTGTCTGCGCGCTCGCCGGAACCATCCTCGGCGTCGTCAACCAGATTACCCGCTGACGGCCTTATCGAGGCTCCCTCTGGGTCGTCCGGCTAACACCGGGCGGCCCATTCTCTTGCCTGCGGTTCGCCATGACTTGTACCTGCGTGATTGAGCATCGGCATCGGCCTCGCGGCCTCGCCGTGGCTACGCCTCGCCAGCGGCCCCAACCTGCCCGCGACGTGGCCGTCGCATAAGCCTTGAAGAGAAGCGGGAACGGGAGAGGCGGTTCCAACGAAGGAGGTCGAGATGACCATCACGTTCCGCATCGATGACGGCCACGACACACACGCCGTCCGCCCCGCAGAAATCAGCCCCCGGCAACTGACGACATTGTGCGACTATCTGCGCGCCCAGTCCGAACGTCTCGGCCTCTCCCTGATCCATCACGAATGGGGCACCATCGACGAACCGGAGTTCACCTTCGAGGCACGCGTCTGCCCCCTCCCGCTTGCTTCGCTCAGCGCCATCCTCGATCATGCCGACGCCGCGATCGCCGTCCTCGACGAAGCCCAGTTCACCGCCCGTCGCATCCGCGTCCGGAGAGAGGAAAACGTCGGGCTGGTCATGATCGAGGTCGCATGGACCCATGACAGCGCGCCCTCGCTCAACATCGCCAACGGTAACGCCTATGCACTGCTCGAAAGCCTGGGCCTCGATGCCGAATCGTGCGGCGAAATCCCGCTTCCCGATCTGCGCCGGCGACTGATCGATCCGGTGATCCGTCACCGCCTCGGCAACGATCCGCATCTCTCGCGATACCTGCCCTCGCTGGTCGCCATGGCACGCGCCAGCACCGTCCCGAGCGAGGCACGATTGGCTTGGGCGTAACCGCCCCGCCGACACCCGGCTGACCCACATCCCTCTTGCCCGGATACGGGGCGCGCGGCTTCGCCTGCGCGCCCCGTTTTTTTGCCTGATACCCTTGAAGCCATCGACCGATCACCCGGACCGGCTCGCTTGCCCATCGCATCGGCCCTGCGGCCTCGCAGGGGCTGCGCATCGCGCCGGTCCTGTCCGACGCCGGAGAGCGGCCGACCCGCTTCAGGCTGACGCCTTCAGCCGCTTCTCGACCTCCTCGACGCCCAGCGTCTTGACCGCCTTCATCAACGCGTCGAGCCGGTCCAGCGGCAGCTTCAGCAGACCCGCCTTCTCGACCGACAAGATCGCAGCCTCGCGCAACCGTCCCTGATGCGCCTTGCGACGCTCGGAAAGCTTGCGTTCCTCGGCCTCGATCGCGGCCAGTTCGGCATCCAGTGACTTCGCCATTTTCATCGTCCTTCACGTTCGGCTGATCGGGCTCTGAACACCGCCATTCTAGCCCCGCCGAACCATGACGCAATGCTCCAACTTGAACCCTGCCGGAGACTTCCACGATGATCCCTGCCGTTGCCATGCAATCCCGCGTGCGGAGCACGCAATCATTCACCCCGTTCCGCCTTCCGGCGGACCCGATCCTCGCGCGATCCCGGACCCGAACCGGGGTCAACCGAGGAAGGAACCATAACCAATACAGCACGGAGGAATTGGGACTACAGTAGTGCACACCGTACGCACGTCGTGCTGGACATTTATTCAACGAAAACAGTGGAATGTGCGGTATTTGACTACGAACCTTTTGGGACCGGCTAGAAAGTCTCTTGGGACCGCTTAAAGAACCGGTCGGGACCGCTTGAGAATATTGGTTCATTCCAAGCGTATAGCAGGGACCTGCCGGGACCGATCCACCTGGAGGCGCTGATTACATCTTGATCGCGCTTCGAGCCTGGTGTACCAAGCTAGCGGCATTTTAGACCCCACCGGCCTCTCTGCAAGGAGGCTTGGTTGAGTATCTCCCATCAAAGAACGATGCGCTTCGACACGCGGCAATATGGCCGCATCGCGGAGCTTGCATCTAGCCAAGGTCGCTCTGTTGCGGACGTTGTTCGCGCCGCGATAGATCAGTATCTACTCGGCCAAAGCCTGCTAACCGACAGCCAGCTTCGGCTGATCCGCGTCGGCGAGTATTCACAGCTTGCGCTCGACACGATCATCACCGAGCAGTTCCCGGATTTCCGCGACCGCATCATCAGCTCCACCGACAACCGGATGCGGCGATTCCATGGCCAGGGCTGACATCCGCAACGATGGCCGTCCGGTCCATCTGGCGCACGCCTCCGCGCGTGGCGTACGGCCTCGCAACTCGGGCAATTTCACCCGCGGCTCGCAGCTGCTCGATGCCTCCGTCCGGATGTGGCTACAGGGCGCGAAGATGCCCATCCTCATCTGGCTCGGGACCTTCCTGATCGCCTACACGATCATCCTCTCGGTCCGCCTCAACGAGAACAACTTTCAGCTGATCTCGATGCGAATCCTGTCCTCGCTCTGGGACTGGGTGGCGCTCGACAATCTCAAGAAGGTGAACCTCCGGATGCCCGACAATTCGGTGCATTCGACCGTCATGGGCTACGTGCCCTATGTCCCCGAAGTGGCCCTCGCCTGGACCAAGGCGGTGCGAGGGTTCATGGGCTCTGCGCTGCTCGCCACCTTCGTCGCGATTCCGCTGTCGATCTGGTACTTCTCCTTCTCGACCAGGCGCGGCGCCGCGATGATGGAGGACCGCCACGAACGCGGCGCCATGCTCGTGCCGCGAGACCTCCTCTTCAAGGAAATCGCCGCGTTCAATCTCGACGGGTTCACCAAGGACGCCGCCACCTTCTTCCCCGGCGTCGATCCGAAGGTCGTGCTGAAGAAGCCCTTCGCCGAGCGAAAGGCCGCCGGGATCCACCATCCCTATTCCATCGCCGGCATCCCCTACCCCCACCGGCTCGAACAATCCCACACCATGCTCATCGGCACGACCGGCTCGGGCAAGACCACCGCGCTGCGCGCGCTTCTGAAGCAGATGCGCGAGCGCCACGACACCGCCGTCGTCTTCGACCTGACCGGCGCTTATGTGGAAGCCTTCTACGATCCCGACCGCGACACCATCCTCAACCCGCTCGACACACGCTGCCCGTCCTGGTCGGTGTTCGACGACTGCAAGACCCAGAGCGAACTCACCGCCGCCGCGGCCGCGCTTATCCCGTCCGACGGCGGCTCCGCCGACCCCTTCTGGGTGCTCGCCGCGCGCACCCTGTTCATCGAGATGTGCATGAAGCTCATCGAGAACGGCGAGGCGACCAACAAGGCGCTCGCCGAGAACCTGATGACCGCCGATCTCAAGCACGTCCACCGCTACCTGAAGGAGACCATCGCCGACCCGCTGACCGCCCCCGAAGCCGCCCGCATGGCCGAGGCGATCCGCGCGGTCTACAACACCAACGCCAAGGCGCTGCTGCTGCTGCCCGAGGACCAGCACCGCTTCTCGATCAAGCAGTGGATCACGTCGGAAAAGAAGCCCGGCTCGATCCTCTTCATCACCTGCTCGTATACCGATCTCGAGATGAACCGGACGCTGCTGACGCTATGGACCAATCTCGCCGTCCATTCGCTCATGACCATGCCGCACACCCGCAGCTTGCGCACCTGGTTCTTCTTCGACGAGATCGGCGCGCTCCACCGCCTCCCGGCCATCGAACAGGGCCTGCAAACCGCCCGCAATTATGGCGGCGCGATTATCCTCGGCATCCACTCGTTCGACAAGCTCGTCCAGGTCTACGGCGAGGAGAATGCCCGCAACCTGTCCTCGCTCGCGCGCACCAAGCTGATCCTCGCCTCGGCCGACCTCGACACCGCCGAGCAATGCGCCCGCTACATCGGCAACCGCGAGATCCGCCAGATGGATGAAGGCTACAGCTACGGATACAATTCGACCCGTGACGCCTCGACGCTCACCCCGCGCACCCAGATCGAGGCGCTCGTCATTCCCGACGACATCACCAACCTCCCCGCCATGCACGGCTTCATCAAGTTTCCCGAGGGATTTCCCGCCGCTCGCATCCGCCTCGAATGGCAGCACTACCCCCGCGTCGCCGACGGCTTCGTGAAGCGCCGTCCGGCCGTGCCGGACGACGAGGCAAGACGCGGAAAGAAGGGGGGCGTGGGCAAGCGCCCGGACGAGGACGGACGGGACAGCGCCACCCAGCCCGGACAGGCGGAAGTCGAACCGCGCAATCCGAACGTGGCGATGGCGGATGCCATCCTCTCCGCGCCCACCGAAGGCCAGATCGCGGCGCAGGAACAGGTACAGCGCGAAGCCGCCCAGCGGCTCGATCCGAACGACCCGGGCGTCACCCCCGGCGCAAAGGATGCGAGGGGCGACGCACAGGGGCAACGCGACGGCAAGGTCATCATGCTTCAGGATATGCGAGACGCACGCGCCCAGGCCTCCGGGACCCCCGCTCCCGACGCATCGCGCGGCGCTCGCGACGCCGCCCCGACCGGCCCCACTCCGCCCGCCCAGCGCGAGGATCAGACCATCGTCGAGGTCCGTCAGGATTTCAGCGCCGGCGACCATCACCACCATCACCACGTCGATCGTGGTGACGATCTGAGCATGGACTGATGCACTCGATCGCCTCCGTCCGCTCCGCCTCCGGCGCGTCCAATTACTTCGCCAAGGACGACTTCACCAACGGCGACTATTACGCTTCCGAGAACGGCGAGGTCAGCCAGTGGGGCGGCAAGGGCGCCGAGGCGGCGGGGCTGTCCGGCCAGGTCGACAAGGCGACCTTCGAGCGCGCGCTGAACGGCGAGCTGCCCTCGGGCGAAAAGGTCGGCCAGGTCGAGAACCGTCGCGCCGGCTTCGACCTCACCTTCTCCGCGCCCAAGTCGGTCTCGCTGATGGCCTATGTCGCCGGCGACAAGCGCATCCTTGGACCCGATGGCGTCCAGATGCAGGCGGTGCGCCAGACCATGGCCTGGATCGAACGCAACCTCGCCGAAACCCGCAAGGACATCGGCGGCAAGAAGATCCCCGTCCAGACCGGCAACCTCCTCTACGCCCTCTTCCAGCACGACACGAGCCGCGCGCTCGATCCGCAGGCCCATGTCCACGCGATCGTCGCCAACCTGACCCGCATGGCCGATGGCAAATGGCAGTCGCTCCATGCCGACCGCATCTGGGCCAGCAACACCGTCATCGGCGCGGTCTACCATGCCTATATGCGCGCCGGCCTCGAGAAGATCGGCTACCAGGTCGAAACCGGCGGCAAGCACGGCACCTTCGAGATCACCGGCGTGCCGCAAAAGGTCATCGACGCCTTCAGCCAGCGCCGCGCCGATATCGTCGCGGCCGCCCAAAGCCTCGGGATCAAGAGCGCGCAGGGGATGCGCGAGGTGACCGCGCGCACCCGCGATCCCAAGCTCGGCCTCGACAGCCGCGATACCCTGCGCCAGGACTGGATCGACAAGGCGAAGGCCCTCGGCTTCGACGGCAAGGACCTGCTGTCGGCCGCCGAGCGCGTCACCCGCGCGCACGACCATGACGCGAGCCGTAGCCCGCTCGAGCGCGGCGCGGATGCGATCCGCGCGGCCGTCGCCTCCGCCCGCGAGATCGTCGGCAATTATCTCGCCACCCCCGATCCGCTGGTCGACCGCGCCATTACCCGCCTCGCCGGCACTCCCGCCGATGCCCGCGCGCAGTACGCCGTCGCCTCGGCGGTGCGCATCCTCGCCACCCGCGAAGCCGCCTTCGACGTCCACCGCCTCGCCAAGCAGGCGCTCGACCTCGGCCTCAAGGGCGTCACCATCGATCATGTCGAGCGTCGCATCGAGCGCCTCGTCGCCACCGAGCGCCTGATCCCCGGCCAGGTCCGCCAGCACGACACGACGTACCGCATGGTCACCACCCCGGACTCGCTGCGCACCGAGGAGCGCATCCTTGCGACCATCGACAAGGAACGCGGCGCGATTCCCCCGATCGTCGCTCCCGACCGGGCGCCGACGCTGCTGCAGGCCGCCTCGCCGCATGACCTGAACGCCGGACAGCTTGCCGCCGCCACCCTGATCGTCGCTGGCACCGACCGCATCGCCTTCGTCCAGGGCGTCGCGGGCGCGGGCAAGTCCACCGTCCTCGAAGCCGCCGCGCGGACGCTGGAGGGCGAAGGGCGCCGCCTCCACGGCCTTGCCTTCCAGAACAAGATGGTCGCCGACATGAAGGCCGGCGCCGGCATCGAGGCGCAGACGATCGCATCGTTCGTCTGGCAGGGTGAGCGCCATCTCGACTTTCCCGACACGCCCGCGGGCCAAGCGAAGCGCGACGAGATGAAGAACACCGTCCTCGTCGTCGACGAGATGTCGATGGTCTCCAACGACGATCTGCTGCGACTGTTCGAGGTCGCGGCCGCGCTCGGCGTCGAGGCGATCCGCGGCGTCGGCGACAAGCAGCAGCTGATGCCGATCAACGCCGGCAAGGCCTTCTCCGTCGTGCAGGCCGCAGGCGCCCCGGTCGCCTACATGAACGACAATCTGCGCCAGCGCACCGATGTGCTGCGCACCGTCGCCGAACTCGCCAATGTCGGCAGGGCCAGCGCCGCGGTTCGCGTGCTCGGCGACAACGTCATCGAGACGAAGGGCGGCGAGCGATCCCCCGTCGAGGTCGCCGCCGATCGTTGGCTTGCCCTTTCGCCCGAAGAGCGCAGCCTCACCGCCGTCTTCGCCTCGGGCCGCGAGACGCGCGGCGACATCAACACCCGCATCCAGGAGGGGCTGACCGCCGACGGCACGCTACGCGGCCCTGGCCTCGATGTCACCGTCCACGACCGTGTCAGCCTGACGCCCGAGGAACTGCGTTACACCCAATTCTACAAGGTCGGCCAGCAGGTCACCGTCACCGGCCATATCCCCGAACTGGGGCTGCGCCGGGGCGGCACCTACGAGGTCACCCGCGTCTTCACCAACAAGGTGGAGATGCGGCGCGGCTCGGAGAAGATCCGCTTCGCGCCGCAAAAGCTCGATCCGACCGTCACCCTCGAACGGCTCCAGATCTCCACCCTCGACAGCGTCCGCCTCCACGAGGGCGAGACGATCCGCTGGACCACCAACGACACGGAGCGGGGGATGGACAATGCCGCGCTCGCGACCGTCACCGGCATCGAGAACGGCCGCGTCACCGTCGAACTCGCCTCGAAGGATACGATCACCCTCGAACCCGGCGACCCGATGCTCTCGCGCCTGTCGCTCGCCTACGCGCTCAACATGCACATGGCGCAGGGGATCACCACCGACAAAGGGATCGGGGTGATGCTCTCCCACGAGACCAACCTCTCCAACCAGCGCCTGTTCAACGTGCTCGTCACCCGTGTGCGCGACGCGATCACGCTCGTCACCGACAATACCGACAAACTCATGCGCCAGCTCGACCGCAACCCCGGCGACAAGACTTCCTCGCTCGAAACCGTCGGCCGCCTCGTCGTCGACGGACCCGAAGCGAAGGCCCGCGCGGCCGACGACGCGCTCACCGCCGCGTTCGACAGCCTCACCGCCGGCGATACCGCCGGCCTCCCCGACAACGCACCCATCCTGCTCGCAAACCTCCCCGATCTCCCCGACCTGCCGCCGATGCCCGCCTCGACCACCGACTGGTCGAAGGTGGCGATGGAGGGGGCGGGCATGGACGTGCCAGGCATGGACGGGACGAGCATCGACGGCGCAGGCACGGACGGCGCTGGCGCGCGCGCGACGGCGGACCCGAGCCGCTCGGCCGTCGATGCAGCAGCCCCCGACCGGCCCGATACGGATCGGGCAGGCGATGGGCGTGACGCCCCGGGGATCGATCGCGTGCTGTCCTCCGCCGACCGCGATGCGCTCGCCGACCTGCCCGACCTCGCCGACCTCCCGCCCTTCCCCGCGTCCGACACCGACTGGTCGAGGACGGGCATGGAAGACCTCCTGCGCGACGAACCGCTCGATGACCTCGCGCTCGATGACACGCGCGATGGCGACACCCGCGACCGGCGTGACGACATGCGCGGCGACGATCTCGGCCATCCGACCGAGGAGCGCGACGATCTCTCCTCACTCCCGCCGATGCCGCCGCGCGACCCCGACCTGCCGCTGCCCGAAAAACGCCTCGGGCTCGACCTGTAAGCAAAGGACCGATCATGGGAAACATCTACCCGTTCCGCTTCCGACGCGAGCCCGAGCCCGACACCCCCCGGCTTTGCATCCTCGACGCCGACGACGACGTCGTCGATCCCGCCCCGGCCCTGGCGGCTGCCCGCGCCGGCAGCGGTGACCGGTTCGCCGTATTCGGTGACATTGCCGCACTCGCGCGTTTTGCGGATCCAGAGCACGACCTCCTGATCGACCCCGCGCGCGGCAACTGGGACTTCTTCACCGATCACGTCAGCGCCTATGCCCGCGCGTCAGCCGTCGAGGCGTTCCTGCCCGACGATCCGAAGATCTGTTCAAGCTACACCGGCGCCTCGCGCTACGTCCTGCTGCGCGCGCTCGAACATGCCGGCACCCTCCCCGGCACCGGCCTCGCCACCCCGCGCGACCTGATCCGCGCGCTGCCGAGCGAAGCCGTCGCGGAAGTCGCCGGTCACGACCCGGCGAACGGCCACGCCTTGCGCTGGGCCATGACCGTGCTCGCCGGCGTACGGCAGGCGACGCACATGATCGCCGACCACGATCCGCGCCTCCCCCGGGTCTCGATCGCCCGCTGGCTCGGTGGTCCGGCCACCATCATCCTCTTCGTCGCCGTCCCCGATGCCCCAACCCGCGAGATCGCCGCCATCCGCGCCTCGCTCGACGACCATGCCATGCTCGCGCGCCTGCGCGCCGGGCACACCGACCACGATCCGGCACATCGGAGGGAAGCATGAGCGCGCTTACCGGCATTACCGTTCTCGACGGCGACGCAAGGTCGATCCCCTCCGATCTGCTCACAGCGCATGTCCGCCATGCGCGACGCGGCAACCGCCTCGTCATCCTCGATCGCGGTGACGCCATCGCGAAGCGCTTCTTCGCCAAGGGCGACGCCCATATCGATCTCGCGCTCGGCAATTATGATTTCCAGGCCGATCATCGCTCGCCGGACGATTGCGTGGCGGCCGCGTACGCCATGCTGCCTGCCCTCATGTCCGATCCGGTGCAACTGGCGGCACGCCCGATCCTGGCCGACATCCTTCACCGCTACGGTTGGCTCGATGAAGCAGCCGACGCTCTGCGCACCCTCGCCCACGCCGAGGTGCGTTCCCGGCTGGAAAACATCCCCGACGACGAGAGCGCGGCCGCGAAGCTGACGTGGTCGGTCCTCAAACGTTTACGCGAACTGTCCGATGGTCTGATCGCCGCCCCCGACCATTGCCGGTTCATGTCGGTGCGTCGGTGGATGGAGCTCGAGGCAGACGCCATCCTGTTCGTATCGCGCTACGGCTCGTACAACGTCCTCGCCCGCGCGCTCCACGCACGACTGACCGCGAGGACGCTGCACTGGTACGGCGTCGGCGAGATGGTCTTCCTGGGGCACGCCGACGGTCTCGACGACGACGCCCGTCACCAACTCGCCCTGCCACTGCCGGAAAACCCGAACCTCACGCTCACCATCGATCTCAGCGAGGTCGGAGAGGAAGACGAGGTGTCCGCATCCCGTCCGCCCGGCGAGGTCGTCTCCTTCGCGCGGTCGGGCACCGCGCAGGACGACGGTGGGCCGGACGACCTGGAGCAGGCTGATGTGATCCGTGAGACGGATCCTGTCGGCTTCGTCGACACCAGCCTCGACGACGAACTGTTCGCAAGCCCACGGCGGGCGGGCGAACCCGCTGCCCTACCGGCACCGGGCGGTGACGAGGCGCTGCGCGCGCTCACCAGGCGTGTCGCCGCGCTCGAAGCCCGGCCGACATATCACCCGGTCGAAGAAACTTTCGCACGGCTCGATATGGATCATGGCGATCGGCGACACCGCCGCATCCAGCGCGGGTTCATGCTCGCAGGCGTCGCCGCGATCGCCGGCATGGGCTGGTTTATCTTCGCCGAGCCGACCCGGTCGCCCGAACGACTCCGGCTCGAGACCGAGTGGATGGCACAGGCCGGGGACCGGCTGTCCGCCACCCACGACGCCGCCATCACCGACGGGACCGAAAGACAAGACATGCCGGTCCGGACATGGCAGACTGTGCCGGCGTCGGAGCCCGGGGGGGCCGCCGACGCCGCGAACACGGCAACACCGGGGGGTTGAGCCGATGGTAAAGATCATCGCCCTGTACGTCGCGATCGGCGCGCTGGTGCTGCTCGCCCGGATCGCCTTCGGGATGGCTGGAAGTGGACGGCCGTTCGGGCCGCCGCGCCCGGTCGCCAAACGCTTCCTCACGTCCCGCGAGGCGGCGATGCTCGACGCGCTCGAACGCGCGCTGCCGCATTGCCGCATCCACGCCCAGGTCGCGATGGGCGCGCTGCTCGCCGTCCCGGCGCTTCCCGGCCGCAAACGTCATATCGGCGACCGCAACGCCTTCTCGCAGAAGATCGTCGATTTTGTCGCGCAGGACCGCGCCACCGGCAACATCGTCGCGCTGATCGAGGTCGATGACCGGACCCACAATCCCTTACGCGATGCCCGCCGCGACGCGATGACCGCCGGTGCCGGCTACGCCACCATCCGCATCCCCGGCTCCGTCCGGCCGACATTCCACGAGGTGCGCGATCGTGTCGCCGCGCTCCTCGCGCCTTCGGGCGTCACGCTCGCGACCCCCATGACCGTTGGAGACTGACACGATGCGTACCCTGATATCCGCTTTCGGCCTCCTGGCCGTCTTGTCCGCCCCCGCGACCGCCCAGAAGCTCGGCAAGGGCGGCACCGGCGTCGACGAGGCGTCCGAGGTGCCGCGTTGCACCGCGCCGCTCGGCACCGTCGCGCTGGTCGAGGAACGCAGCGCCGCGGCGCCGGCCGACGACCTGCCCCCCGCGATGCGCGCCTTCGTGCGCATGGCCGAGGCACAGAATGGCGGGGGCAGCGCCCGTGTCGATCCGCTGCCGCTCCTCAAGCTTCTCGTCGCGCAGTCGGGCTGCTTCTACGTCGTAGATCGCGGCGAAGGGTTCGATGCCCTGCAACGCGAGCGCGAGCTTGCCGCCGGCGGTTCGGTCGCGGGCGCACGCAACACCGCCTCGCTGCGCGCGGCCGACTATATGCTGACCGCCAAGGTCATCTACAGCGACAATAACGCAGGCGGTGCCGGGGGGATTGTCGGGGGCCTGCTCCCCGGCGGGCTCGGCCTTCGGACCAAGAAGATGGAGAGCCAGACCATGCTGACGCTGGTCGAGGTGAAGACCGGGCTCCAGCAGGCAATCGCCACCGGCTCGGCGCGCAAGAAGGATCTCTCGATCCTGGGCGGCGGCATCCTCATGAACGCCGGCGTCGGCGCGCTCGGCGGCAGCTATACCTCCACCGACATCGGCAAGATCACCAGCCTTGCGCTGCTCGACGCCTTTCGCAAGCTCACGACCTCGGCGCAGTCGCGCATCGCCGTCGCGGCTCCCGCACCCGCTCCGGGCGTGGGTCAGCCGGTCGCGCCCGCCGCAGCGCCCGGTACGCCAATTGCCCCCGCGCCCGTAGTCGCGTCGGCCCGCAACTGACGGGAGAGAAGAGGGAGAGCGGATGGGACGGACTTGGGTCCGTCCCTGTCCCTCTCACCCGGATGATCCGCCATGGACCGCCAGCATGACTTCTTCCGCGAACCCGCCCTCGCCGCCGACGATGACGGCACCGACGATGGCACGACGCAGGCGCCCCCTGCCCCGCTCGCGGTGCCGTGCGGGTTCGTCGATCGCTCGGGCAAACCCTGCCGCCGTCTCGCCCACGAGACCGTCCGCATGAACGGTCGCCCCTTCCTCCACCGGGGCGGCGAGCTGCTGCACTGCGTCGCCGAATGCTTCCGCGGCACTCCCGACACGCGAGGCGACCTTGACCCGGGCGAGAGCGTCGACAGGATATCGCCATGAGCGCAATCCTCCCCCACCGGCTCGAAGGCACCGTCGAGCATAGCGCCCGCGGCCTCCTCCTGCGCGACCGCGACGGCATGTGGTGGCGCCTCGACTGCTCGGCCGATGTGCGGCCCTACCTCACGGGGACGGTCCGGATCGCCGGCATCCATACGCCGCGTGGCGCGATCGAGGTCTGGCATGTCGAGGCAATGCCTGCGTGAACATGATGGGCCGCGTCCGCGCGAGGTGCGAATGCTGCCGCGCCGACCTGCCGCCCTTTCCCGCCGGCTCGCGCATCGAGCCGTGCCGAACCTGCCGGCGACCGATGGTCCTGCTGCGCCCGCCCGTCGGCTCGCTCGATCCCGGCCGGGTGCGCGGCCTCTTCGACCTTGCCGGCGCTGTCACCGGCATCCTCATGATGGTGCTGATAAGCGCTTTCGTCCTGACGTCCATGAGCCCGCTGCGCTTCAGCAAATGGCTGACCATCCTCATCTTCGCGATGGGCTCGGTCCTCGCCGTCGACGGCATCCTCTCGATCCGCACCGGGATCGACAAGACATGGCACCGCAGACGACGCGGGCGTCCGGCTCGCATGTTGGGCGGCGCCAAGATCGCGGGGGCCGTCTATGCCCTCCTCATGGTCGTGATCGGAGTGACGCTGTGACGGACTATCCCGCGTGGCGAGGCTGCTCGCCTTACCTCAAAACGAACGGCCAGCGAGGCGATCGACGCTTCCCCAATGCCATGGTGTTTTGGGACAGTTACATGCTTACCGCAGTGGCACCCACCAAGCGCGCGATCATGCTTTAAGGTCAGGACTCGTTGATTACAGCCAGAAGATGACGGTGGCAGCGAGGGCGATGGCGGAGAAGAAGACGGTCGGGCAGCGGTCGTAGCGGGTTGCGACGCGGCGCCAGTCCTTGAGGCGGCCGAACATGATCTCGATGCGGTGACGTCGCCGATAGCGGCGCTTGTCGTACCTGACCGGCTCGTTGCGGGACCGCCGCCCTGGGATGCAGGGTTGGATGCCCTTGGCCTGGAGCGCATCCCTGAACCAGTCGGCGTCGTAGCCGCGGTCACCTAGCAGCCACTGAGCCTTCGGCAGGTCGTCCAGCAACGCGGCCGCACCGGTGTAGTCGCTGACCTGCCCGGCGGTCATAAAGAAGCTCAAGGGGCGTCCGTTCGCATCGGCTACGGCATGGAGCTTGGTGTTCATGCCGCCCTTGGTGCGGCCTATCAGGCGGCCAAGGCCCCCCTTTTTACCCGCAGGCTCGATGCCGTGCGGTGCGCCTTCAGGTAGGTGGCGTCGATCATAACCGTCTTCGGCTCGGCGCCTGCCGCCGCCAGCCCTTCCATCATCCGCGTGAACACGCCTGCCTCACCCCGGCGCTTCCACCGGTTGTAGAGCGTCTTGTGTGGCCCATAGGCGCTGGGCGCATCTCGCCAGCGCAGCCCATTGCGGTTGACGAAGACGATGCCGCTCAGAACCCGTCGGTCGTCCACCCGCGGCCGGCCGTGGCTCTTGGGAAAGAACGGCCGCAGCCGCTCAATCTGCTCATCCGTCAGCCAAAACAGGCCTGTCCTGACTGACGGACGAACCGATGGGCGGCTGCAAGCAATTGCCGGATGGCACGATGCAGGCAGGGTGACCGGTCAGCGTGATGTCAATTTATCGACGCAAGGATACCTTTCTTCACACCAAAGGCCGCTGGCGGGATGCAGAACACTACGGCATTGGTTCGCCAACTGGCGACATTTCGTGTATCCCGGCGCGATGAAGGATCGGCATGAAGCAGTTGTCGAAGAGGTCCTGCATTGCTCAGCCAGTGCCGCGCATTCGCTTGTTGCTGCCAGCTGGTGTCGTTCGGGCCTAAAGCACGGTCTCGACGCAGGAGCCGATCGGGTTCCAGATCTTGTATCTGCAAGTGACCTGATTCAGCGGCGGCAACGCTGTGAGTTGATGCTGGAGGTCGCGCGTCCCTTGCTCGACCAGCTGTTCCAGATCGTCTCTGCCACGGGTTGCGCCGTGATGCTGTCGGACAATGACGGTGTCGTTCTGGAAGCGCGTAGCCTCGCGGGTGACCGCGAGCTTTTCGATCGGATCGGCTTGACGCCCGGCGGAGTGTGGAGCGAAAGCCGGGAAGGCACGAACGGGATCGGCACCTGCCTGATCGAGGGTCGACCGGTCACGATCCATCGAGATGAACACTTCGCCAGCCGGAATACGGGCATAAGCTGCATGGATGCGCCGGTGCGCGATGCGACCGGCCAGCTTGTCGGCGCCTTGGATATCTCGAACTGCCGCTACGACCACAGCGCCGCGATGGGAATGCTCGTTCAGAAGATCGTGCAGGATGCCGCTCGCCGGATCGAGAGCGGCATCTTTCGCGCGCATTTCGCCTCGTACCGGATCATCGATGCCAATCTGCCAGGCGGCGATGCAGCCTTGCTGGCCGTTGATCGGGACGATCTGGTCATCGGCGCGACCTTCGCTGCAAGGCATCGGTTCAAACTGACCAACGCGTGTCTCGGGGGCCGCCGCACGGCTTCGAATATCCTCGGTGGCGAAGAAGCCACCTCGTTCGCTGACTCGGAACGGGCTTTCTTGCGCCGCGCGCTGGCGCGGGCAGACGGCAACGCCACCAAGGCGGCAAAGGAACTCGGCATCGGTCGAGCTACTCTCTATCGTCGAATGGAAAGGGTAGGTTTGCAGCGTCGCTGACATATCTGGTCTCCCCATTGTCTCGATAGCGAGACAATCGACCCATTCCATCAACCGGCAGTCCCTGTGCACCGCCGCCATCTCGCGGAACTATCGTCCTCGCGACCGGAAGGATCCGGCGGTTTCGAGAGGATGACGTGATGGACATGCAGACCAACCCCGCCACTTCGATGACGGTGCCGTTCGCGGAACGCTACGACAACTTCATCGGCGGAAAGTGGACCGCGCCCAAGGACGGGCGCTATTTCGACAACATCTCGTCGATTACCGGCAGATCCATTGGTCAGGTGGCACGCAGTCAGGCGGCCGATGTCGAAGCCGCGCTGGATGCGGCGCATGCGGCGAAGGAGGCCTGGGGCCGCACCAGCGTTAGCGAGCGAGCCTTGATCCTCAATCGGATCGCGGACCGGATGGAGGAAAATCTTCGCGAGCTCGCCATCGCGGAAACCTGGGACAACGGAAAACCGCTACGCGAGACAATGGCCGCGGACATTCCGCTGGCGATCGATCACTTCCGCTATTTCGCAGGCTGCATCCGCGCGCAGGAAGGCGGTATCTCGGAGATCGATCACGATACGGTCGCTTATCATTTCCATGAGCCACTGGGCGTGGTCGGCCAGATTATTCCGTGGAACTTCCCGATCCTGATGGCGGTGTGGAAACTCGCACCGGCACTGGCGGCAGGCAATTGCGTGGTATTGAAACCGGCCGAACAGACGCCGGCGTCGATCATGGTCCTGATGGAAATCATCGGCGACCTGCTGCCCGCCGGGGTGGTCAACGTGGTCAACGGCTTCGGCTTGGAAGCCGGCAAGCCGCTCGCCAGCAGCAACCGCATCGCGAAGATTGCCTTCACGGGCGAGACGACGACGGGTCGGCTCATCATGCAATATGCCAGCGAGAACCTGATCCCGGTGACGCTGGAGCTCGGCGGGAAAAGTCCGAACATCTTTTTCGAGGACGTATGTCGCGAGGACGACGATTATCTCGACAAGGCGATCGAGGGCCTAGTGATGTTCGCGCTCAACCAAGGCGAGGTATGCACCTGTCCAAGCCGGGCACTGGTGCATGAGAACATTTACGACCGCTTCATGGAACGCGCGATCCAGCGCGTTGAGGCGATCAAGGCAGGCAATCCGCTCGATCTGGAGACAATGATCGGCGCGCAGGCATCATCCGAACAGCAGCAGAAGATCCTATCCTACATCGATATCGGCAAACAGGAGGGCGCCGAACTGCTGACCGGCGGCGAGGCAGCCCGGTTCGAAGGCGATCTTGCAGGCGGCTACTATGTAAAACCCACCGTGTTCCGTGGCCATAACCGGATGCGGATTTTTCAGGAGGAAATCTTCGGACCGGTCCTGTCGGTCACCACCTTCAAGGACCAGGATGAGGCGCTGAACATCGCCAACGATACGCTTTATGGCCTGGGCGCGGGCGTGTGGAGCCGGGATGCGAACACCTGCTACCGCTTCGGCCGCGCGATCCGCGCGGGACGTGTGTGGACCAATTGCTACCATGCCTATCCCGCTCACGCGGCGTTCGGCGGCTACAAGCAATCCGGCATCGGGCGCGAAAACCACCGCATGATGCTCGACCACTATCAGCAGACCAAGAACATGCTGGTCAGTTACAGCCCGAAGAAGCTCGGCTTCTTCTGAGGCGAACAGCCCGGGCACGGCGACGCGGAGTTTCGCCCGCCGCCCGGCCTTCGAACGATAAAACTACAGGAGAGATGTCATGAGCAAGACCATGAAAGCCGCCGTCGTGCGCGCCTTTGGCGAGCCACTGCGGATCGAGGAAGTTCCGGTTCCCGAGGTCCAGCCCGGCATGATCCAGGTTGCCATTCAGGCCTCCGGTGTGTGTCACACCGACCTCCACGCCGCAGAAGGCGACTGGCCGGTAAAGCCCGAGCCGCCCTTTATCCCGGGCCACGAAGGCGTGGGCTTTGTCTCCGCTGTGGGCAAGGGCGTGACCCACGTGAAGGAAGGCGACCGGGTCGGCGTGCCTTGGCTCTACACCGCTTGCGGTCACTGCACGCACTGCCTCGGTGGATGGGAGACGCTGTGCGAAAGCCAGTTGAACACCGGCTATTCGGTCAATGGCGGGTTCGCCGACTACGTGCTGGCCGACCCCAATTATGTCGGCCACCTGCCGGACAATGTCGGCTTCAACGAAATCGCGCCGGTGTTGTGCGCGGGCGTGACGGTCTACAAGGGCCTGAAGATGACCGATACCCGGCCCGGCGATGCGGTCGTCATCTCCGGCATCGGCGGTCTCGGCCATATGGCGGTACAATATGCGGTGGCCATGGGGATGAAGGTGGTCGCCGTCGACGTCGACGACGCCAAACTCGACCTCGCCCGCAGGCTCGGTGCGGTGGAGACGGTCAACGCACGGACGGACAATGATCCCGCCACGACGGTAAGGCGATTGACCAGCGGAGGCGCGCGCGGCGCGCTGGTGACCGCGGTGAGCGAAAAGGCCTTTGAACAGGCGGTCGGCATGATCGGGCGCGGCGGCACCGTCGCGCTTAACGGCCTACCGCCGGGTGATTTCCCGCTCAACATCTTCGGCATGGTACTGAACGGTATTACCATACGCGGCTCCATCGTCGGCACCAGGCTGGACCTGCAGGAATCGCTCGAATTCGCTGGCGACGGCAAGGTAAAGGCGACGATCTCGACTGCCGGTCTCGAAGACATCAACTCGGTGTTCGACCGTATGCGGCAGGGCCAGATCGAAGGGCGGGTCGTCCTCGACCTGACCGTATAATGGCGAACGGTGACGAGCAGGACGAGGGAAAAATGGGGCGGGCCGCTTTGGTTCGCCGTGTGATTGCCACCGAGGCGGGAGCGGCGCTGCTGGCCGAAATCGTCGACCGTCACGGCCCGGTGCTGGTCCACCAGTCGGGCGGTTGCTGCGACGGTTCCAGCCCGATGGTTTATCCCCGCAGCGAGTTTTGCCTTGGCGGATCGGACGTGCTGCTCGGCACCATAGGCACCACGCCAGTCTATATCGGGGCGCAGCAATTCGCGGCATGGAAGCACACGCAGCTGATCCTCGACGTGGTGGAGGGACGGGGCGGGATGTTCAGCCTCGACAACGGAACGGGCCGACGCTTTCTCGTGCGAAGCCGTGTCTATGAGAAGGCCGAGATCACCATGTTGGCGGCAACCGACAGGCTTCACGCGATGCAAGCATCGGTGGAGCGCGATCCCGACGCCTTTTGGCTGGCCGAGGCATGCCGCCTGAACTGGAGCGTCTTCCCGACCAAAGCGGACGAGAGCAGCTTCGACAAAGCCGACTTCGGCATTCGCTGGTTTGCCGACGGCGAACTGAATGTTTCGGTCAACTGCCTCGATCGCCATCTGGATGCCCGTGGCGACAACGCCGCCATCGTTTTCGAAGGGGACGAGCCGGGCGAGGGGCGAACCCTCACTTACCGCGAACTGCATACGGAAGTCTGTCGTTTCGCCAATGTGTTGAAGGGCCGCGGCGTCGCCAAGGGAGATCGGGTAGTCCTGTACATGCCGATGGTACCCGAAGCCGCGATCGCCATGCTTGCCTGCACACGAATCGGCGCGGTACATTCGGTGGTGTTCGGTGGCTTTTCACCCGATAGTCTGTCTGATCGTATTTCCGATTGCGGCGCCAAGCTCGTTATCACCGCCAATGAAGGCAGGCGCGGCGGCAGGTCGGTTCCCCTAAAGGCCAATGTCGACGCGGCCTGTGCAAAGGCGGGCGGGGTCGAAACGGTTATCGTCGTACAGCGGACGACGACCGAGGTCGATCTCAAGGAGGGCCGCGATTGGTGGTGGCACGACTTGAGCAAAGGGGTCGATGCCGATTGTCCGCCCGAGCCAATGAATGCGGAAGATCCGCTGTTCATTCTCTACACCAGCGGATCGACCGGCAAGCCCAAGGGCGTGCTGCACAGCACCGGCGGTTATCTCCTGTGGGTCACGCTCACCACGGATCTTCTATTCGGGTTAGCCGACGACGATCTATTCTGGTGCACGGCCGATGTCGGTTGGATCACGGGCCACAGCTATGTCGTTTACGGGCCGCTCGCGAACGGCGCCAGCACGGTAATGTTTGACGGCGTGCCGACCTATCCTGATGCCGGACGCCTATGGGAAACGTGCCAGCGTCTGGGCGTCACCGTGTTCTACACCGCGCCGACCGCGATCCGCGCGCTGATGCGCGAAGGAGAGGAGCCGGTGAAACAACACGATCTGTCCCGGCTGCGGCTGCTCGGCACCGTAGGCGAGCCGATCAATCCCGAGGCCTGGAACTGGTATCACCGCGTGATCGGCGGCGAGCGTTGCGACATCGTCGACACATGGTGGCAGACCGAAACTGGCGCGGCGCTGATCGCGCCCGTGAACGGCACGGCGGAGGCGAAGCCAGGATCGGCGACCAAGCCGCTGCCGGGTGTATTTCCGGAACTGGTCGATGCCGAAGGCCGCACACTGGCCGGCGCGGTGGAGGGCAATCTCGTCCTCACCCGTAGCTGGCCCGGTCAGATGCGCACGGTTTACGGCAATCACGAACGCTTCTTTCAGACCTATTTCAGCACCTACCCGGGCAGCTATTTCACCGGAGACGGCGCACGTCGCGATGCCGATGGCGATTACTGGATTACCGGCCGGGTGGATGATGTGATCAACGTATCGGGCCACCGCATGAGCACCGCCGAAGTCGAAAGCGCGCTGGTGGCGCATGAGCGTGTGGCGGAAGCGGCGGTGGTGGGCATGCCGCACGATATCAAGGGACAAGGCATTTACGCCTTCGTGACGCTCAACGCGGATCAGGAGGGCGACGAGGCCCTGCGTGCCGCGCTGTGCAAATGGGTGCGCAGCGAGATCGGTCCGATCGCCACGCCCGATGCGATCCAGTTTGCGCCCAGCCTACCCAAGACGCGCAGCGGCAAGATCATGCGCCGCATTCTGCGCAAGATTGCCGAAGGGAAACCGGGCGAAGTCGGAGACATGTCAACCTTGGCCGACCCTGCGGTGGTCGACGAACTCGTGGCCAACCGCATCAGCGCCTAGGTGTAGCGGCTCGCAATGATGATCGCCCGGAACTGCAATAGAGGGGGCTTTCGCGCTTGAATTATGTGAGACGCTGGCGATCAGCCGGCGCACGTTCGGTGAGACGCAAATCACATTCGATGCGACGGACGCGAGATGTTCACCGAGCGGCGCGGGATCGCGGACACGGCGGTCAAAGCGGTAATCCTGCCGCGCGCATATCGTCGGTCAGCTCGCGCGCACGAGCCGGATCAAGCCCGCCCCGGAGCAGTTGCCGTATCTCCGCCGGCTTGGCGTCGAACTGGTCCGCCAGGCTCTTCGTATCGTAGCCGTGGCGGGTAAGCTGGGGTTCGAGGTCGTCAATCTGGCGTGACAGCACACCCTCTACGGTAGCGGCATCGATCGGTTTCACGCTGGCCTCGAACCCGGCTTCGAACGCGCGCACGAGATGGCGGCCGATCTGGAGCGGTGTCTTAAGCTTGGCGGCGAGCAGGATCGCGGCGTCTTCGGTCAGCACGGCATCGGGTTCTATCCCCGGCGACAGTGCGGTGCGCAGCGCCCAGTCGATATAGTCGCGCTGCCGATCGCGCAGGCCGCCAAACTCGAACACGGTCGTCCGGTCGCCGATTTCCTCCATCAGCGGGCGTTTCAGGTCGTTGCGCAGCTTCGGATGGCCGACGAGGATCACGGCCAGTTGACCGCCGCCCTCGGTGACAAGCTCAACGAGGCGCTTGAGCGCGGTCAGCGTCTTTGGGTGGAGGTCGTGGGCGTCGTCGACGAACAGCGCGACCGGTCGCTTGGCCTTGCGAAACAGCTCCTGCAAATCGCGTTCGCGCCGTTCCGATTGGCTTGGGATCGAGACGGTCTTCTCAGACGAAAGATCATAGAACAGCGCTGCAACCAGCAGCGGCACCGATATCTTGGCCTTTTCCAGGCTGAGCGCGCGCGAGACGATCACACGGCCCTCGCGCTCTAGTTCTTCGCGCAGTCGCCGCGTCAGCACGGTCTTGCCCGAGCCGATGGTGGCCGTAAGCGCGATCAGGCGACCACCTGTGATCGCGGTCTTCAGATCATGGGTAAGCTGGGCATGATGCTCGGTCTCGAAGAAGCCGAGATCGACCGGGGGCCGGGCCAGCCCGTAATAGCGCATCACCTCGGTCTGCATCAGCCGCTCCGTCTGTGGCCGGGCGGGAATCGCCTGCGGATTTCATCCATCACTTCGGGCCGGGACAGCGTGCGCGCGAGCAACGCGTCGATGAAGGCGCGGTCCTCTTCGCAAAGGCCGCCAAGCGGCAGGCGCAGTTCCTCGGATATGGCGAAGCGTGCCTTGAGCGGCGTGGCGAAGGTGAGTTCGGCGAACGGATCTGGATCGGCGAATGGCCGGGCCGGCACAGGTGCGATCCCATCGGTGGGCTTGCGACCGATCACCACGATGTCGTCCTCGCCCGTCAAGACCGAGCGAGGGATTCCGATCTTCGTCGCCAGCGCATCGACGCGATCCGCGCGGACCTCGCGCCGGCTCTTGCGATGCTTGCGATAGCGATGCAGCGGCACCGGCCCTCCGACCGGATCGAACGGGCCGTATCGGTCATCGCCATGCTCGACCCATAGCTCCTGGTCGAACAGCCCCCACCAGACGACAACCGTTTCGCCGGCCACTTCGGACGTGACCTCATAGGTAACGCCGGCGACGGTCAGCCGGCAGTCGAGGCCGACCTTGCGGCGCTCTGGCTCGCGCGCGAATGCGCAATAGCGCTCCCAACTGCACATGGCGCAAATGCCGCCATCGGGCAGGTGGCCGAGCCAGTCGTCGATCCGAGAATGCGGCTCGCGACGATGGTCGCCGCTGTTGTAGGTGGCGATGTAGCGCGCCAGCCAGCGATTGGCCTCCTCCTCGCTGGCGGGTTCGTGAAAGTGGTACAGCGTCTCGTGCGCTTCCTTGACAGTGCGGAACGGGCGCTCGACTTTCCCCTTGGCGCGCGCGGTCGTGCGGCGTCCGTCCGACCCTGCTGGCATGTGCGGAGTGACGGTAATCCCGAGACATTCCATGACCCCCTTGAACACGCTCGATTTGCCGACCGGGCCGCCATCGAGCTGGATGTTCTCCGGAATACCTCCAAACGGATTGTCCTCCTTTGGTGCCATCGCACGGAACAGGAAGCGCAGCGCCGCCTCGGCATCCTCCCCATAGACGAGCGCATATTCCTGGTAGACGACGCCCGACCGGTCATCGACCACCGAGAACAGCATCAACGTAGGCGCGCCATTACGATCGGGATCGATCCAGGTCGGGGCCTTCAACTGCTTGAGATCCGACGGGCTCATGTCGAAATGCCAGAGCATGTTGGCGCGTTCGGCCTGATAGCGCACCGCAGCCGGCTCGCGCGTCATCCGCTCGGTGTCGTATCCCCGTTGCCGCATGTGCCGGTTGAGTGTCGAGGCAGCCAACCGACCTGCCGGCAGCTTCACCAGACCGCGATCGGGGGTCTCGACACCGTGTTCGGTGACGATTTCGAGGATACGCTTCGTCGAGAGACGACGGCCTTGACGGTTGGTCGTGCGGCTCTTCATCGCCGCAACGACCTCACACCACCATTCGATCTCGCCGGCAGGCATGGTGCGCGACAGGCCACGATCGGCACGGTGTGCGTCCTTCGGCCTTCGCTCGCCGCGCAACAGCCGGTAGAGCGTAGCGCGGCTGATGTCGTAGAGTTCGGCGGTCGATGTCATCAGCGGCTGCCGCTCGGGATGCCTTGCCGGCAATGCCGCCAAACGACGTCGGAGCGTCACGATCGCCTCGATGGGGACCGTGACGCCCGCGCTCATTATGCAGCCTGGCTTTGCGGTTGCCGAGTGGGACCCGCATCGAGCAACGCCTGCCCCGGCGCCTTGGGGGTGCCGTCGCCGTTGACATAGACATACAGGGTCGTGGTCGTGATCCCGAGCCGCTTAGCGACATCAGCCGCGACGACACCTCGATCGGACATCGCCGCCATCGCCATCGTCAGCGTCGCCCGGTTCATCTTGCGCGGCCGACCGCCCATGCGACCGCGCGCGCGCGCCGCAGCAAGGCCGGCATGGGTACGCTCGGCGATCAACTCGCGCTCGAACTCGGCGAACGCCGCGAAGATGCCGAAAGCGAGACGGCCATTGGCAGACGTCGTGTCGATCTGCGCGCCGGCACCTGCCAGCACCTTCAACCCGATCCCGCGCGACCGGAGATCCTCCGCCGTCGTCACCAGATGGCGCAGATCGCGGCCGAGGCGGTCCAGCTTCCAGATGACGAGCGTGTTGCCCGGCTGAAGCGCCTTCAGGCAGGCGGTCAGGCCAGGCCGCGCATCGTGGCGACCCGATGCCATATCCTCATAGATGCGCGACGGATCAATGCCGGCCGCGAACAGCGCGTCGCGCTGCGGCTCCAGCGTTTGCGTGCCGTCCGACTTGGACACTCGGATATAGCCAATGAGCAATGCGTACCCCGCCAGAAAAGACTACCGGCATGGTGCAAGATGGCGCTGGTTTTCACAACGGGTTTTCTTGCTCTTTTCGGATTGCCGGGACCGGCATTGTCAGACCGCGAGAAAACCGCTCGTTTTCCTTGCGGAGCCAACTTCGGCACGGTCGGCAGAATTCGCCAACTATCGGCTTAGCCGATGCATTCAGAGCTTCTGGAAGCGGACGCTTTCTGATGCGGGATTGTGGCACCGTAAACTTGCCGAAAGCTATGGTAGTCTGCTGGTGTCACAACCGACCGAGACTGTTGAAAAACGGCTGCTTGCGGCGGTGACGGAGGCGTGATTCACTCCTGCGAGGCGTCAGGGGATCACGAGCATGATGGGTCGACAGGTGGCGCAGGGCGCGCTGTTTTACGGGTTTCGGCTCGACGAACATGTGCCTGCTGATCACCTGCTGCGACGCATCGACGGTCTTCTGGATTTCGGCTTCGTGCGCGAGGCGCTGGCAGCAAACTACAGCGCGACCGGGCGGCCCTCGATCGATCCGGAGCTGATGCTGAGAATGCTACTGATCGGCTACCTGTTCGGTATCCGCTCGGAACGGCGCCTGTGCGAGGAGGTGCACCTCAACCTTGCCTATCGCTGGTTTTGCCGGCTCGATCTGGCCGACCGGGTGCCAGACCACTCCACCTTCTCCAAGAACCGGCATGGTCGTTTCCGCGCCTGCGACCTGCATCGCCTGCTGTTCGAGCAGGTGGTCGCACGTTGCGCCGCGGCCGGGCTGGTTGCAGGGCGCGACGTGGCTGTGGACGGCAGCACGATCATGGCCGACGCAAGCCGGGAGAAGAAGCTGAAGGGGACCGACGCAGCTGACGAGCTGCGTGCCAGGGAGAGCGTATCGCGGCCTATTGCTGAGTATCTGGCGGCGCTCGATGCCGCATTACCGCCCGATCCCGACGAACCGGTGCCCATCGATCCGACCAGCATTTCACCGACCGACCCGCAGGCGGCGTTCACCTCCAAGCACGGGCCAGCACGCTACGCCTACGCCATCAACCCGCTGCTCGACCTCGACACCGACTGCATCCTCGATGTGGAAGCGACCCCGGCGCGCTTTTCGGCAGAAGTCGCGGCAACCCGGACGTTGGTGTCGCGTGCCGGCACCAGGCTGGACATTGCGCCTGAGAGCCTCTCAGCTGACAAGGCGTATGGCAGCGGCCCTCTGCTGGGCTGGCTGATGGACCGGAATATCACGCCGTACATCCCGGTCATCGACCGCAGCCGCCAGCGCGATGCCTTTTTCACTCGCGATGTCTTTCGCTACGATCGCGACACCGACGCCTATCACTGCCCGGCGGGTAAGCAGCTCGGTCACTGCGGTACCAAGCGCGCCAGTCAGGTCCGCGTGTACCGAAGCCACATCGCCGATTGTGCAGCCTGCGGACTGAAACCCCAATGCACCACCGGTCGAAAGCGCAGCATCACCCGCCTGGCCCGCGACGCAGTTCGTGCGCTTGCCGGCACTGACGCCTACGTGCGTGCGCGGCGCCGACGACAGCGGATCGAGCGTGTGTTCGGCCACCTGAAACGGAATTTGAGACTACGAACGCTCAAGCTGCGCGGCCTGTCAGGGGCCAACGAGGAGTTCACCATGGCGGCTGCAGCTTATAACCTTCAGCTGCTTGCCCGACGGGCCGCGCCGGTCTGATAGGCGGCGCATCTCCGGTGCTCGCCGTTACAAGCCATCCACTTCGAGGTTCCCTCGCGCGCCTTTTTCAACAGTCTCGAACGGTTTTGACACCAGACGCCTTTCCATCAAGGTTCGGCGCCCTCAAGCACCCGGTAAATCGCGTGCTGCACCGAGGTGCTTCTGGATCATGGGCATGGCCGCTTGAGCCTTTGCCCGTTCAGTAAGATCGCTACCCCGCGCCGCGTAGGCGCCATGAACCTTCAGCGCTTCCTCGTGCGCGGCGATTTGCCCCCGCTTGTACGCCGCGTTGAACTCGGCGCTCGGCACGTTCTCCAAGGAGTTCAGCATTTCCGACAAGGGACCTTCGAGGGCGCTGCCGGCGTCGGGTCCACCAACGCCGGTTCGACTTGGCTGTTGGCGGCTATGGTGATCGACCATCTGCTGCGCGAAGGCTCGCACAGCCTGGCTCTGCGATCGGGTCAGCGCGAGCCGACTGGAATCGACCTCATACTTGCTCAACGCCTCGACGGCGCTCGAATAGCCCGTGGTTTCTAACGGTGCCGGGTTTGTGCTGATCCCGGCCTGAGCGAGGGACGGCGAGAACGGCACCGCAAAACTCGCCACAGCTAGCGCGCAGAGAGATACACTTAATAACGTCCGCATTGATCGGCTCCTGATTTGCATGGCCTTCGGATAATCAGCCCGCAGCGGGGCGGACGACGTTGGTCTTGTCCAACGCGGCGCGAAGCCCGCGGGCCAGCTTGCGTGCGTCATCGTTTGCCCAGAAGTGCATGAAGAACAGCCGCGGCTGATCGTCCAGCATATGGTTGTGAAGTGCGGTCACCTCGATCCCGTTTGACCGCAGTGCACGAAGCACCGGATCGACCTCGGCAGCGGTCAGCACGAAGTCGCCGGTGATCGCCGCCTTGCCACCGCCCGTCGGCTGAAAATTGAGCGCCGTTGCCGTGCCCATCGAGGCGGGTGCGGGCATTCCGCTGTCGCTCAGCTTTTCGGCGCGGGGAAAGCCGAACTGGTAGACGCCTCCGTTGGGCTTGCCCTTGCCGCCCATGATCCCGTCGATCGCGGCGGTGTCGAAGTCGAGTTTGGCGTCCGCGGCCTTGGCGGGCGCGGTCATCGGTGTCCGGGTCTCGACCAGCGCGGCCCGCAGGTTCTTCGCCATCTCACCCGGATCGCCGTGCCCGCCGACATGCAGGTACATGGTCGCCGGCGAGGAACGCAGCAGATGGTTATGAAGCGCCGTCACGGTGAAGCCGCTGGCGAGCAGCTTGCTCATCACGGGGTTCACCTCGTCATGCGTCAACACGAGGTCGCCCATGACCATTGCCTGTCCGCCCATCGGCATGAAGGCGAGCCAGGAGCCGAGCGCAAGCGCGGGCTTGATCGTCACGCCGTCGAGCTGGACGTTCAGGTCGGAACGAGGAAAGGCGTACCGGCGCACGCCGTCCGGCTGCGTCGTGCCACCTCGGCCAAGGCCCGCATCCACCACCGTCCACCGGTCGCTGTTCGCCGTGGCCGGTACAGATTGCGACGTGGTCTGGGCGGCTGCCGGCGCGACGAGCAGGGCGGCAAGCGGTAGCAACAGGTGACGCAATGCTTCTCTCCTTGGATTCGACAGGCAGGCCGTGTCCGCAAATGTGCGCGGCCCGCGGTATGCGCACGTTGTCTTCGGCAATTAATTAGCTTGCTGCATGAAATGATACAAGTGTACGATCACAGCAGATCCTATGATACAGATACTGCATGACTGACACCCCTTTGATTGAGCCACATGACTGGCTGCTGCTGATCCCGCAGCTACCGGCCAAGCCGGCCTATCTGCGCGTGCGGGTGTGGCGGCGCTTGCAGGCGATCGGTGCCGCTCCGCTGAAGAACGCGGTCCACGCGCTACCCCTGCGTCCCGACACGCGCGTGCTGTTCGAGGAGTTGCGAGCGGAAATCACAAACGGAGGCGGCGAGGCGCTAATCCTAGAGGCCAGGCTTGTCGAAGGCATGACCGGTGCGGAACTTCGCGCCATGTTCGACGCGGCTCGCGACGCCGATTATGACGATCTGGCGCGTGAGTTACGCTCGTTGACCGAAGGCGGCGAGGTGGCCTTGGCGGATACCCGGCGGCTTAGAAAGCGTCTGGACGAAATCGCCGCGATCGACTTTTTCGGCGCGCACGGGCGGCAAGCTGTCCTGGCCGCCCTCGCCGACGCGGACCGCCGCGTCCATGAACATCCGGACGTGAGCGGGACAGGCGCGCCGGAATTGACGCCCGCGGAGTTGAAGGGCCGCACCTGGGTCACGCGCCGGCATGTCCATGTCGATCGCATCGCGTCGGCCTGGCTGATCCGCCGGTTCATTGATCCGCAAGCCAGCTTCAAGTTCGTGGACGGCAAAGGCTATGTGCCCGAACCGGACGAACTGCGTTTTGACATGCCGGACGCAGAGTTCACGCACGAGGGTGACCGCTGCTCGTTCGAAACACTGGTCTATCGGACCGGTCTCGATACCGACCGGGCGCTCATCGCGCTCGCCGAGATCATCCACGACCTCGACATTGCAGACGGTAAGTTCGGCCGACCGGAAGCGGCGGGGATCGCCGCGCTGGTCAACGGCATCTGCGCGGGAACCGATGATGACGTGGAGCGGATCGTTCAAGGCTCGGGCGCGCTCGACGGTTTCCACGCGCATTTCACCAAACAACGCGGCGGACAGGGGGCCGGATGATGGCACATATCGAGCATTCCAACCTCACAAGCTCGATTATCGAGGAAGCCCGGCCACCTGAACTGAGCTACCCCGCGCTGTTCGTGCGCTTCCTCCGTTTCGGCGTTATGGCGTTCGGTGGCCCGGTGGCGCAGATAGCCATGATCCGGCGCGAGCTGGTCGACGAGGAACGCTGGATCCCAAGCGACCGGTTCAACAAGCTCCTGGCCGTGATGCAGGTGCTGCCCGGCCCCGAAGCGCATGAGCTATGCGTGCATCTCGGCATCCGTGCCAAGGGGCGCCTAGGGGGTGTCCTCGCCGGGCTAGGCTTCATGCTGCCGGGACTGGTCCTGATGCTCGCGCTCGCCTGGGCCTATACCCGGCTGCCGATCCAGGGGACCGTGTTCGGTGCCATTTTCCTCGGCGTCCAGGCGGCGGTCATCGCTGTGATCGTGCGCGCCATCCATCGCATCGGCGAGCATATCCTGCTCGGACCGTGGCTGTGGGCTGTCGCCATCGCGGCTGCGGCTGCGTCGCTTGCCGGGGTCAGTTTCTGGATCGTGCTTCTCGCCGCCGGCGCAGTCTATGCGCTTGGTTCGACCGGTCGCTACGCACTGGCCGCGGTCGTTGTGGCGCTGGCGGTTGGCGTGGCGACCCTGACCTGGACGGGCGGTACTGCCCTGGCGGGGGCGGCGACTGGCGTGCGGGAATCCGCTCCTACAGTCCCCGCGCTTTTCTGGGCAGGGCTGAAGGGCGGCCTGCTGACCTTCGGTGGGGCGTATACGGCGATCCCGTTCATCCGCAACGACACGGTAGGTCGCGGCTGGATGACCGATGGACAGTTCCTCGATGGCCTCGGTCTGTCCGGCATCCTGCCTGCCCCGCTCGTGATTTTCGCGACCTTCGTGGGCTGGATCAGCGGCGGGCTGGCCGGCGCTCTGGCGATGACCGCTGGCATGTTCCTGCCCGCCTTCGCCTTTTCGCTTCTGTTTTACGACCGGTTGGAAGCCGTCGTCGAGCACAAGCGACTCCAGCTCTTCCTGGGCGGAGTGGCCGCCGGCGTCGTCGGTCTGATCGTGGTGACGGTGATCGATCTCGCCCGCACCACGGCCACGCGGACACCGAACCCGATCGCAAGCGTGCTCATCTTCGCTGTCGCGCTCGCGGTCATGTACCGCTGGAAAAGCAAGCTCGCCACACCCGTCGTCCTCGCGGTCGGGGCCGCGGTCGGAGCATTCGCCCTGAACTGAGGGCATAGCCGGACGGGCGTACTCTCACACCTCAAACCAATGCCGAAACAGTCAGCCCGGGTCGGGCAATGCAATGAAGGGTAGCATTCAAATGGATGTACCGATCGTCCGACACATCCCGCTTCTTCTCGCCTGTCTGGCGAGCGCGCTGATCGGTTTTCCCGCCCAAGCGCAGGACGACACGCAGGCCTGGGGTTCGGTGATCGCGACAGGACCTGTCCGGGGTGACCTCTTCCTGTGGCTCGAAGCGCAGGCGCGCGCGACCGATGACGTCGGCGGGGGCAGCCAGTTTATTGTACGACCCGCGATCGGCGCGCGGATAGCGCGCGACGCTCATGCCATCGCAGGCTACGCCTATATCCGCACCGACCCGGAAGGCGGCCGGACCACGAACGAACACAGGCTCTGGCAGCAGGTTCAGTTCGCCGCCGTGCGAAACCGTAACGGCACCCCCCTCATCATCAGTCGCACGCGGCTCGAACAGCGGATGCTGGAGGGACAGGATGATACCGGGTGGCGGTTGCGACAGTTCGTCCGGTTGCAGGTGCCGATCGCACGCCAGGGAACGGTGCAGGCGGTCGCCTTCACCGAAGGCTTTCTCAACCTGAACGCGACGCGCTGGGGCGCCCGTGACGGCGTGGACCAGTGGCGCACTTTCGTTGGCATCGGCGTGCCGGTCGCACCTCGGATGCGATTGGAACCGGGCTATCTGAATCAGCACGTCTTCCGGCGTGGAGACGACCGGACCAACCATGTGTTGAGCGCGACCCTTTTCGTCGGGCTTTAGCCGATCAAAGCGGAACGGAGACGAGGAGGGTCAGGCTACCGCTCTGATGCGTTGTCTTTGCCCGGTGTCTCAACC
Source organism: Sphingomonas silueang (assembly GCF_040049155.1). Lineage (NCBI taxonomy): Bacteria > Pseudomonadati > Pseudomonadota > Alphaproteobacteria > Sphingomonadales > Sphingomonadaceae > Sphingomonas > Sphingomonas silueang. The sequence goes on from NZ_JBDZDK010000023.1 coordinate 42,398, forward strand.
CAATGGCTGCGACATCAAGCTCAAAACCGCAAGGTTGTTCGATCCGGCTCCGGATGTTACGCAACCGGGATGCGGCAGTGCCTCGCCTTGTTGATGCTCTGCGTCCTGCTTCTTTCTCACGGAAGCATGGGCGAAGCCGTTCCACATCTCCATGCCCATGACGTCGCGCACGTCGATGTTCATCATGACGATGAAGCTGTCTCACACGATGCTGGCGAGACTGATGTGGAGCTTTCGGATGCAGCCGACAGCAACAGCTCGGACGATGGCACGGCGATCGCTGCTCACGCGCACGTCACCGGTGATCTCAGCCGCCCTGTAGAATGGAGGCGCGCACCTCTGGTCGGCATCGGCCCCAAACTGGTGATGGCGTCGGTTTCTGCTCTACCGTCGCGCGGTGTCCCGCCCCTGCTGGAACCACCCGCCGCCTGATCGTCGCGTTCGCGCGCCCTGCTGTGGGCCGCGCTATGTCGTGAGGATCAGGAGTATCATTCCATGCCATTCTGCTTGCGCGCCGCCATTATGGCGGCGGCGCTGTCGTCCGCGACGGTCGTTCACGGCCAGACGCTGACACTTGAGGATGCGATCGTCCGCGCGATCGCCGCCTCACCGCAAGGTGCAGCGACTGCCGCACGCACCGACGCGCTTACCGCTGCCCGCGCGGGTGCGGATACGCGACCGGCTGCGTCGATCGACGTGCTGGCCGAAAACTTCGGGCTCGGCGGCAACGATCTGAACCGCCAGATTCAGATCGGCGCGACGTATAGCCAGCGGATCGAGCGTGGGGGCAAGCGCGCCGCGCGCGTCGCGGGCGCCGATGCTGATCTCGACGTGGCGCGCGCCGAAGCCGTCGTGCGCCGGCTTGAAACCGCGACGGCGGTGCAGCGCCTCTATGTCGAGGTCCAGGCGGCCGAAGCCGCGATCGGCATCGCGCGCGAGCGGGTTGCCATCGCCGAGCAACTGGTGCGGGAGGTCGGCCGCCGGGTCGCCGAGGCGCGCGATCCGCTGTTCGCCGGCACGCGCGCGCGTACGCAGCTCGCCGAGGCCAAGGTCGATCTGGAGCTTGCCGAGCACGCGCGCGACGCAGCGATGAAGCGGCTAGCATCGCTATGGAGCGGAGACGCGGCGGGCATGGCAATCACGGCCGATCGCTTCCTGATACTCGAACCCCCCGCTGGTACGCTCCGACCCGCTGCTGCCGATCTCGCAATTTTCGAGGCGCGGCGACGCCGCGCGGCGGCGGGGCTGACGCTGCAACAGGCGGGTGCGCGCACCGATCCGACCTGGACGGCGGGTCCGCGCTATATCGGCACGGGTGACGTGGCTGTGGTCGCGGGCGTGTCGCTACCGCTCGCCAACCGCGGGCTCAACCGCGCCAACATCGCGCGCGCGGAAGCGGAAGCGAGGCAGGTCGAGGCGGACTTGGCGGTAGAGCGGTTCCAGCGGACCCAGGCTATCGCGCTCGCGGCCGAGAAGGTCGAGGAGACGCGTCACGAGGTAGAGGCAATCAGGGATCGGGTGGTGCCTGGCGCTCAGCGGACGCTCGCCGAAGTCCGCGCCGGTTACAACCGCGGCGGGTTCACCTTCCTCGACGTGTCCACGGCGCAAATCGCGCTCCATGAAGCGCGCGCCCGCATGGTCCGCGTCGCCGCTCGTCACCACGAAGCCCGTGTCGATCTCGATCGCCTCACCGGCCGTTTCGCCTCCCTTGTCCAAGGAACACCATGATGCGGACGCTCACGCTCGCCCTGCTCCTCGCCCTGCCGCTCACCGCTTGTGGCGAGGGGGCTCGGAACACCACCGCCGAACAGGAAGCGCCGGCTGCCGGTGACTATGAGCGCGGACCGCATAATGGCCGGATGCTCCGCGACGGGGATTTCGCCATCGAGGTTACCGTGTTCGAGGACGGTGTGCCGCCCGAGTACCGGCTATTCGCCTATCGCGATGACAAGCCGGTCGCACCTGCTGAGGTCCAGGCGAGCGTCACGATCCGGCGTCTCGACGGGGAGGTCACGACATTCGCGTTCCGTCCCGAAGAGGATTATCTGCGCGGGCAAGCCACGCTGGTCGAGCCGCACAGCTTCGATGTCGCGGTCACCGCCAGCGAAGGCGGGCGGCGGCATGGGTGGAAATTCCAATCCTATGAGGGCCGCACGACGATCGCGGCGCCGGCCGCGCGCGCCGCGAACATCGGCACGGCGGTCGCCGGGCCTGCCGAGATAGGCGAAACGCTCGAGATCATTGGCCGGGTCGAGCTGGACCCTTCGGCCAGCGCTGACGTGGGTGCGAAGTTTCCGGGGCGCGTCGTATCGGTTCACCGGAACGTAGGCGACCGGGTCGGTCGCGGCATGCTGCTGGCGCGCGTCGAAAGCAGCTACTCGCTCCAGACCTATTCCGTCACCGCGCCGATCGCGGGCGCTATCACGCAGCGAAACACCAATGTCGGCGACGTGACCGGGGACGACCCAATCTTCGTGATTTCCGACCCGTCGCGCACCGTGGCGACGTTCCCTGTCTTCCCGCGTGACATCGAGCGCATCCGGCCGGGGCAGGCGGTGCAGATCAGGGGGCTGGAAGGCGAGCGCACGCAAGGATCGACGATCCGTGACTTCCTGCCCCTGGCCGAAGTCCAGACGCAGACGGTGACGGCGCGCGCGGGCCTGCCCAACCCGGGTGGGTTCTGGCGGCCGGGGATGGCGGTGCGCGGCATCGTCACCATTGATCGCCGCACGGTGCCGCTCGCGGTGCGGACGGAAGCGATCCAGCAGTTCCGCGATTTCCGCGTCGTGTTTGCCAAGATTGGCAATACCTACGAGGTGCGGATGCTCCAGCTCGGCCGCGAAGGGCCTGAGTGGACCGAGGTGCTGGGCGGCTTGAAGCCCGGAACGACCTACGTGGCCAAGAACAGCTACGTCATCAAAGCCGACATCGAAAAGTCCGGCGCAAGCCACGACCACTAGGAATCGTCATGCTCGAACGCATCATTCAGCTGTCGATCCGGCAGCGATTCGCCGTCCTGGCGATAGCCTTTCTCCTCGCCGGGCTGGGCGTCTGGGCGTTCGGTCGCCTTAAGATCGACGCCGTGCCGGACATCACCAACGTTCAGGTCCAGATCAACACCGAAGCGCCGGGCTTCTCGCCATTGGAGGCCGAACAGCGCGTCACCTTCCCGGTCGAGACGGCCATCGCTGGCCTGCCGGGGCTGGAATATACCCGCTCGGTCTCGCGCTACGGGCTGAGCCAAGTCACGGTCGTGTTCAAGGACGGCACCGATATCTACTTCGCGCGTCAGCTCGTGAACGAGCGGCTGCAAGGTGTTCGCGGCACGCTGCCGGCGAACATCGAACCCGAGCTGGGCCCGATCGCGACCGGCCTCGGCGAAATCTTCATGTACACGGTCGAAGCGCGACCCGGCGCGGTCAACGACTCGGGCAAGCGCTACACGGCGCAGGATCTGCGCACGCTGCACGACTGGGTGGTGCGTCCCCAGCTCCGCACGGTGCCAGGCGTCACGGAAGTCAACTCGGTCGGCGGCTACCGTCGCGAGTATGTTGTCGCCCCCTATCCCGAACGCCTCGCGGGCTTCGGCCTGAGCGTGTCGGACCTGGTGGCCGCGCTGGAGAAGAATAACGCCAATGTCGGCGCGGGGTATATCGAGCAGTCCGGCTCGCAATATCTTATCCGCGTTCCGGGGCAGGCGACGAACGAGCGCGATCTGTCGGGCATCATCGTCGCCTATCGCCAGAACACCCCCATCCGCATCGCCGATGTGGCCGATGTGGAAATCGGCTCGGAGCTGCGGAACGGCGCGGCGACCAAGGACGGTCGCGAAGTCGTGCTCGGCACCATCTACATGCTTGTCGGCGAAAATCCGCGCAATGTCAGCGTCGCGGTCGCCGAACGCCTCGAGGCGGTGAACCGCTCGCTGCCGGGCGGGGTCGTAGTCAACACTGTCTATGACCGCTCCAAGCTAGTCGAGGCGACGGTTGGCACGGTTGAGAAGAACCTTGCCGAAGGCGCGATCCTCGTCATCGTCGTGCTGTTCCTGCTGCTCGGCAACATCCGCGCGGCGCTCATCACCGCGGCCGTCATCCCGGTATCCTTCCTGATGACGATCACCGGCATGGTGGCATCGGACACGTCGGGCAATCTGATGAGCCTGGGGGCGCTCGACTTCGGCCTCATCGTCGATGGCGCGGTCATCATCGTGGAGAACTGCCTGCGCCGTTTCGGCGAGGCACAACATGCCAAGGGCCGCCTGCTCGAACGCGACGAGCGGTTCGATCTGGCGGCGTCGGCCAGCACCGAAGTGATCCGGCCCAGCCTGTTTGGTATCGCCATCATCACCATCGTATACCTGCCGATCTTTGCGCTCGAAGGCGTGGAGGGGAAGACATTCCACCCGATGGCGTTCACCGTCGTCCTCGCGCTCACGGCGGCGCTGCTGCTGTCGCTCACCTTCGTTCCCGCCGCGGTCGCGACCTTCGTCACGGGGCGCGTCGATGAGAAGGAGAACCGGGTGATGCTGGCGGCGGGGCGGAGCTATCGCCCGCTGCTCGATTGGGCGCTGCGGATGCGCGTGGCGGTCGTCGCCGGCGCGGTCGCACTGGTCGTGGTCAGTGGCGTCGCCGCAACGCGGCTAGGATCGGAGTTCATCCCCAATCTCGATGAAGGCGACATCGCGCTCCACGCGCTCCGCATCCCCGGCACGAGTCTCAGCCAGGCCGTGGCGATGCAATCGGCGCTCGAACGTCGGATCAAGCGGTTCCCGGAAGTCGAGCAGGTGTTCGCCAAGATCGGCACGGCCGATGTCGCGACCGATCCTGTGCCGCCTTCCGTCGCTGACACGTTTGTCATCATGAAGCCTCGAAACCAGTGGCCCGACCCGCGCAAGCCCAAGGCGCAGCTCGTCGCCGAAATGGATGCCGCGGTGCAACAGGTGCCGGGTTCTCGATACGAGTTCATCCAGCCCATCCAGATGCGGTTCAACGAGCTGATCGCCGGTGTCCGATCGGACGTGGCGATCAGGGTCTATGGAGACGACCTGGAACAACTCGCGGACGTCGCCGCGAACGTGCTGGCCGTCGTCTCGGGCATCGAAGGATCGCAGGACGCGCAGACCGAACAGGTGACGGGCCTGCCGTTCATCCAGATCCTGCCCGATCGGTTCGCGCTGACCCGGCTCGGCCTCAACATCGCAGACGTGCAGGCCGTGGTCGCCGCGGCGACCGGGGGAACCCAGGCCGGACAGATCTTCGATGGCGATCGACGCTTCGATATTGTCGTGCGCCTGCCCGAACGGCTGCGCCAGAACCCGTCTGTGCTCCAGCGCCTGCCTATCCCGCTGCCGAACGGCGCGGGGTCGGTGCCGCTGTCGGAGGTGGCGACAATCGAGCGCACGACCGGTCCGAACCAGATCAGCCGCGAGGACGGCAAACGCCGCGCGGTCGTCACCACCAATGTGCGCGGTCGCGATCTCGGCTCGTTCATCGCCGAGACGCAGGCGCGGATCGGTCGGGAAGTCGAGCTGCCGGCGGGATACTGGATCGACTATGGCGGCACGTTCGAACAGCTCCAGTCGGCCTCCACCCGGCTGAAGATCGTCGTGCCGCTCGCGCTGCTGCTGATCTTCGGGCTGCTGGTCGCGCTGTTCCGGTCGGCCAAGGATGCGCTCATCGTGTTCTCGGGCGTGCCGCTGGCGCTCACCGGCGGCATCGCCGCGCTACTGCTGCGCGGCATCCCGTTCTCGATCTCGGCGGGCGTCGGGTTCATCGCGCTGTCTGGCGTGGCGGTCCTGAACGGGCTGGTGATGCTCACCTTCATCCGCCAGCTCCGCGATGAAGGGGCGGACCTTGATGACGCGGTTCGCGAAGGCGCGCTCACCCGGCTCCGGCCGGTGCTGATGACGGCGCTGGTGGCAAGCCTCGGCTTCGTGCCGATGGCGCTCAACGTCGGACTTGGTTCCGAAGTCCAGCGTCCGCTCGCCACGGTGGTGATCGGCGGAATTATCTCATCCACGCTGCTGACGCTGCTCGTGCTGCCGGCACTCTACCGGATCGTTCATGGTCGGCGGCACGCTCCAACCCCGCAAATCGCGACAGTCTGAGAGGAACGTATGCTCTACCTGGCGGCAAAGGCCCTTGTTTCGGGCGTCATCATCGCGGCGGTGTCGGAGATCGCGAAGCGCAGCCCCGGCTTTGGCGCGCTGGTCGCGTCGTTGCCGCTTGTGTCGGTGCTCGGAATGATCTGGCTATGGCGCGACACCCATGATCCGGTTGGCATGGCCGCCCACGCGCGCGCGACCTTCTGGTTCGTGCTGCCGTCCCTGCCGATGTTCCTTCTGATCCCTGCGCTGCTGCAACGCGCCGTACCGTTCTGGATGGCGCTTGCGGTAGGATGCCTGCTTACAATCGCGCTCTACCTAGCGATGATCTGGCTCGGTCCGCGCTTTGGTCTTCGCCTATGATCTTAAGAGTGGTCGAACTCAGTCAGGATTGGGCGAGGCCCTGCTGTGTGAGACTCGCACTCCTGCACGAGACGGCGAAGCAAAGCACGGATCCGGTCCAGGTTATCGATCTTTGGCTGCTAACTGCCAATCTGCCGTTATTTGCTGCCATGCTGGGACTGGCGTCACTTACCCCTCTCGGCTCACGCCAGCGTTCGATCGCCACGGCCAATCATCGAACTGCACTCGCTTGGTAACGGCGAAGTCTTCTGATCGAAGCTGCGTACGCTGTCACGATTCTGGCATTGGTCACATGGCTGGGTAGGCTCGCACCTCCCGCGTCAGCAATCTGATCTGCACACAGCGTTCGCTGTTCGATTACGCTGCCACACAGGGTATACGAAGAGGATCGTCCGTCCGACGGTTTGCCGCAGACGGCGTAGCGTCATAATCTTGTCGGGTGTCTCGCGTCCGCGCCGACGTCCGATATGATTTTGACGCTACGTTAGCGCCGCGCGATTAGCACGGCATTATAGCACTTTCGCGCCTGGCTACCTTAAAACTTTGGATAGCATGTCACGCCAACCCGGTACGGCAGAACCGGTGGTCGGCGTATGAACGGACCGAAGTAGGTCAGTGTGAGTTTGCTGACCCCGAAGGGACAGCGGATGAACGATAAGATTGAGCAAGGGGCAGTAGCCGCTCAGGTGGCGGCCGCAAAAGTGCCGAGTCGAGACGGACTGTTGGGTCTCGCGGTAGCCGTGGTCGTGATCGCCGGGCTGTTCCTGGCCAAGGACGTGCTGATCCCCATCACGCTGGCGGTGCTGTTGTCGTTCGTCCTGTCGCCGATCGTCCTGTTCCTGCGACGCCTGCGGTTGCCGAAGGGGCTGGCGATCTTCGTGGCGGTGATCAGCGCGCTGGGTGTGCTGGGCGGCATCGGCACCCTGGTCGGGATGCAGGCCGCGTCCCTGTCGGACAAGGCACCGGGCTATGTCACGACCGTCCAGTCCAAGATCGACCGGGCGACCGGTTTCATCACGCAGCAGCTCCCCTTCATCGGACCCGACACGCCGCCCCCGGCCATGGTCGCCGACCCCAATGTCGTGCGCGGCACCCGCACCCATCCCCTGAACGTCCGGGTCATCGACAAGCAGATTCCGGTGCTGGAACAGGTGGGCGGCTATCTCGAACCGGTGGTCGCGCCGTTCGAAACCTTCGTGATCGTGCTGGTCGTGGCGATCTTCATCCTCATGCAGAAGGAAGATCTGCGCGATCGGATGATCCGCCTGTTCGGATCGTCCGACCTGCATCGCACGACGGCCGCGATGGACGATGCCGGGGGCAGGCTCAGCCGGTACTTCCTTTCGCAACTGGCGGTGAACGCCAGCTTCGGCACCGTCGTGGGTGTTGGCCTTTGGATCATTGGTCTGCCCGTTCCTGCCTTATGGGGCATTCTTGCCGGCGTGCTCCGCTTCGTACCCTATATCGGTGCGCTGCTGGGGGCCGCCCTGCCATTGGTGGTGGCCGCCGGGGCCGATCCGGGCTGGTCGACGGTGCTGATGGTGGCGGCGCTCTTCATCGTCCTCGAACCGCTGATCGGCTATGTCATCGAACCGTTGCTCTACGGCCATTCGACGGGTCTCTCGCCGCTCTCGGTAGTGCTAGCGGCGGTGTTCTGGACGTGGATCTGGGGTCCCGTCGGCCTTGTCCTGTCGATGCCGCTGACGCTGCTGCTGGTCGTGCTGGGCCGGCATATTCGGAGCCTCGAATTTCTCGACGTCATCCTGGGTGATCGGCCGGCGCTTACACCGGTCGAGAGCTTCTATCAGCGAATGCTGGCGGAGGACCCGGACGAGGCGCTCGAACAGGCGGAGAGCCAGCTCGCCGAACGGTCGCTGACGGCCTATTATGACGAGGTGGCACTGGCCGCGCTGAAACTGGCGGCGGCAGACGTCGAACGGGGCGCCATCACGCGCGACCGGGCGACCAGCGTCGTCGACTCCATGTTGGTGCTGGTGAATGAACTTCATGGGCAGGAGGACACGGCCAGCGCAACCAGGGCACGCGAGGGTCGCCTTAATCCGCTTGTCAGAGAAGGGGTGGGGTTCGAGGAGACCGCGCCGGCAACTCTTCCGGCAGCGCCGGCGCAGTGGAACGCCGCCGGAAGCGTGCTGTGCATTGCCGGGCGCGGCGTCCTCGACGATGCGGTGACCGCCATGCTCGAACAGCTGCTCGCCAAGCGCGGGTTCGGCGCGAAGCGGGTTCCGCATAACGTCGGATCGCGGGCGAACATCGATCGCCTCGACGCGACGGGCACCCGGCTCGTGTGCATCTCCTATCTCGAGATCGGCGGCTCGCCGTCGCATCTGCGCTATCTCGTACGGCGCATCCGGTCGCGCGTGGGCGATGTTCCGATCCTCGTCGGGCTGTGGCCGGAAGGCGAAGCGGCGCTCACCGATCGCGAGATACAGCGGACCCTGGGCGCGGACCTCTATGTCGGCAGCCTCGGCGCGGCGGTGGAGGCGTGCCTCGACTATGCCGGCGCGGAACGGGAGCAGGCGGCATGAGCGTTGCCGATCATGGCGCAGGCACCGGTGCGCGCTCCCCGTTGCAGGTGCCGCCCGCGGGATGGCTGGCGATCCTGACGCGGACGTGGCAGGAGATGGGCGACGACAACATCGGCATCATCGCTGCCGGTATCGCCTTCTACGTCTTTGCCGCCATCGTGCCCACGCTGGGGGCCGTCGTGCTGAGCTACGGCCTGTTCGCCGAGGCGGAGACGGTACGGCGCAACATCGAAAGCGTGTTCGCGTCGTTGCCGAGGGATGCGGCCTCCATCATCTCCGACCAGCTGCTGACGGTCGTGGAAAGTTCGAAGGACAAGCAGGGGATCGGGCTGGTCGTCGCGCTGCTGCTGGCATGGTACGGCGCGACAAAGGGGTCTGCGGCGATCATCACCGGCCTCAACGTCGCCTATGATACGGAGGAGAGCCGCGGCTTCGTCCGTTTGACGCTGCTGAAGTTCGCCGTGGTCGGCGGCGGCGTCGTGATGATCTTCGCGGCGATCGGCACGACCATGCTGCTCGCATTCCTCAGCGGGCTGATCCCGAATGCGCCGCTTGCCGTGCTGGCGCTGATCCGCATCGCCGGCTTCCTGCTGCTGGCGGTGCTGGTCGTGACGGCGGCGGCGATCCTGTTCCGCTTCGGTCCCGACCACCGGCAACCCCGCTGGATATGGCTGTCGCCGGGGTCGGCGGGGGCGACATTGCTCTGGTTGGCGGGCACGGCGGGGTTTGGGTTCTACGTATCCAATTTCGGCAACTATGGCGCGACCTACGGCTCGCTGAGCGCGGTCATCGTGACGCTGACGTGGCTCTGGCTTACCGCCTATGTGTTCCTGCTGGGCGCCGAACTGAACGCCGAACTCGAACGACAGGTTGAGGGCGAGGCCACAGATGCCGATCCCGCGCCCGCCGAGTCAGTGGCCCCCCGCGCGGCGCCAGCACCCGAAGCGAAGCGGCCTGCACCCGCAATCGGGACGCCGCGCACCCCTGTCGGCGCAGTCATCGACCTTGTCGGCAATGGTGCGATGGCGACGGTCGGTTTCGCGATGCTGCGCCGGGGACGTCCGCTCGGCATCGTGGCGATCGCCGTCGCTGCCGGCCTCGCGTGGCGGAAGCGGCCGCCGGAAATGGAGAATGCCGATGGCTGACGGGGTGCCGCCGATGCCGCGGACGTTGCCGTGATTTCGCTCACGCGTATCTCCCGGTTCTTCCGACATGCCGGTCGGCAGATCTGGTTCCGGGCCGCGGTCATCAGCGCGACCAGCGTGGTGATCGCGGCGCTGGCGGGCATCGTCGCGCGGGCCATAGGCTACATGCGCTTGCCGCTCGAAGTCCATGGGGCTGAGATAGCCCAGCGTCGAGTGCCGGCGCGTCGGGTTGTAGAAGCGCTCGATATAATCGAACACGTCCGCCTTCGCGTGATTGCGCGTTCGATATGTCTTCCGGCCGATCCGTTCGGTCTTCATCGACGAGAAGAAGCTCTCCATTGCCGCGTTGTCCCAGACGTTGCCCGACCGGCTCATCGAGCAGGTGACGCCATTGTCGGCCATCAACCGCTGGAACTGCTCGCTCGTGTATTGGCTGCCCTGGTCCGAGTGATGCAGCAGAGCGTCGGGCTTTCCGCGTCGCCAGATCGCCATCATTAGCGCATCGGTCACGAGCTGAGCGGTCATGGTGTCGCTCATCGACCATCCGACCACGCGGCGCGAGAACAGGTCGATGACGACAGCGACGTAGAGCCACCCTTCGGCCGTCCAGATGTAGGTGAAGTCGGCGATCCACCTCTGGTTGGGCGCCTCGGCGGTGAACTGGCGGTCGAGGATGTTGTCGGCGATGACCGACCGAAGGCCGTCGTCCTTGGGCAGGCCACGACGTCGCGGACGGGCCCTCAGGCCATGGACACGCATCAGCCGTTCGATGCGATGCAGACCACATGAAAGGCCTTCGGCCAGAAGGTCGTGCCAGACGCGCCGCGCGCCGTAGGTGCGATAGCTGGAGATGAAGCTCGCGCGGACTCTGGCGCCGAGCTCCTCATCGCTACGGGCGCGCTTGCTGGGCGCCCGAACTAGCCAGGCGTGAAAGCCGCTGCGCGAAACACCGAGCGCTTCGCAGATCCACGACACCGGCCAGATCCCTCGGTGCTTCGCGATGAACTCGAACCTCATATCGAGTCCCTTGCGAAGTAGGCCGCCGCTTTTTTTAGGATGTCGCGCTCGGCCTTCATTCTAGCCAACTCGCGGCGCAGCCGCTCAATCTCCTGCTGCTCGGGCTTCAGCACGCCGTGTCCGGGAAACGCCGATCCCGGGTCAGCCGTCTGTTCGCGCACCCACTTGCGCAGCACGTTCTCGTGCAGGTCCAGATCGCGCGCCGCCTGCGATACCGACACCCCGCGTTCCCGCACCAGCTTCACCGCCTCGAGCTTGAACTCGCGGCTGAACTTCCGTCGTTGCATCTCCATCCTCCGGTTCCAAAAACACCTTATCTTGGTGTCCACGGAACCGGCAGCAGCTCACCGATCAGGATCGAAACCATGCATCGTACAGTTGTGTAAGTCGCAGGACGGCCCATGCCGGCGAAAGCGATCGGCTAGGCTACGTGGACAAAGGGCAACCACAGCGTCACTGAGGCGAGCGCAACGAAGCCGAGGTAGGATTCCGCGGTCTTGTCGTAGCGGGTCGCGACACGACGCCAATTCTTGAGTTTGTTGAACAAGCGCTCGACGAGATTACGCCAGCGGTATTTCTTGCGATCATGCGTGATCGGCGTTCGGCGGTTGCTCTTGGCTGGAATGACCGCCTCGACATCCGCCTTTGCGAGTTCCTCGCGGATGGCGTCGGTGTCATAGCCCTTATCGGCGAGAAGCGCCTCGATCCGGTCGGCCAGCATCCCGAACAACGGTCCAAAACCTTTCACGTCGTGAGCCTGTCCGGGCGTCAGGACGAAGCACAGCGGTCTGCCCTGACGATCGCAGCGGGCGTGCAGCTTGGTCGTGAAGCCGCCTCGCGAACGGCCAAGCCCCTCGGCCTCCTGATCCCTTTTTTTAGCCCGACGGCGCAGTGGTGCGCCCGGACGACGGTGCTGTCGATCATGTCGGCAGTGGTATCACGCTCGACGACGGCGGCGAGCGTCATGGAAGCTGGCAAGCGCCGCCTGGCCGGCGACACCGCCCGTGCCGCGACCACCGGAGAGGTCCAGGACCTGCGCCGCGAAGCCCGGGCCCTGAAGGAATGCGTGGTCGATCTGACACTGGAAAACCGTCTGCTCAAAAAACGTATGGCCCGCCCCGTCTGCAAGGGGGATTTTGAAGTGTTCTGATCAGTCTGCGTCAACGTATGCGGTCTCATGGGTGACCCCATGGCCAAGATGGACATCCGCACGTCTGGAGCCACAATAAAGACGCCGGCAACGAGTGCCATTTTTTTGGCCGGGCTTTCCAGACGCCGATCGACTGTCAGGCCATCTTCACGATCCTTCCTGCAAACATCGTTGGCCTATGCACGAAGATGCGTGCGGCCGATCCGGTTATGCCGCGACTGGGTAGCCGCGTTCGAACGTCGCGTCCTTGCGCAAGGCCGCCCATGCGATCCGCGCCAGCTTGTTGGCCAGCGCGACGACGATAGCATTGCGGTGGACTCCTCGCTCGATCATTCCTGTCAACCAGCGCCCCAACGGGGTCTCGCTTCGCGCCAGCGACGGCAATGCTGCTCGGGCACCGTGGATGAGCAAGGTGCGCAAGTAGGTGTTGCCTCGCTTGGAGATGCCGAGCAGCCGCGGCTTGCCGCCGGTAGTATGCTGACGGGGCACCAGACCGAGCCAGGCACCCAGGTCTCGGGCTTTGGCAAAGCTGCTGGCATCGCCCACGGCTGCAATCAGGGCAGTTGCGTTCAGCACCCCGACGCCGGGGATGGATGTGAGCCGCCGGGCAGCCGCGTCATTGCGCGCCAGCTCGACAAACTCGCCGTTCAGCGCTTCCACCCTGGTATCGAGTTCGCGCCATTCGGCACGCAGTTCGGCCACCAACTGGCGCAGACGCGGTGACAAGGTCGTATCCTCATCGGCCAGCAGGGCATCGATGCCGAGTTCCAGCTTGCGCCGCCCAACCGGGAAAATGGTCCCGCGCTCCAGCAGGATCGCCCGCAACTGGTTGGTCAGGCTCCTGCGCTCAGCCACCAGGCGCGAGCGAACCCGGTGGAGCGTCTGGATGTCCAACTGCTCCTGGGTCTTGAGTTCGACGAAGCGCATCGTTGGACGCGAGGCGGCCTCGGCGATCCCCTCGGCGTCGCGGTCATCGTTCTTCTGTGCTTTGACATACGGCCGTACGTACTCCGGCGACATCAGCCGGATCTCATGTCCGTGCGCGGCGAACAGGCGCCCCAGATAATGGGCACCGCAACATGCCTCCATCGCGACCACGCACACAGGAAGCTTGGCAACGTAGTCGACCAGCGTCTGGCGGCGCATCGACCTGCGTACGACGACAGCTCCCGCCGCATCCACGCCCACCACACTGCAGGCATTCTTGCCCAAATCAACGCCAAGGATCACAATAGACATCGGTCCGCTCCTTTCCTCTTCAAGCACCAGCATCATATCCGATGCCGGGGAAAAGGGGCGGGCCATCCCATAAAGCATGGTCGCGGATGGGGGCAACGACGAATGAGATATCCCGCATCCGAGAAGCTCGAGATCATCAGAACCGTCGAGCAGTCGCACCTGTCGGCCAAGCGCACGCTGGACCAACTCGGCATCCCTCGTCGGACATTCTACCGCTGGTATGATCGCTACCTCGAAGGCGGGCCGGAGGCGTTGGAAGATCGGCCATCGGCGCCGAGCCGGGTGTGGAACCGCATCCCGGCGGGCATCCACGACCAGATCATCGAGCTGGCGCTGGAACAGTCTGAGCTGAGCCCCCGGGAACTGGCCGTGCGCTTCACCGATGGGCAGCGCTACTCCGTGTCGGAATCCACGGTTTACCGCCTGTTGAAGGCCCACGACCTGATCACCAGCCCGGCCTATGTCGTGATCAAGGCTGCCGATCAGTTCCACACGAAAACCACGCGGCCGAACGAGATGTGGCAGACCGACTTCACCTACTTCAAGATCATCGGGTGGGGCTGGATGTATCTGTCGACCGTGCTCGACGACTTCTCGCGCTACATCATCGCCTGGAAGCTGTGCACCAACATGCGAGCCGAGGACGTCACCGACACGCTGAACCTCGCCCTGGCGGCTTCTGGTTGCGACAGCGCCACGGTGCTGCACAAACCCCGGCTACTCAGCGATAATGGCCCCAGCTACATCGCGGGTGAGCTGGCGGAATACATCGAGGCCCGGAAGATGAGCCATGTCCGCGGCGCCCCGTGTCATCCCCAAACCCAGGGCAAGATCGAGCGCTGGCACCAGACCCTGAAAAACCGCATCTTGCTGGAAAACTACTTCCTGCCCGGCGACCTCGAAGCCCACATCGAGGCCTTCGTCGAGCACTACAATCACCAGCGATACCACGAGAGCCTGGCCAACGTGACGCCTGCCGACGCCTACTTCGGCAGGGCTCCGGCAATCATCAAACTGCGCGAAAGGATCAAGCGACAGACCATCGAACATCGGCGCTTGCAGCACCGCAAGTTCGCCGCCTAACATCAACCCCCTGACGAGGTCCGCACTCCGCTAATCTACGCCGCGAGTTGTGCCGAATGTTCTGACTACGGACAGGACGCGCGCTGAACTCCCAAGCCGGCAGGCCGCCCAACATTCAACGCGGTGCCGCTTTCTCATAAAGTAATCGCAAGGGCGGCCGGACACCTGGTCTAACGACGGCCGCCAAGTATCGAACCGAGCATGCCCCCCAAGCCGCCGTTCAAGCCGCCATTGGTTCCGGCGCCACCAAGTCCGCCAAGAACCGTACTGAGGATGCCGCCAAGGCCACCCTGCTGCCCACCGGAGCGGCTCGACAAGTGACCTGCGACCAGCATGGCAAGGATTGGCAGCATCTGCTTGAGAAGCGCGGGGTCCAGGCCACTGTTCTCGGCAGCCTGTCCCGCCACCTCGCGGCTGACGTCCTTCGACCCGAAAATGCCACCAAGCAGCGCGTTGCCTCGAGCGATCTCGGTGGGCTCGCCGCCAACGACGTTGTGGGCGAGCTCGGCCCCGCCGAGCGCATCGACATGCGTGTCCAGCGCAGCGGAATTGTTCCCCATTCCGCCTAGCACGGACGGCAGCAAGGCTTCGGCACCACGCCGCGCCTGCTCGGGAGGTATGCCCAGCTGGCCAGCAAGCGCTTCTATACCGCCGTTCGGTAGCAGGTCGTTGAGGTCCATTGAAAATTCCTTGTTGCCACGCCGTCAACGGCTATCGACGTGCATGGGTCCTGCGGGCAACACGTCAGACCGTGGCGTTCAGGGGGGCGCCAGACGCACTCGCCAGAACGGCGTCGTCGCACCTGTCGCGCCAAAATCGTTGTCGTTAGCGAGCAGCAGTTCGGTAAAGGAAAGCAGTATCATGCCCTTGCTCCCTCCTCGATCGTCATTGACGTAATGTCAGCTTCACTCAGCACTTCATCTTCCGAGCTAATATCGTGAACACGGCTGATAGCTGAGCCGCAGATCATTCACCGTGCGATCTGGGCATTTGCGTATGGCAGGCACGTTAGGCCCCGGTCCGCATCGCGTTCCGGGTGATGGCGTTTGCCTGACATCGTGATGATCCGATGTTCGTTGAACGCTAGGCCGAGTGGTAGCTGGAAAGCTTTGACCTTGACGCGGTCACACGGTGCGTTGATCCCAGTTGAACGGCAATGGGCATGTCAGTCCTGCCCACTGCCGCAAGCCTTCTAACGAGAAGCGGTACTTGGCTGCTCGGAAATATCAGAACGCGGCTAGGCCTTCATTGCCTTCGCCATATTGAGATGAGCGGTGACGATCGGGATCATCTCCTCAGCGAACGCCTTGAGCTGTGGTGCGTTGCCGTTGGCGACGTAGGCCTTCAGTGCGTCGAGCGTCTTCTGATGGCCGGCCGCCTGCTCCGTCTTGTAAGCCTGATCGAAAGCGGTGCCGTTCAGCGTCTTCAACTGATCGAGCTCCGCCTGCTGTTCTGCATTCAGCGCAGGGACGGGGGTGATCGTCGGTGCTGCGCCAGCGGCTGCTGTCTGCAGCTTGGCGGTTGAGGCTGTATGCGCCTCGATCATCTTATTGGCGTAGGCCTTGACCGCCGCCGACGCGCCGTTGGTCAACGCCAACTTCGACGTCTCGATCTCGAATGCATCGCTGGCCGCCGCTACGTTGGCGAAATTCTGCGCGTCGCTTACGGTCGTTGAAGGGGTGCCGGTAACGTTGACGCCTTCGGCTTCCACCGTCGTTGTCACCGTATTGGTCTGGCTGGCGTCGTTGTTGCGCCCGCAGGCGGCAAGAGCCAGAAAGGCGGCTGACGTGATGATCGTTTTGCGGAATGTCATGACGGGTTTCCTTACGGACGCGTCGGGGCGCCAACAGGATAACCGCGAACGCGACGCTGACGTTCCCGCGGGGACCCTCTAGCCTGCCCCTGACGTTCTTGCCGACACCGTCACGGCGGTCGCCATTCAAGGAACGAACACGATGAGCATCTTCGGCAACATCATGGGCAAGATCTTTCATCACAAACAGGACAAGCCGACCGGTCAGCCGGTGCAGCCAGCGCCTGCCGCCCCGACGCCCGTCGCGCCACAGGCAGCGCCCGTGCAGTCGGCCGCTCCCGAGGCACCAACCCAGAGCGTCGACGTCGGTGCGGTTCTGTCCGAGATGGCGTCAATGCAGAACGGTGGTGGCAACTACCGAACTTCGATCGTCGATCTGCTCAATTTGCTGGGTCTCGATCACAGCCTCGCAGCCCGCAAGGAGCTGGCGGACGAACTTGGCGTACATGCCGGTGCGCCCGGTACCGCCGAGCAGAACATCGCTCTGCACAAGGCAGTGATGACCAAGCTCGCTGAGAATGGCGGTGTCGTACCCGACAGCCTGCGAAACTGAGCCATCACCAGCCCCTGGGGCGTGGCGCATACACATCGTACGGACGCTTAAGCAAAATCTATGTCGGCGTCAGTATCACCGGGCAACGCATTTACGACCCAGGTGTATCGCAAGCACACCTTGATTGGACCGCTACCGCGACCATCTTAACGGTAACATCAACAACTGAAAGGAGGTGATCGAATGTCTCATTGTCACACGCCGGGTACGGCAACGGGTATGGGCATGATCGCTTCTGCGGGACATACCTGCTCCTGAATGGTTGCCGGCTTTGGCCGACAATGGAAAGGCCGCCCCGAGAGGGGCGGCCTTTCGCTTTAAGGGCATTTGGAACGCCAGACTGGCAACCAGTCGCCTGTTTCCTTCAGAGCTTGTCCTTCAGCCCCTTTGCGGGCGTGAACGACACCTTCTTGGCTGCGGCAATCGTGATCGCTTCACCCGTTGCCGGGTTACGCCCTTGCCGTTCGGGACGATCCTTCACCGAGAATTTGCCGAACCCGGGGATAGCAACCTCTTCACCCTTGGCAGCGGCATTCCCGATCGCTTCGAACACCGCAAGGACTGCTACCTTCGCGTCTGCCTCGCTGGTTTCCGTTATCGACGCCACGTCCTTCGCAAGGTCACTGATATTCATACTGTTCGCACTCCGTTTTAAACGGAGCGGACCTTACCCGTCGCCATCATCGAGGCAACCGGGTGCTAGGGGCTACGCCACCGTGCCCCTTGCATCGATCAGACTTGCCAACCTTTTCTGCCGGCGTATGGCGTATTCCCTCCAAAATGAGGGATATTGCTCGATGAAGAAGGTTTTTGCGCTCAGCGTTGCCGTTGGTCTGATGTCGCTGTCCGCTTGCAACAACACCCCGCGTGAGCAGGCTGCCGACAACATCGAAGCGAACGCGGAAGCGGTCGCCGATAACCTCGAAGAAGCTGCCGACAACGTCACGAGCGAAGCAGCCGAAGCCAATCTAGAGAACGCTGCCGAAGCAGTCCGCGCGACCGGCGAGAATCAGGCTGAAGATATGCGCACGCACGATGCCGACACGAACCTGAAGAACGGCATCTAACCACTGTCGGCTTCGTGCCGGACGGACTGTTAGCTCCTACGCCTGGTAAGCCGGTCCGTTGAGGCGCCCGTAGCGATGCGGGCGCCTCTTTCAGTTTATAGCAGCTGCGCCCTCGCAATTACCTCCCTCGGTCGAAAGCGCTGCCTACCTCTCACTGATACCGACTGACCTCGTTTGGCGGTACTGCAGCATGCTGCAGCGGACCCGTTAGGGTCAGGACCCATTGATATGAGGATCGCGATCTGATGGGGTGGACGCCGGACACGTTGGCCTGGCGCAGCTCCCGGTTCTCCCGCTCCAGCGCCTTGAGCTTGTCCGCCACCTCGGTGGGGACGCCGGCGCGCTTGCCACTGTCGACCTCGGTCTTCTTCAACCACTCATGCAGCGTCTGTGGCGCGCAGCCGATCTTCTCTGCAATCGAAACTACCGCCGCCCATCGCGACAGATGGTCGCGCTCGTGATCCAGCACCATCCGTACCGCTCGCTCGCGGACCTCTGGCGCAAACTTGTTCGTCGTCTTGCTCATACAGGCTCCACCTTCTCAGGAGTTGGAGCCTCCGACAAACCCGGGGCGGTTCATACCGATGGAAGTGTGGGAACGACGGCATACGAGTGACCCTGGGTAGTCCGGATAGCTCGCCCACTTGCCTGCATGGTGAGCACGCGAGGCGGTTCGGCACGATGGCCGGTGCTTGCTATTGATCCCAAATTCTATTGTCACCAATCCGTGACGGAACTGTAACCAATACAATGCATAACGTGCTTACCGGATGCGTATTGCAACTTCATTTGCCATGCCCGGGAAGAAACGAAAATGATCCATCCGTCCGTGTCGCTACTCGCCCTAACGCTTGCGACAGCGATGCCCGTTACCGCTTATGCGCAGCAGGCGGACACACCTGCTGCGACGCTTGAGGACGAAGAGGAGAACGGGGCGGCATCGACGATCGTCGTGACCGGTGGACGGACCCGCACATCGGTCGAACTGCCGGGCGTTGAGATGCAAAAGATCCTGCCCGGTGTCAGTCCTCTGAAGGCAATCCAGACGCTACCGGGCGTCCTCTACATCACCGCCGATCCGTGGGGGAATAACGAACAGAACGCCCAGCTTTTCATTCATGGTTTCGCCGCCAACCAACTCGGTTATACCATGGACGGCATCCCTCTGGGAGACCAAAGCTACGGTAATTACAATGGCCTGTCGCCGCAGCGCGCAGTGATTTCAGAGAATGTCAGCCGTGTTGTCGTCGCGACCGGTGCCGGCGATCTCGCCACGCCGTCGAACAGCAATCTGGGCGGGACGGTCGAGACCTATTCGTCGGATCCGCTCGCCAAACTGGGGATAGCGGCGGCGCAGACGGTGGGCAGCTACGACACCTCGCGCACTTTCGTCCGCCTCGACACCGGCACCTTTGGCGGCACCAACCGCGCCTATGTCTCGGGCGTGCGCCAGCGCGCACGAGCGTGGGATTTTGATGGCATCCAAGGTGGGTGGCAGGCGAACGCCAAGTTCGTCCATGACGACAGCATCGGCAAGCTGACGCTGTATTTCGATTATAACGATATGACGCAGCCGAACGAGGACGCCACCGTCTTCTTCCAGCCTTCAGTTGGAGGCACCGCCACCGCAGCGCAGCTGTACACGCCCTATACCAAGCCGTTCTTCTACCCCGACTTCAACGGCTATCGCGGCAGCTATCTCAGCGCGCTCGGCAACTCGCCCGCGACCGAAGGCAGCAATTACCGTAATTATTACTCGGATGCGCAGCGCACTGATTATCTCGCTTATGGCCGGTACGATGCCCGGCTGACACCGAACGCGACATTCTCCACCACCGCTTACTACCACCATAATGACGGTGCCGGCGTTGTAGCCGGCCCGCTGGGCCAGTCGATCACGACCGCGCAGGCCTATCTTGATCCCGCCTATGGCACCTTGCCGTCCAACTGCCGCTTTTCTGGCAACAACAATGGCGTACGGCCGTCGAGCTGTACTGCGTTGACTGCGCAGCAAGCTGCGGCATCCGGCGCCGCGCTGGTCGCGGCGACGGGCGGTTCGGGACTCCTTACCCGTACCACCGAATATCGCATCGATCGCTGGGGCGTCATCTCTGCTCTCGACGTCGAACTGGGCGCACACAAGATCGAGTTAGGCGGATGGTTCGAGCACAACAGCACCACGCAGTGGCGGCGCTGGTATGGAGTGGACGTCAATAATTCGGGCAACAGCACGCCTTATATCCGCCCGCTCGACGTCGCGCAGCCGTTGTTCACGCAATATCAGGGCGAAGCAAAGATCGAGCAACTGCAGCTACACCTGCAGGACAGCTGGCAACCGCTCGACCGGCTGCTGATCCAGGCAGGCTTCAAGACCAGCGCGCAATGGGCGTCGGGGCGCTATCCGGTGCAGCCGCGCGTGGGATCACTGTCGGGCCTAACCAGCACGTTGCCAGAGGGACGAATTAATACGCTGCGCTGGTTCCTGCCGGCGGTTGGTGCGAAGTTCGATTTGAACGGCAGCGAGGAACTGTATGCCAACGCGCAGAAGAACCTGCGCCAGTACCAGGCCTATCTTGCGGGTGGCGGCGGCCCATGGTTCACTGGCAGCCAAGCGGCCTTTAATGCCTTCGCACAGAGCGGCAGGCCCGAAAGCAGCTGGACCTATGAAGCGGGCGTGCGCTCCAATCGCAATCTGGGCGGCGGTCTCTCGCTTAGTGCGCAGGTCAACTATTACCATGTCGACTTTCAGGACCGCCTGCTCGCAATCTCGACCAACCCGGGCGGCATCGCTGGCGGCGGTATTACCGGTGGTACATCGATCCTCGTCAATGTCGGCAATGTGAAGACTGACGGCATCGACGCCGCCTTTACCCTTCGCGCGGGACGGGTCTTTTCGCTCTACAACGCAACCTCGTACAATCTGTCGAAATACCAGAGCGACTATACCTCGACCGCCAGCGGTATCGGTGCCGCGACTGATACCTGTATCGGCGGCTTTCTCGTGGCCAACGGCGTCGTGCCGACCTGCGGCAAGCAGCTTCCCGGCATCCCGAAATGGATGAACAAAACGGTCGCCAACCTGACCCTTGGCCCCATCGATACGCAGGTGATCGGCGACTATGTGGGTGCTCGTTTCGCTACGTTCAGCAACGACGTCCGGGTGCCATCTTACTTCCTCACCTCCCTGCGCGTCGCCGCTCGGGTGCCCGACAGCATCCTGCCTTTGCGCAAAGCGGAACTGGCACTGAACGTCACCAACCTGACGGATGCGAAGGGCAAGTCGACCCTGTCGGTCGGATCGGCGACCAACAGCTATTCGGCCTATCCCATCCCGCCGCGGCAGTGGTTCCTGACTCTGTCGGCCGCCTACTGAGCCGCCAGCCCTAACCGCGCCAGAAGCGCTTGGCGTCGATCATGTCGTCATGCGCTTCGGCGGCAGCGGTGATTAGCGGTTTGCGGCCGCCACCGGCCAGTAAAGCCGCTGCCCCCGGTTCTTCGGCCAGATCAAGCGTCTTTAGCACTTGAGGCGCGGTGGCGAGATCGTTGAGCGCGCCGAGTTCGTCCTGAAGATCTTCCAGCGCAGTGATGAACTTGCGATGGCGTCGGCGTTCGCGCGAGGAGCGGAACAGGTCGGCGAAGAATTCTGCGCCGTAGCGCAGCTTCTTCGCGTCCTTGCGCAGCGCGTGGCGGGTCTCGTCATCGGCGCGCGCCAAGTGGCGCCCGCGCCGCTTCATCCGCCGTCGCAACCGGCGCAGCGCTTCGGCGGCAAACACCCGCGCGGGCCGGTCACGATGCGCCGCCCGATCCGCGGCCTGCAACCAGTCACCGGTTGCGGTCCATTCCACCAGGTCCAATAGCAACGCACGCACCCGGGACGAGGCGAGCACCGCATCGATCCGATCATAAGCCGCCTCTCGCGCCACCGAAATCCGATCGTGCAACTCGTTGCCCACACTGCGCTCCAGCAACACGTCGAGGTTGCGGGCTTCGCCCAATTCCGACGTCAACCAGCGCAGTTCCTCGCGCAGCGCCGCGTAGCGCAGATCGGAAACGACCGGACGGAACAGGGTTATCGCCGAACGCAACCGGCGCAGCGCCACCCTTGCCTGATGCAGCGCGCCGGCATCGCGACCGGTGAGCAGCAGCGCCTCGTTCAACCGGTAGTGGCGCAGGCAGTTGCGGACGATCCGCCGAAAGGCGTCCGCGGCAGTCACGTCGCCGGGCAGGTCGATCGGCTCCGCCTTAATCGGCGACCGTACCGGCCCGGCCAGTCGATAGCCCCGTTCGGACTTGGTCTGGACGCCCAATCGGACTGGCGCGACCGCATCGATTCGCCGGGCATAGGCGAACAGTGCCGCGGACGACCCCGACAGAAGTTCGAGCTCGATCTCGCTGATCGGCGAATTGCGCTCTTCGATCGCAACCACGCCGCGATCGAGCACCATTTCGATCCGCACATTGTCAACGTCCACGTTCCAACGCTTGCGCTCAACCCGCACCTCGAACGCGCGGTCGATGGCATTGACCTCGTCCCCCAGCACCCCAAGGAGCGGCGTGTCGTCACCGATCACCGGCACGTCACTTTTTACGCTACGCTCCCATTCCGACCGTACGAACAGCCCGCCCGCGCTGTCCCCTTCCGCTTTGATCGTCTGCACCCGCTTACGGCCGGTCCGGCGAATGCGCAGCGACATGCCGGCCTCGGCGATGACGCGGTCCGGCGTATCGAAATAGATGGATCGCTGATCCGCCACCACCGCATCACCAGGCCAGAAGCCGGCCGCGTCGAGCGCCTCGACCGCTTGCGATGTCAGTTCCAGCTTCAGTTCAATCTCGTTTGCCATGCCCGTACGTAGCACGGGCACGGATCAGATATCGAGCGACCCACAGACGACATTCACAGCTCTGTTGCCGTTTCCCGAAAGCGGACGCCTGTTCATGTCGCCTAACCGGCAGCTACTTACCATGAAACCGCCGGTTAGATCGTTCCGCCTATATGCTTCAGAGATCAGCGATCGCGCGCTGCCCTGCCGAACAGCCAAGCAGACATCGTCCAGCCAACCGTCCACACGATCGTGAAGATCCACGTGGAATGACCGGAAAGCTGGACAATCACGGGACCGGTGAGAGGATGGTCGAAAACGTACGCTCTCATGACTGCCATCCGAGATACTGCCCGAGTTTACCCCTTCGCTGGCCGCAAGACCAGCGTTCGCATTGACCTTGGCGGGTGTGCCGCGGACGCCTGATCGACGACGATTGATCAC
>NZ_JBDZDK010000024.1:0-60567 GCF_040049155.1 Sphingomonas silueang
CCTTCCCCGACGCGTGCTCGCGCCGGATCCTCAACACCGTCTCCAATACCAGCATCCCGATCTCGCCGCCTGACACACCGCCAAGCGAACAGCCTAGACCACCGGGATGAGGGGTCCTTTTTCAACGCCGATCACCCCGCTACCGGGGTCCCTTTTCCACGCCGATCCACACCAAGTGCGAGCGGGAAGGCCGCACGGAGACCACGATCGGCAAGATCCGCTGGCTGCTGGGCATGGCCTATCCGCTGATCGGCTCGCATCCGATCGATTCCATCACCCCCACCGAAGCGCTGCTGGTCCTGCGCAAGGTCGAAGCCGGGGGCCGGTTCGAAAGCGCCCGCCGCATGCGCAGCGTTCTCAGCCGGATATTTCGCTACGGCATCGCGACCGCGCGCTGCGACCGGGACGTGGCGGCCGACCTGCGCGGCGCGCTGACCACGCCCAGGACCACGCATCACGCGGCCATCACCGATCCGCAGGAGGTCGGCATCCTGCTCAAGACGATGGATGGCTACACCGGCCAGGCCGTCACGCGCATGGCCATGCGGCTATCGCCGCACCTTTTCGTCCGGCCGGGCGAGCTGCGCCAGGCCGAATGGAGAGAGATCGATGTCGAGAAGGCGATCTGGTCGATTCCTGCCGAGCGGATGAAGATGCGGCGGCCACACAGGGTGCCGCTATCCCGCCAGGTGCTCGAGATGATCGAGGAGCTGCGCGAGATCACCGGGCATCGCCAGCATCTCTTCCCGTGCATGGGACGGCCGAGGAAGCCCATGTCCGAGAACGGGGTCAACCAGGCGCTGCGCCGGCTCGGCTATGAGACCGGCGAAATGACCGCGCACGGGTTCCGGGCGATGGCGGCGACATTGCTCAACGAGATGGGCCGGTGGCACCCCGACGCGATCGAGCGGCAGCTCGCGCATCAGGACATGTCGGCGGTCCGTCGCGCCTATGCGCGCGGCGAATATTGGGAGGAGCGCGTCGCGATGATGCAGCACTGGTCGGATTATCTCGACGGTCTGCGCGACGCCGCGGAGGCGCCGAGGCCTGCGAAAGCGACTTCCGGCAAATCGAAGGTGCGCGGATCAAGGGCCGGGCGCCCTCGCGGCCGGCCGAGGCGATAGGCTGCCTGCACCCTGCGGGGCATGGATCCGGTCCATGTCCCGCGAGGTACGGGCCGATTGACAGGGGGGACAGGGCCTCAACCCGGTTGCCTGGAGCACCCGACGAGGGCCTTGAGGCTGCCATATTGGATGAGCGTCGCCCTACCCACCTTCACCGTCTCGAGATCGCCCGACTGGATCAGCTCGTAGACGCGGGACCGGCTGAGACCGGTTATCCGCACCGCGGTCGAGATGCGCACGGTCAGCGGCTCGATCTTCTGCTCCCAGGCCCGCTCGATCATTTCTGCCCCCGCAGCCGTGCGTCGCGCTCGCGCACGAAGCTCCGGTCGCTTTCGAGGAAGGCGGCGAGCATCGCGGGAATGAGATCCACGACCGCCTCCTCCCGCCCATAGGCCTGCGCGTAGAGAGCCGCATAGTCGCAGAGCGCCTGGTTGAGGTCTGGCATCAGCGAAATGCCGAGCTTGACCGGCGTGCGGTCCGGCAGCTTCGCGAGCTTGAGATCGGGCATGCTATCGCTCCTGTCCGGGCCAGGGCGCGAGGAGGATGTCCTTGTGCACCACCACGCGCAGCGGCCAGCCTGGCCGGACCTTGATGGTCGGCTGGATGTTGAGGTTCTTCGTGACGATCTGGTCGCCGGCACGGGACGTGCCTTGCTGGGTCGATTCGCGGATCGCGCGGACCAGATCGCTCTCGTCGCCCAGGCTGAGTTCGGTGCCGACGCCGAGCAGCGTCGACAGCGCCACCCCCTTGAGCAGCTGCCAGGTGTGGCCGTCGACCTCGTCGGCGAGACCAGCATAGCCCGCCAGGTCGGTCGCCGGCAGATTGTCGATCCGGATCGAGCTGCCGTTCGGCAGCACGATGCGTTGCCACACGACCAGCGCCCGCTTCTGCCCGAAGGCGACGACGCTGTCGTAGCTGCCGATCAGGCGCGCGCCCTGCGGGATCAGCAGGATGCGACCGGTGACGCTGTCATAGGCGTTCTCGGTCACCTGCGCGGTGACGAGGCCGGGCAGGTCGGAATTGAGGCCGGTGATCAGGCTGGCCGCGATGATGCTGCCCGCGGTCAGCATGTAGGGCGCGGCCGGGGCGATCAGCGCGTGCGGGTTGATGTCGCCGGTCGCATCCTTGTCCGCGAGGAACGCTGCCTTGCGCTGCTGGCCGCCTGGATCGCGCACGGGATCGAGGGGCATCGTCGCGGGTGGCCCCATCGGCGCCGGACCGGCGGCCGGGTTCGCAGCTGCGGATGCGTCGCCGGCCGTCGCCCGTTGGGGAGTGGCGAGCTGCATCAGGATACCGGATTCCCGGGCCGCCTTGTGCTCGGCGGCGACGCGCTGCCGCTCGGCCTCGGCCGCCTGCGCCGCCTGGTCCGCGGAGCCCGCCGGCGGCACCGCGCCGAGCGCCTCCTGGCGGCGCAGGATCGGTCGGCCGAGATCGCCCGGCAGCGGCGGCCCGAGCTTCGGCACGTCGCCATAGCTCCTGGGGGCGCCAGCGAGGACATCTTCGGGGCCGCGACTCGCGATGTCCTTCTGGTCGTCGGCGCCGGCGACGACACGGAATGCCGCCGGCTTGAGCGCAACCCAGGTCACGCCGACGACCGCGGTCGACGCCAGCGCTGCGATGGCGATGATCGCGCCGCGGCGAAAGCGGATGATCCGGGCGGGCCGGCCGCGCAGCACCAGCGTTTCGGGATCCTCCTTGGGCGGGACGGCCGGAGCCGGCGTGGCGTCGCTCATGAGGCCCTCCGCTCCCGCCGGTGCCGGTCAGCGCCGGTCCGGGTGATGCGCACCACGGCCTGCTTCCTGGCGCCGAGGCGCAGCTCCGCGATGTCGAACAGGCGGTCGACCACGTAGAAGCGACCGGACATGCGGTAATTGACGAGCTGCGCCTCTCCCTGCGCGCCGATCACGAACAGCGGCGGCGCTTCGCCGACGCCGATGCTTGCCGGGAGCTCGATGAACGTCTGCCGGCCATCGTCGAAGGCGCGTAGTGGCCGCCAGCCGGGCTTGTCGCCCGTGATGGCATAGCCGAAATGGAGCTGCTCGATCGCGAGGCCGACGGCAACCGGCCTTGCCGCCTCCGCCGCCTCTTGCTGGCGGCGGATGGCGATCAACTCGTCTTGCGGATAGGTCCAGGACAGAGCGGCCATCGCCGTGGCCGAGGTGCTCTCGAGCTGTAGGTGATAGGCGCGCCGGTCGGTAGTGATGACGAGGTTGGTGGAGAGGCCGGCGGCGAACGGCTTCACGAGGATATGGACCCGCTTGGTCTCGCCGGCGCCGCTGGTCGTGTCGCCAACCGTCCACCGCGCGGTATCGCCGGCCGCGACGGAGATGATAGCCTCGCCGGGCTGCAGGGCGATGTCGGTCACGTTCTCGGGGGCCGCGAAGAGGCGGTACAGGACACCTTCGCCATAGGGATAGACCTGCACGGCGTTGACGAAGGCCGGGGCCCTCGGCTCCTGGATCGCCTTGGCATTCGCCGCGCGGACCCGGAGCTCCGCGCGGGACGGCTGGCGGCGGTGCCGGGGTGTCGTCGCCGCCTCGGGCATGGCCGGCGGCATGGGCTTCGCGGCGGGAGCCGCGGGGTCGCGGCTGGTTGCGGCGGCCTGCACTGGCGGGAGCGGCGGCGTTTGCGCGAAGGAAGGCGCCGCGACGAGCGCGCTTGCCGCGATGAGGATGCGGTTCATGGGCGTATCTCCGGTTGGGTCTGGTCGGGCTGGCCAAGATTCGGATCGAGGGGCGAGCCGCTCGGCACGTTGGCGGGCGGATTCGGGGCCGGTGCCGGCGTGGCCGGCGGATGATCGGCCGACGTCTCGAGCTCCCGGCTCCAGTCGATGGCGTCGACGTAGAGGCCGAGCGGATTCCTGCGGAGCGTGTCGGCGTCGCGCGGCGTTCTCAGCAGGACGGTGACGATCGCGGTCCAGCGCGATGTCCCGGTGAGGCTTCCGCGCTCATAGGCGCGCTCGGACCACTTCACCTGGAAGCTCGTCTCGGAGGCGCGCACGACGCTCGTCACCTGGACCGACACCGTCTTGTCGCCGACATCGGCGAAGGGATTGGCCGAGCGGGCATATTCGCTGAGGAAGATCGCGCCGCGCTTCGAGGCGAAGTCATAGGCCCGGAGCCAGTTCTCGCGCATCAGCACGGCATCGAGCGATCGTCCCCGGATGTCGGCAATGAAGCGGGCGAGGAACCACGCGATCTGCGGATCGGTCGGTCGATATTCGGTGGCGGCGGCGGCGACCGCCTGCGCCTGGCCGAGCTTGTCGACCTCGACGACATAGGGGACGACCCGGCTTTGCATCGATTGCCACACCAGCGCGCCCGACAGGCTTGCCGTCAGCGAGAGCCCGCCGAACGCCATCAGCCGCCAGTTGCGGGCCTGGACGCGAGCGGAGCCGATCCGCTCGTCCCATAGCTGGCCGGCCCGCTGGTAGGGCGTCTCGGGCGGGTCGGTTCGTCCGTAACGCTGGACGGCACGTTTGAAGCGCATCACTCCTTCTCCTTGATGTCGGGTGTCGCGCCGCCGCCGCCGCGATCCGCACCCTGGAGGGAATGGATCGCGGTTTGGCGAAGCTGACGGCGGGATTGCGTGTTCTGGAGGTCGCGCGCCCAACCCGGCATGGCGTTAGACGCAGAAGCCGGCGCATCCCCGGGGTTGGCTTGCGCGCTGGTGGTGCCGGCGTTCCAGGCAGCGCGCTGGCCCTGGCTCGCAGCGGCACGAACCCCGAATGCGTCGCCCATGCGCTGCGCGAGAGCGCCCCGGGCGGCGGTCGCGACGCCGCCCATCCCGGCGGCGACGGAGGTCGAGCCCGACGTCTCCTGGCCGAGCTTGTATGCAGTCGACGCGGCCGATCCCATCGCGGTTCCGGCGCGGATCGCGCCGAGCCCGGCGCCGGCAACGCCCCTGGCCACCGCAACGCCCGCGCCGCCGGCGATCGCGAGTCCCCCGGCGGTCAGCGCCGTGGTTGCGACGGCCGAGCCGGCGCCGAGCTGCGGCGCGCCGGACACGAGCCCCGAGGCGATCCCGGGGCCGAAGATGCCGAGGCCGAACAGCGCGAGGCTTGCGAGCACCAGGCTCATCGCAGCGCCGATATCCGGCTCCTGCCCCTGCAGCGCGGCAGTGAACTCGCTGAAGAAATTGGAGCCGATGCCGACGACGACCGCGAGCACCATCACCTTGATGCCTGAGGCGATGACGTTGCCGAGCACGCGCTCGGCGAGGAAGCTCGTCCGGTTCCAGAGCGCGAACGGCACAAGGACGAACCCGGCGAGCGTCGTCAGCTTGAACTCGAGGATGCAGACGAACATCTGCACCGCGAGGATGAAGAAGGCGACGATCACGACCACCCACGCGATCAGCAGCACCATGATCGTCAGGAAATTGTCGAAGAAGGTCGTGAACCCGAGCATGTCGCTCGCCTGGTCGAGCAGCGGCCAGGCGGCCTCGAAGCCCGTGCCGGCAACACGTCCGGGACGCAGCAGGTCGTCGGCGGCGAGCGTGCCGCCGCCTGCGGTCAGCCCGGCCTGCGCGAACGATCGGAAGATGATGTCGGCGAGCGTCGAGAAGCGATTGAGGATCAGCGCGAACACGCCGACGTAGAGGATCTTCTTGAGGAAGCGGCCGATGACATCGTCCTCGCCGCCCATCGCCCAGAACAGGCCGGCAAGCGTGATGTCGATGCCGATCAGCACCGATGTCAGGAAGCCGACATCGGGACCGAGCAGGCCGAACCCGCTGTCGATGTAGCGGCTGAAGGCCTGCATGAAGCGGTCGATCACGCTGAGATCGTTCACGGGCTTGTCCTTGGATGCATGGTGCCGCGGGGCCCCGGTGAGGGGAGCTGGGACCGGGGCCCCGCGGGCTGCGGCAGCGGCGGCCGGGGGCTGATGCCGCCGCGACCGGTCTCGCTATTGCTGCGGCGTGTAGGCCCGGCCGGTGCCGAGGAACCGCCTCGTCGCGGCGCGCGCCGCGGCGCTCTCCTGGACGTGGCGTGCCTGCTCGACGGCCTCGCTGCGGAACTGCGCGGCCATCAGCTGCTGGAGCTGGAACTGCTGCTTGGCGGTCAGCGCGAGCAGCTGGTTGGTCGCCTGGGCAGCCTGCAGCGAGCCTTCGGCACCCTGGCTCCTGGCGAGGATGGCATCGAGCTCGCCCATGTCGGTGCGGACATTCTCGACCACCTGCGCCTGGACCGTCATGGTGTGGCGGAAGGCGGCCATGCTGTTGTCGAGCCGACCGCGAGCAGCCTGCACCAACTGGTCGCGACGCAGCGCCTGATCGAAATCCTTCGGGAAGAGCTGGCGAAAACGCTCATCGAGCTGGTCGACGCGGAAATCGATGCCCTGCGCCTGCCGCATCAACCGGTCGATGTCCTGCAGCGCCTGGCGCAACCGGTCGAGCTCGGGGAAGCCGATCCGGCTGAGGTTCCTCGATTGGTTGAGGATCATCGTCGCTTCGTTCTGGAGCGACTGGATCTGGTTGTTGATCTGCTGGAGCGTGCGCGCCGCGGTCAGGATATTCTGGCTGTAGTTGCCGGGATCGAACACCGTAATCTGCGCGTGCGCCGGACTGGCGGTCATCGAGGCCATCGCCAGCGATCCGGCGGCACCGAGCGCGAGCGCGGTGGCGATCAGGTGTTTGCGGGCAAGGATACGCATGGGGGTCACTCCTTCGCTTGGGGATCGGGGAACTGGTCGAGGATCTCGGGCACCCATTCGAGGCCGCCCTCGCCGAGGAACCGGGCGATGAAATCGGCTGGGCCGTGTTCGGCGAGCAGCGCGTCGATGCGCTGCTGGGCAGCGGGGTCGGAGGATCCGCACAGCGCCAGCGCGACTGGACCAAGGCGCAGCTCGAACAGGCGGTTGCCGCGCGCGGACTGGAGATAATATTGCCGCTTCGAAGTGGCGCGGCTGACCAGCTCGACCTGGCGATCGTTCAGCCCGAACCGCGCATAGGCGGCGCGGCCCTGTGGCTCGATGGCGCGATCGTTGGGCAGCAATATGCGCTGCGGACAGCTCTCGATGATAGCGGGCGCGATACCGCTGTCGGCGATGTCGGCGAGGCCCTGGCTCGCGAACACGACCGCGACATTCTTCTTGCGCAGCGTCTTCAGCCATTCGCGGATCCGGGCCGCGA
Source organism: Sphingomonas silueang (assembly GCF_040049155.1). Classification (NCBI taxonomy): domain Bacteria; kingdom Pseudomonadati; phylum Pseudomonadota; class Alphaproteobacteria; order Sphingomonadales; family Sphingomonadaceae; genus Sphingomonas; species Sphingomonas silueang. Next base: position 7,257 of record NZ_JBDZDK010000024.1, read on the forward strand.
ACAGGGGATGATCGAGGAACTTCCACGCTTCATCGAGGATCAGCAATGTTGGCCGCCCGGTGAAGCGTTGCTCGAGGCGGTGGAACAGATAGGTGAGCACCGGCGCCACCACGCTCCCGGACGCCATCAGCGCCTCGGTCTCGAAGCACTGGACATCGGCGAGCGCCAGATCGTCCTCCGCGGCATCGAGCAGCCCGCCGAACGGGCCTTCCAGCGTGTATGGGGCGAGCGCGGAGCGAAGCGCCGCCGACTGGAGCAGCAGGCCAAGGCCGGTCAGCGTCCGCTCCTCCACAGGCGCGGTCGCGAGGCTGGTCAGCGCGGACCAGATGGCCTCCTTCACCTCGGGTGTGACGGCCACCTTCTCGTGCGTGAGCAGCGCGTCGATCCAAGTCGCGGCCCAGGCCCGCTCGTCGGGGCGATCGATATGCCGGAGTGGCTGGAAGGCGATCGTCTCGCCGGCGTCGCCGCCGAGCCCGAGTCCGTGATGCGCGCCGCCCATCGCCAGCGTCGCGGCGCGGGCCGAGCGTCCCATGTCGAAGATGTAGATCTGGTTTTCCGGATAGCGACGGAACTGGAGCGCGATCAGCGCCAGCAGGACCGACTTGCCGGCGCCGGTCGGTCCCACGATCATCATATGGCCGACGTCGCCGACATGGGTGGAGAGGCGAAACGGCGTCGAGCCGCTGGTCTCGGCATAGAGCAGGGGCGGACCGTCGAGATGTTCGTTGCGCGCCGGGCCCGCCCAGACGCTCGACAGCGGCATCAGATGGGCGAGGTTGAGCGTGTGGACGAGCGGCTGGCGGACATTCGCATAGACATGCCCCGGCAGGCTCGAGAGCCAGGCCTCGACCGCGTTCAGGCGCTCGCGGATGCAGGTGAAGCCGAGACCGTTGACGATGCGCTCGACGCCGCGGACCTTCTCCTCCACCCGCGCACGATCCGGATCGGCGACCGTGATCGTGGTGGTGAGGTATCCGAACGCGACGTGATCGCCGCCGAGCGCCTGCAGCGCGAGGTCGGCATCGACCATCTTATTGTCGGCGTCGCTGTCGAGCAGCTGTACCGGCTGGTTGTAGATCACCTCGCGCAGTAGCGCGGTCACGGACTTGCGCTTGTTGAACCATTGACGGCGAAGCCGCGTGAGCGACCTGGTCGCGTCGGTCTTGTCGAGCGCGATGAACCGCGTGACCCAACGATAGCCGAAGTCCTGATGGTTGAGCGCGTCGAGGATCCCGGGCCGGCTGAAGCCCGGGAAGCCGAGAATGGTGAGCGTGCGCAGATGCCGGTCGCCCAGCTGCGGCTCGAGCCCGCCAATCAGCGGCGTGTCGGCGAGCAGCCCGTCGAGATACATGGGCGTCTCCGGCGGGGCGACCGGATGACGTCGTGTCGAGATCCTGCCGTGGAGGAAGGTGAGCGTCGCGACATCGTCGAGCGCGACGATCTCGGGCATGAAGCCGGAGAGCAGGTCGAGCGCGCGGTCGGTCTCCGCGACGAAGCCGGCGAGTGCCTCCCGCCAGTCGCGGTCCCGCCGGTCATCCTCGCGCTCGACCAGCGCCCGGCTGACCCTGTCGATCTGGTCGGGCGGCGGCAGGAAGGTCAGCGTCAGATAATATCGGCTCTCGAAATGCGCGCCCGCCGCTTCGAAGGCGGCGCGTCGTTCCTGGTCGACCAGCCACGACGCAGGATCGGGGAAGCTGCTCCCAGGATAGCCGAGCGCCTCGTGCCGTTCGGCCTCGATGTGCAGCGCCCAGCCCGAGCCGAACCGCTTGAGCACATTGTTCGCGCGCGCACAGGTCGAGACCAGCTCAGCTTCGGTGGCGGACTCGAGATCGGGACCGCGGAAGCGCAGCGTGCGCTGGAAGCTGCCGTCCTTGTTGAGGACGACGCCCGGCGCGACCAGCGCCGCCCAGGGCAGGTGATCGGCGAGCCGGTCGGCCCGCGAGCGATATTCGCCAAGGGCTAGCATGCGAGATACCCCCGCTGCCGGACGTGCCGGACCAGCACCGCGGCGAAGTCGGGGTCGCGTTTCGCCGCGAACACCGCGATCGTATGGCCGAAGGCCCAGACCATCAGCCCGGCGATCCATTGCTGGAGCCCGAGGCCGAGCGCCGCCGCGACCGTGCCGTTGATAATGGCAATGGCGCGTGGCGCGCCGCCGAGCAGGATCGGCTCGGCGAGCGCGCGGTGCAGCGGCGCCTCGAAGCCGTCGATGTGCCGGGCGCTGAGGGAGCTTGCACCGTTCACGCGACCAACGCTCCGCCGCCGAACGAGAAGAAGGAGAGGAAGAAGCTCGAGGCGGCGAACGCGATCGACAGGCCGAAGACGATCTGGATGAGCCTCCTGAACCCGCCCGCGGTCTCGCCGAAGGCGAGGGTAAGACCGGTGACGATGATGATGATCACCGCCACGATCTTGGCGACGGGCCCCTGGACCGACTCTAGCACCTGCTGGAGCGGCTCTTCCCAGGGCATGCCCGTGCCGGCGGCATAGACACGGGTCGCGGCACAGGCAGCGATGGCCGCAACGGCGAGGATCGGACCTGCGCCGGCGCGCGGGATCGGGGAAATCTTCATGGGTTAAGCTCCTTGGCTGGGGCGGGGCGGAAGGGGGCGAGCGCGTAGGCGCCGGTGTCCGGATCGACGCGGACGACGCGCGCGATCGTGTCGACGCGGCGATGGGCACCGCGTCCGGCGATGAAGACGACGAGATCGATGGCTTCGGCGATGAGCCGGCGGGGTACGGTGACCACCGCTTCCTGCACGAGCTGCTCGATGCGGTAGAGGGCGGCTTCGGCGGAGTTCGCGTGGACGGTGGCGATGCCGCCGGGGTGCCCGGTGTTCCAGGCCTTGAGCATATCGAGCGCCTCGGGCCCTCTCACCTCGCCGACAATGATCCGGTCGGGCCGGAGACGAAGAGTCGAGCGGACGAGATCGGCCATCGAGACGGCGCCCGGCCGGGTGCGGAGCGCCACCGTGTCCGGCGCCGGGCTCTGCAGCTCGCGTGTGTCCTCGATCAGGATGATGCGGGCATCGACCCAGCCCATCTCGGCGAGCAGGGCATTGGCGAGCGTGGTCTTGCCCGAGCTCGTACCGCCCGCGACCAGGATATTGAACCGCTGGGTGACCGCCGCGCGCAGCGCGTCCGCCGTAGCCGCGTCCATGAAGCCGTCGGCGACATAGTCGTCGAGGGTGTAGAGGCGCTGCGCAGGCTTGCGGATCGAGAAGCAGGGGCCGGACGAGACCGGCGGCAGCACCCCTTCGAAGCGTTCGCCCGCATAGCCTTCGCGATGCGGCGGCAGCTCGGCCGAGATGATCGGCTGCCCGGCGTGCACCTCGGTGCGCGCATGGCTCGCGACGAGGCGGATGATGCGTTCTGCCTGCGCGGCGCCGATGAAGATTCCGGTATCAACCCGGCCCTCCCCGAGGCGGTCGAGGCGCAACGACCCATCGGGATTGACCATGATCTCGAGGACCAGCGGATCGGAAAGCGCCGCAGCGATGTCGGGACCCATGGCGGTGCGCAGCATCGCGCGCTGCCGGTCGGCGGAAGGCGTGCCAGCCATCAGCCGTCCGCCTTCGGGAGAAGCGTGCGTCGCCCGCTCGCGACAGCGCGGCCGACTTGGGTGACGAACGCGTCGAAGCGCTCGCGCGCCAAGGCGCGGCCGACATGGTCGTTCTCGGCAAGGGGGGCCTGGACGGCGAGCTCGAACCGGATGAACAGCGCCAGCGTCTCGAGCACGACATCGCCGTCGCGCTCGATCCGAGCCAGAGCGCTCGATATCCGTTCGAGACGGAGCGCGAAGCGATCCTCCAGCTCGGACGTGCCGCGTCGATTCAGCCAGGCGGTCACCGCATCGGCGAGGATCGCGGATTTGGAGGCGCCCGGGCGCGCCGCAAGCGCCACGAGCCGGTCGCTCACTGGTTTCGGCAAGAAGAGCTGGTGGCGGACGCGCTCGACCATCTCAGAAGTCCAGCTCGAGATTGCCGGGCCGGCTGTCGGCCATGTCGATGGCGTAGGCGCGACGGACGGCGCTTTGCGCTGCCCGGTCCAGGGCTCGCTTGTCTGCCGCCGGGTCCGATTCATCCTCGCCCAGCCCGAGCGGATCGGCGGGCGCGAGGTCGACAGAGGCGGCGGGCTCGATCTCCTGCGCAGGATGGCGCGCCTGCTCGAGTCCGCCCGCTTCCTCGTCGTCATCGCTCGTGATCGCGGTCAGCCGATCGTCGATCAGACGAACGCGTCCGTACCAGTCGTTCGGCCGCGCGGGCGGCAAGTCGGCGGCACCGTGCGCGCCGGGCTCGGGGGGCGGGAGCAGGCGGGGCTTGAAGGATGCGTCCTCGAAGTAGCGCAGCTTCTGCGCCCGAACGGGTGGATGGCCGGCGACGAGCACGAGCTCGTCGGTGGGCGGCAGCTGCATCACCTCGCCCGGGGTCAGCAGCGCACGGGCAGTCTCCTGGCGGCTGACCATGACATGCGCCAGCCAGGGCGCGAGCCGGTGCCCCGCATAGTTGCGCATGGCGCGCTGCTCGGTGGCGGTGCCGAGAGCGTCGGAGATGCGCTTGGCGGTCCGTTCGTCATTCGTCGCGAACGCCACGCGGACATGGCAATTATCGAGGATCGCGTTGTGCTCGCCATACGCCTTCTCGATCTGATTGAGGCTCTGGGCTATGAGGAAGGCTCGGACGCCATAGCCGGCGAGGAAGGCGAGGCTGGTCTCGAAGAAGTCGAGACGCCCCAGCGCCGGGAACTCGTCGAGCATCAGCAGCAGCTTGTGGCGATCCGGCGCGCCGGCCGCGTGCAGGTGCTCGGTCAGGCGCCGCCCGATCTGGTTGAGCACGAGCCGGATCAGCGGCTTGGTGCGGCTGATGTCCGACGGCGGCACGACCAGATAGAGCGAGACCGGATGCTTCGCCGCGACCAAATCCTCAACGCGCCAGTCCGAGGCCGCGGTCACCGCGGCAACGGTCGGATCGCGATAGAGGCCAAGGAACGACATCGCGGTCGAGAGCACGCCCGAGCGCTCGTTGTCCGACTTGTTGAGGACCTCGCGCGCGGCGGAAGCGACGACCGGATGCACCATCGGTGCTTCGGCAGTGCCGATATGATTGGTGGTCATCATCGCGCGCAGCGTCGCGACGAAAGGGCGCCCGGGGTCGGACAGGAAGGTCGCGACCCGGGCGAGCGTCTTCTCTTCCTCGGCGTAGAGGATGTGAAGGATGGCGCCGACCAGCAGCGAGTGGCTGGTCTTCTCCCAATGGTTGCGCCGCTCGAGCGCGCCTTCTGGGTCGACGAGGATGTCGGCGATGTTCTGGACGTCGCGCACCTCGTCGGCGCCGCGCCGGACCTCGAGCAGGGGGTTGTAGCGCGCCGATCGCGCATCGGTCGGATTGAACAGCAGGCAATGCGAGAAGCGCAACCGCCATCCGGACGTCAGCTGCCAGTTCTCGCCCTTGATGTCGTGGACGACGGTCGACCCGGTCCAGCCGAGCAAGGTCGGAACGACCAGCCCGACGCCTTTGCCCGAGCGCGTCGGTGCGAAGGCCATGACGTGCTCGGGGCCATCGTGACGCAGATAGCGGCCGTGCGCGCGACCGAGGAACACACCGCCGCCGGCCGACAGTCCTGCCGCACGGATTTCGCGCCTGCTCGCCCAGCGGGCGGAGCCATAGGTGGTCACGTTGCGATGTTGGCGCGCCCGCCATACCGACCCCAGGATGGCGGTGCCGCAGCCGGCAAGCCCGCTCACCGCTGCGATCGCTCCGGCTTCGTCGAAGACGACCGGTGCATAGGCGTCGAACTGGAACCACCAGGGGAAGATCGACCAGGGCCGATAGACGGGCACGTCGCCGAGCTCGAACCATGGCGTGCCGAGCTCGGGCTGGTAGCCAAGCCACGCGGCAGCCCATTGGGTCGCCGCCCAAACGCCAGCGATGACGATCAAGGCAACAACCAGCATCTGGCCGAGAAGAAGCTTGGTGGGTGTCATGCGGACCTCCGCCCGCGCGACTACCGCTCGGGCCTTGGCCTCAAGGATCGCGCGCCGAGCCGCCGAACATCAGTCACTCTCGGGAGACCGGAGGTACGTTTGGAGCGCAACTCAACCGGGAAGCTGATTCGGGTTGAGTATCGTTCTATGTTTGTTCTAGTGGTTGTCCTGCCGCGACGCGGCGATTCGATATCAACGGAGCTTAAGCATGGAGCATGATCTCCAGCTGCGTGCGGCTGCGCGCGCGATCTATGACGCCTGCTACCCGAGCGAGGAATGGGCGCCGGTGGGATTCGAGGAAGCCGAGCGTTTCCGCACAATCCACTACCGCCAGGCCGTGGGCGCCGCCCAGCATGCCCGCGCGGTGCTGAACGACCGCGCAGTTCAGCCTAACCTCTTCGCGGGACACGCGCTTGCTGAGGGTGATGTGGCAACGAGGCAGTAGAGAAGTTCTACCGCTCGCCCATCGTTGCGATCTTCAGAAGTTGGACCGTTAGTGGAAGGTCCGCTGTGGTGGCGGTCAGCGCGAAAAGCCAACCATGTGCTTCGAGCGATGTTCGAGCTCTTCTCGAACCCCGATACAATTTACGGCTGGATTGACCGGACTGGTCCCCCAGCTCAGTCGAACACGCTGAATCCAATAGGTAATCCTTGCCACTAAAAATGGTGCAAGGTGCAAGGCGAAGAACTCCTTCTAATAAGCGAACGTATCATTTCGCGATTGATAATTCCGGTTATTATGACAAACTAAATGATCGCAGGGGGGCGTTATGCGATTCGCAGCGTTTGCTATCCCGTTGATGCTTTCCGCTTGCGCAGCCAACGAACTGCGCATCGAGCGGGCCAACAGTCTCTCAGCACAAGCCAAGGTCACGGTCGCCGCAGGGCGTACCTATATTACCGATCTTCAGGCTCGGCGTCGCGAGGCCGCGCTCGCTCTCATCGCCAGCGACCCTTCTTGCCTTTGGGTGCCGACCCTGACGGTGGATGCTGAGTGGGATGGCAGTCGCGGCTTGTGCGATCTTACCGGTGTGCCGGCAACGCGGCAGGAGACCATCAACCTGCAGCCTATATCGCCTGAGGGGCTGAAGGCGATGACCACTGCCATCGCCGGTATTGCCGCCTATCAAGGCTCGCTTGCCGATATTCTCGAAGAGGAACCCGAAAACGCGCGGGAATCGATCGGCACCGCGATCGAAACACTCGCCACTGCGGCCGGCGACATCAACCGCATCGCCGGCGACAATGTGCTCGACCTCGGACCGCTCACGAGCGATCGGGCGGCCGCCGTGGTTGCGCTGATCGGCACGCTCGACGCGATGCGGCAAACCGAACTCAAGGTTCGGGACGTGCGTGCCCTCGTCGCCCGAACCGACAGCACGGCGCTGATCGATGTGCTCGACGAGAGCGCGACACGTCTCAACCGCATCCAGGACGGCAATGCGGTCGTCCTTCGTCTGCAGGGGCTCAATCGCGCCTATTCGGATGAGCGTTCTAGGCTCAACTTCTCGGAGCGCGTCGAGCGGCTGCGCGAGCTTGCTGCCGCGAATGACGATTTTGTCTCTGGTCGTCGGCTCCGCCTGGAGACCTTCCGCGGCGTGCTGATCGAGCTGAGAAGGTCGGATGCCGCCTTGCGCGACGCGCTCGCCGGCCGGTTCACTGCGGAAGAGCGCCGCCGCATCGCGCGCGAAAACCGTCGGCAGCTATTCTCCATACTCAGCCAAGTCGCCGCTATCTTCCCACCGCTTTGAGGAGGCTCTCATGGTCGCGTGTGCGCTCGTTGTCGAGGCCTACACTGAACTTCGCGACGCCCTCACTGGTCGCGCGATGCGCACCAGCCATCCAGGCGATCGCAATCTCCTGCTTCACCGCGCGGGGGTGAGCGGCAGCCTTGCTGAACAGTGCGACGGCAAATTCTCGGGCCGGGATGTCCCGAATGGCGGCGCCGCAGTTGACCAGGCCAATGCCGTTAAGGCGCTCGCCGACCGGACCGACCATGCCGACCATGCCGCCAATCAAGCCGTCATCGAGGAGGCCGAGCACGCCAACGCGACATTGGCGGCGATCGTCGGGCGCGTCGCGTTCGGGGCGTCACTTTCCGACGCACTCGTGGGCTCCTTGCGCATCACTCCCTCGAGGCGTGCGCTGGCCCGCGCCGGCGGCAATTTTGCGGCGGCCGCTTCCGAAAGGCCCAAACCGGCGGTTCCGAGCTACATTACCCAAGTCGCGATGTTGTTTCCGGTCGAGGCGGCGACCTTGTTTCCGCTCGGCCAGAGCATCGCCGGCAATAGTCCGAGGATGCTCCTCGTGGTGATTGTCGTGACCGCGCTGTTCGTCATCGCGCTGCGCTATTTCGCGACGCAGGAGGACGGCAAGGCCTCGTGGAACGAGATCGGCGGGGCGCTCATCTCGCTCCTACTGTGGATCGGAGCGACCAAAGGTTACTGGGTCACCGGCGAAGGGCTGATCAACCTCGGCATCAACGCGACCGAAGGCGCCGCACTGTTCGGCTTCGTCACCGTGATGTGGGTCGCTTTGGCCCCCTACCTGGTCAAGGAGAAGGCCAGGCGCGACGCAGCCGCGGAAGATCTCCCGAAATGAAACGCGCCATTGCGGCGATACTGCCCGTCAATTCCTGAAATCGAGGTCGCCCCATGGCCAAGCCCCCAAAGATCGCCGAGTCCGCTCCCACCGACACCGCCGGAAGCGCGCGCTATCGCTTCGGGCCTGCCGCCTTTGCGCTGGGAGCGCTGGTTCGCCGTTCGGGCCTGCCTGCCGGGCTGTCGGCCGGCGCGATTTCGGCAATCTCGGCGATCATCGAAGAGCGTGCCGGCGCCGCCGCTGCCGCGGGCGTCACGCCTGGCCTCGCGAACGTCGCGTCGGAAGCGATAGGGATGCTGCCGACCCAGGTCTCCAACGCCGCCGCGCTGGATCCTGAAGACCTGCAGCCGATGGCGATCGGAACGAGCATTGCGATGGATCCCCGTCTCCAGCTCGCCATCGCAAACCGCCGTTCGGGCAAGAAGGGCCTGTTCACCGCCTCGACCGCGAGCGACGAGGTCGCGGTGATCGCGCGCGTCAAGACGCGGGCCGCGTGGACCGAGCATCCAGACGTCGTCCCGGGCTCCTCGCTCGGCAAATCCGAAAAGGGGGGGTGGATCGTCACCGGCCGGATCCCGCTCGATCGCGCCGAAGCGGTGCGTTCTTCGCCCGGCGTGCTCAGCCTCAAGGCGGCGCAGGCGGTCCAGCCGGCGCTCAAGGCGACGATCGAGGCGATGGGCACCGCGCCGGCTGCATTGCCCACCGGGTTCGATCCCTCGGACGGCGCGGGAGCGGTGATCGGCATCGTCGACTTCGGCTGCGACTTCGAGCACATGAACTTTCGCGCGGTGGACGGCTCGACGCGGGTCGAGGCGATCTGGGACCAGGGCGGCATCGCCGGGGCGGACAGCCCGTTCGGCTATGGCCGGCTCTATCGCAGTGACAAGATCAATGCCGCGCTCGCCGCCGCCGACCCCTATTCGTCGCTCGGCTATGGCCCTGAGCCCGACACGCCCAGCCAGGCCGGTTCGCACGGCACTCATGTCATGGACATCGCGGCCGGGAACGGCCGCGGCTCGTCCCAGGCGGGAGTCGCGCCCGCCGCGAGCATCATCTTCGTCGAGGCGAGCAGCTCGGACATCAGCTGGGTCGGGCCGGGCACGGTCAACCAGGCGTTCGGCGATTCGGTGCAATTGCTCGAGGCGGTCAGGTTCATCTTCGACGAGGCCGGCACACGTCCCTGCGTCGTCAATCTAAGCCTCGGCACCAACGGCGGACCGCATGACGGCACGTCGCTGGTCGAGCAGGGGCTCGACGCGCTGGTGCGCGAGGCGCCCAATCGCGCCGTGGTGATCGCCGCGAGCAACTCGCAGGAGGACAATATTCACACTTCGGGGCAGGTGCCGGGATCGGCAAGCGCCGACATCGTCTGGACTCACAGCCCCTTCGGCGGCGGCGAATTCGAATTGTGGTATCCGGGCGGCCAGCAGTTGAGCGTCGAGCTGATCGCGCCCGACGGCACGAATTTCGGGCTGGTCGGGCCGAACCAGAACCTTCCGCTCGGTTCGAGCGAAGTCGTCATCTTCATTTCCAATCGCCTCCAGGACCCGAACAATGGCGACAATGTCATCGGCATCTGGGTGGCGGACAGCGTCGCGGGGGGAGACTGGACGGTTCGCCTGACCGCGCTCGGTCCTGCGGCAGTGGACTATCATGCCTGGATCGAGCGCAACGATCGGGCCCAGTCGAGCTTCGCCGCGCCGGTCCCGACTCACACGCTGGGCTCGATCTCGACCGGGCAGGAAACCATCGTCGTCGGCTCGTTCGACGCCCACAAGACGACCATGCCATTGTCCGGCTTCTCGAGCAGCGGCCCGACCCGCGACGGGCGCGACAAGCCGGAAATATCGGCGCCCGGTCATGCGGTCATCGCCGCGCGCTCGCGGACGACCAGCGGCGTCATCCGCAAGTCGGGAACGAGCATGGCGGCCCCCGCCGTGACCGGCCTCGTCGCCCTGATCTATGCCGACGCCTTGCGCACCGGCGCGAGCCTGACGATCGAGGATTTGCGCAAGCGGCTGCTGGCGAACGTCAAGCGCGATCCGCCCCCGGGCAAGAAATGGGATGCCCGCTACGGCTTCGGGCGCGCCCATGTCTGAGCGCCTGCATTTCGAGTGCCCGCATTGCTTGCACCGACGCGAAGACCTATATTTGCAATCGGCTGTTGCGGCAGGATCAGATGCCGATCGATTTTGGATCCTTGAAGAAGCTCGAAGGTCTCCCCGCGCTGCGCCGCGCGCAGCCCGGCAATGCGATCACTCACCTGCTGGTGCTCCTCAAGCTGCGCAAGGGCTCGGACGTGCCGGACTATGTCGAGGCGCGCGGCGAGCCGGCGCCGGGCTTCTGCTCGGCGGTCGTGTCCGAGGACCAGCTCGCGCGGCTCAACGACGATCCGGCGATCGAATCCTTCACCGTTTCCCGAGCGCTTCCCGCAGTCGAATAGACCCATTGCCGGGCTCGGTTCGCTGCGACCCCTTCAGCCGCAGCGACGAGGTTCGACATGCGCATTCTCGATGATGCGAGCCGCTTTGCGGTCCGCCAGGTGATCGACCAGTACACCGAGGCGTTGCGGAAGATTCCGGGCTTCGTGGCGGCCGAGCCGGGATTTCCGGTGGTCGACGGCGAGGTCCTGCTAGAGCCGGCGGTGCTGGTTTTCGTCGACGAAAAGAAGTCGATTTCGCACCTGCTGCCGAGCGAGCGGGCGCCGCGTCAGCTCGGCCCCTATCGCGTTGCGGTGATGCAAGCGGATCCCGAACGGCAGGTGGCCGCACGGGCCGACGAGCTCGGTGCATTGCTCCCGGAGCTGTCGAGCGAGGATCTGACCTATGAGGGATTGCCCGGCGATCCGATCGATCAGCCGCATGAGGTTACCGGCAAGTTCCTCTGTCACGCCGGGCCCGACGCGGGCTGGCCGGTCCTGAAGACTTTTCTCTTGGGGACCCGCGAGCGGCTCACGGCAGCCATGTACGACTTCAACGCCGGCCATGTGATCGCGACCTTCATCGACACGGTCCGCGCGCTCGACGTCCCGACGACGCTGACCTGGGACGACGGGATGACACCGGCCGAGACAGCGGTGCGCCAGCGGCTGCGTCAGGCGCTCGGACAAAAGCTCGACGGCTGGATCGTGCGCTGCGGCGGCGGGCGGCGTTTCGCCAGCGCCTATCACGAGAAGGTCGCCGTGCGCGATTCGCGCGCCTTCTGGCTCTCCAGCGGCAACTGGAGCTGGAAGAGCCAGCCCGACATCGACCCGATCGCGCGACCTGCCGACGCGCGGTCGATGTTCAGCCGCGGCAACCGCGAGTGGCACGTCATCGTCGACGACAAGCCGCTCTCGGAACTGTTCGAACGCTATATCCGCCACGACCGCGACGGCTCCGAGGCGGAGCAGCAGGCCGGCGCGCCCGGAGTCGTGCTCGGGGCGGAGGAACGCCTCGCCTTTCCTGACCTGTTCGTCCCGCTCGAGACGTTCGCGCCATCATTCGATCTCGCGGTGCCCGAGCCCGCGCCGCCGGCCACGCTTCCGAGCGCCTCACGCTCCATCACAGTCCAGCCCCTGCTCAGTCCCGACAATTATCTCGCCCGGGTGAGGGAGCTGATCGCAAGCGCGGAACGCAGCCTCTATCTGCAATTCTCATATATCACCTGGAGCGCGGCGCAGCGCGACAGGGGCTTCACCGAATTGCTGCGCGACCTCGCCGAGCGGAGCTATGCGCCCGGCCTCGATTTGCGCATCATCGTCGGGAACAACAGCGCGCCCGAGAAGATCCGCCGCTTGGTCGAGGCGGGATTCAACCCCAGGGTCTTCCGCGTGCAGACCAACGTCCATAATAAGGGCATCATCGCCGATGGCGAGCGCGTGCTGGTGAGCAGCGCCAATTGGTCGAGCGACGGCGTGTTGCGCAACCGCGACGCTGGGATCGTCATCCACGATGCCGAGATCGCCGCCTATTATCAGGCGATCTTTCTTGATGATTGGGACAATCGCGCCCGCGCCAGGCTCGACGACGGACCGCCGGTGCGCGTGGCGGGCACGGAGGAGCCGACGCCGCGAGGAATGGTCCGCGTATCCTGGGCCGACTATTTTGGTTGAGCGCTAGGGGTCGACTGCTCCGCGGGGTCGCCTGCGGTCCGCGGAACGGAACGAAGGGCCAGGGCTGACCGGCAAGCAAGACACGTCTCGCTCCCGAGAAGGCGGGTGACACTGGCTTGGCATCGATCGAATGCTCTGCGGTTGACCCCGGTTCGCCAATGACGCCGTTGGCGCCGCCGCTGCCCGCCCCGAAGCGGCACCGATGACGAGCGGACGCTGGCTGCGCCCCCTCGCCGCCAATCGCGCGCAGTTCTTCCTCGATGTCGCCGTGCGCAGCCAGAGACCGGACGTTCCGCTTTGGGCTGTTCGGAGGCGCCGTCGACGACCGAGTTTGAGGCGCGAAGCAGCCGTTCCAAGTCAGGAAATCTGAGGCCCGCCGCGCCCTCTGCCGAGCTGCCAGCTGATCCCTTCGCTTCGCATGATTCCCGCAATCGGCTTGCCGAGGTGCCGCTCCAGTACGGGCCGCCATGGCACTAGGGTGAACTCCCGGCTGCGCTCGACAAGGGCATGGGGCCCGCTCGTCAACTCGAGACGCCGCGTGAGCCTTCCCTCGATCCGCGCGCCCGGCGCTGCCTCGACAAAGTCCTTGCCAAGCTCGCTCCCGATCTCCCCGGCGATGCGCAGCAGCTCGCGGCGCTGCAGAAGCACGATCGCATTGCGTTTCAGTCTGACGGCGTCGCCTTCCGGCTCGGCCAGCTCCTGCTCGACAAGCCACTGACGTCGGGCGGCGAGAGCGTCGCCCAGTTCCCGGCCGAAGCCGGTATCGCGCAACACCAGGGGTTCGGAGCGAGCGATCGCATGGTCGAGCCAGGTGGCGGCGTCCGCCCCATGCAGCCTCTCGAGCGGAGCCGCCGACAGCATCTCAATCGCCACCGGATGATCGCGCAGCTGCCGCGTCTCGAACGCGGCCGCCCGCTCGACATGGTCGGCCGCAATGTCCCAGCTGCCGTCCGACAGCCGCTCGACCACACCCGCACGCCGCATCGCCTCGAGCCGGCGGACGTGCGTCTCGGCAAAGGCCTGGCTGGCGCTCGGATCGTGCCGGAGATGCAGGGCGACCGAATAGCGTCCGCCATTCTCCCGCGCGATCTCCGCAACGGTCCGATCGACATCGCGCGCGCCGGCGCTGCGCGGCGCGACACGCACGATCGCCCCTTCGGGCGTCGGCTCGGTCGCCGCCGCGCGGCCGATGTCCAGATGGTGCACGCGCCCATCGACCCCGCCGACGATCAGATAGTGGCGGTCGCGATGCTCGTCTAAGAAGCCGCGCTTGATGACGCGCCCGATAATCGGCGCCTTCAGCTCACCCTCGATGACGCGATCGGCCGGCGTGCGCTCGAGGCGGCGCGCGGTCAGCTCGCGCTGCACCAGCCGGATGATATCGCCGCGCTCGCCCATCCGGCGCAGCGTCTCCTCGAGCCCGTCGGCGAGCCGCCAGCGGCCGCTCCCGAGATCCTCGGCCAGCCCCATCGCGCCGAGCTTGCGTAGGCGCCCGGTCGCCACCGCCTGCTGGAAGGGGTCATTGTGCGTGGGACTGGTGACGCGCTCGGCGTCCATCCGGCGCAGCAGCCGGCGGTCGATCGCGGTCAGCCGCTCCTGCTCGACGTCGCGCCGCAGCCGCTGCTGGATCTCGCGGTCGGTGCGCGGGCCGAGGTCGAGCGTGGCGAGCTCGGCCGCGCGCTCGCGAAAGCCATGAGCGATATACTCGCGCGCGATGACGAGATTCTTGCCGCGATCATCGACGCCGCGCAGCATGACATGGGTGTGTGGCTGGTCGGTGTTGAAATGGTCGACCGCGACCCAGTCGAGCCTCGTGCCGAGGTCATGCTCGGCCTGCGCCATCAGCCGCCGGATGTAGGGCTTGAGGTCGGGATATTCGGCACCGTCCTCGGCCGAGACGATGAAGCGGAACTGGTGGCGATCGTCGCGACAGCGCTGGAGGAATTCCTTCCCGTCGGCGAGGTCGGTCTCGCGCCCGTACAGCGCGCCCGGCGCTCCCTCCCGCGTGACCCCGTCGCGCTGGATATAGCGCAGATGCGCGCGAGCGGCGGCGAAGCCGTTCCCGGCCATGCGCACGAGCCGCGTCTTGACGATCGCGCGGCGCGCCCGAAATCCTGCCAGCCGGTCGCGGCTCGACAGCAGGCGGCCGATGCTCGCCCCGCGGCCGATCCGGCTGCCATCGAAGCGACGCGTCCGCACGCCGGTCTTGCTTCCCGCCAGCCGCGCGGCGGCGAGCACCCGTCCGCCATATCTGACGAGGCGCTTGCCGTCCTTGCCCTTCGACTTGCCGAGCCTGGGCGTGAACTCGTCGTCGCTCACCGCCCGCCTCCCGGAGTCTCCCGAAATCGGGCAAGAATGCGCGGTTTTCCGCCGTTCCAGCCATGCCCGTCTCGCGCGCCGAGAGGCAAGTCTCGTAGAAAAAGGATGTGCAGACAGTCACTTGAGCAGTGTCGCGAGACACTGCCTTTATCTTGTCTTCCCTGTCCCTCCTGCCTGCCCCCCTCTCGGCGCAAAAAGAAAGCCGGGACACGCCGCCTGTCCGGCAGCGCATCCCGGCCCCGAACGGATGCGATCTCATGCATCCGCGAACGCCCGCCGCGCCCGATCCGCGCGCGCGAACCGGCGCTTGCCGAACATGCCGTGCGCATTGCCATCGCCGTCGACGAGCATCACCGCGACGAACCAGTGCCCGTCGATCCGACCGAGGATACGCACCCGGTCGAGCTCGATCCCGGCCTCCTCGCTGCCATGGCAAAAGCCGAGCCAGCGCTCCTGCAGGCGCGCATCCCAGTGGAAATCGACCTCTTCGGCAGCAAGGAAACGCTGCGCCAATGCCGCGCCCGCGCTGTGCCCGAACTCCTGCTCGAGACCCGAAACCAGTGCCGTCATCACGCGATCGGCCGCGTTCGAGATGGATTGCAGCTGTGCCATGACCTGTCTCCGCTTGCGGTCCCCACCATCGAGGACGAGGCCTCCGGGACGGGTGGCGACGCGGATGTCAGGGCCGCCGGAGCGACAGCGCAGGCGCCGCGAAGCGGACGCGGGGGGAGCCGATTTGCGGAGCAAATCGGGGGGTACCCGCGGGCCTTGAGAGCCGCTTCGCCAGCCGTCATGCTGGGACTTCACGACGAGCCCTCCCTTGCCTCTCCACGTCACGGCACCTCGCGGCGAAGGACGAACATCGCCGGCGTCGAGGGCCCTGCGACGGACGACGGCGGCGCCTCGCGGCGCACGACGAACAGGGTCGCCGGGGGCGCCTCGGGCGGCCCCGGGGTAACGGGCGGGTGCGCACCGACGCTGCGCAGATAGGCGACCGTCTCTCCCGGGAGCATGGCCTCGCCCGCGAGCCAGGCGGCGTAGCGGCCGGGCCCGGCATTGTAGGCAGCGAACAGCCCGGGATAGCCGAAGCGGTCGTACATGCGCCGGAGATAGCAGGCACCGGCGACGATATTGTCGGCGGGCAGGTCGGCATCGTCGCCGAGGCGGAGATCGCGACGGAGCTCGGCCCATGTCCTCGGCATCAGCTGCATCAGCCCGATCGCGCCCTTGCGGCTGCGGATCGGGCGGCCGCCGAGCGTCGTGCGGCCACCGCTCTCGGCCCGCATCACCCGCACGATCCACTCGCCCGGGATGCCACAGCGAAGCGCCGCGGCGTCGATCTCGGCCGACCAGCGTGCGACGTCGCTTGCCGATGGCGAAGCCCCCGCCAGCGTCAGCGCAAGCAGGCTCAGCGCCGCCATATCAGCCTCGCGCGGCCGACGAGATCATGCGCGCGGCTGATCCCGAAATAGCGCCCGTCGAACGAGCCCGGCGCGTCCATCAGCAGCAGATATTCGGCCTCTGCGAGCCGCCGGCAGCCGTGCCACCAGGGCAGCGGCCGCCCGGCGCGATCATGGCCAAGCCGCGTCGCCGCGAGCTTGCCGTCGACCAGGATCCGGGCCCCTGACGCACAGACGAGGGCGCCCCGCCTGGCGGCGACGCGCTTGACCAGCGGCACATTGGCGGGGAGATAGCGCCGCCGCGCGGCGAGCGTGCGCCAGGGTTCGGGGACCCGCGCGACGACCATATCGCCGCGCGCGGCCGTTCTGCCTGGCCACACCCAGTAGAGGCCGACCGGCGCGCTCGCGCTGGCGTTCCAGACCAGCCGGGGCGCAGGCGAATAGATCGGGGGAGCGGCCAGCAGCACCAGGCCCGCGCCGCCGAGGATGGCGAGGCGGAGGTGATGGAGGTGGCGCTGGCGATGGGCATGGCGCGTAGCGCCCCATGCGAGCAGCGGCACCTCGGCACGCGGCTTGCCGGCCTTCATGGCCGGATGCTCCGCGCGGCGGTCTCGCGGCTCCAGGCCTCGAGGTCGTCGATATGGTATTGGACGCGCCGGCAATGGCGGCGGAAAGGCGGACCTTCGCCGGTCACGCGCAAGTGCATCAGGTGCCGCAGCGAGATCTGGAGCCAGGCCGCGGCCTGTTGCGGGCTGAGGAAGGGCGAGCCGTGCCTCGCGAGGTCGGCCCGATCGCTGCTGCTCCTGTCCATGGCGCATTCCCGTGGTTGTCGATTGCGACGGGATGCGCGTCAGGGCGCCGGCGAAGGAGTGTCGAAAAGGGCACCCCCTGATTTCGACACCCCGGAGGGATGCGCCCCGCACCGGTGAGGCGCGGGGCGCTTGCTGCTCAGCGCGACCAGATCAGATTATGCGTGCCGCCTTCGCCCTCGACCAGGGTCGCGTAGATCGGCGCGGGAAGCGACGGGTCGTCGAGCTTGACCGAGACATCGGGTCGTTCCTCGCGCGAAACCTTGGTCCAGCCGGCGCCGAACTCGACCCCCGCCGAGGTCGTCACCCGATAGTCCGGCGCCTTGTCGTGATCCTTGCTCGAAGGCTTGATGCTCGCCTTGGCGTTGAGCGTCAGGGTCCGGATGGTGCCGGTGAACACGCCGTTGTCGTCTTTGGTGAAGCTGCCGATGGTGGCCATGATGCGTCTCCTTCTCGTGCTCGAAGCCGCGCCAGTGCGGCCTCGATGGCGTCGATCCGGCACCGCCAGCGGCCGGCATGCACCCGGCCCGCAGGGCCGGGCCGCAGCGCGAGCGAAGGACGGCCAAAGCAAGGCTTTCTTGCCTCGCGAGGAAGGCGCGGGCGCGAAGCGCCCAAGCCGGGGAAGAAAGCCGGCGACGCCGTTGCTGGCCCAGGGCCGCGCGGTGCCAGACCGCCATCGTGAAAGAGGCCGCATGCGGCTGCGCACGTCGGAGGGGATGCCGAAACTCGCCGATCGGTACGGTTCGCCTCGACATTTTCGGCTCGCCGCATCCGGGCTGCGCCACGCCGATCGGCGCGCTACGAGGACCGGTTCGGGGGAACGACATGACGGTATTGGACCAGGTGCGGGCATTGATCGAGCGGCTGTCGCCCGAGCCGGTGTGCGACGACTGCATAACCGAGCGGCTGGCCCTGAGTGTGAGGCAGCACGCCAACATCAAGACCCGCGAGCTCAAGGGGCGAAGGGTCGGGATCGAGCGCGTCGGGCGCAGCTACGACCGCACTGTCGCGCGCGTCCGGCTGGACGGGCGCGACGTCGCGGCGCTGCTGGTCGAGAAGGGCGCGGCGCGCTGGTGGCCGCGCGGCAAGCCCAGGCCGAACTGGTGCAAAAGATGAGAGAAAAGCGGGGCGGCATCGCCGCCCCGCAGGAGGTTCAGGCGGCGAGCGCCTGCGGTTCGGTCGTGACTTCGGGAACGGGTTCCGGCTCGGGCGCGGGCCGCGCCGCCTCGGCCTTGGCATGGGCGCGCACGGTGCCGACGCCGCCGCGCGCCGTATAGGCCGAGGGCGGGAAAGCCATCCAGCGCGGCACCCAGTTCTCGACCTTGGTCCGACCATCGGCCCCGGCAAGATGGTCGGCGACGATCTTCTTGAGCGTCGCGCCCTTCTCGCCGGCATTGGCATTGGCGACCGTGTTGCCCGCCACCTCGGCGACGATCAGCTGCAGCACCTCCTTGTCGCGAATGAGGTCGAACAGCGCCTCGTCGGCCTGCCACCAGCGCGCCATGTCGAGCCCAAGCTCCAGCCCGACCGCCTCGACCGCCGGGCTCCCGGCGGCGAGCGTCTCGCCGATCAGCACCGCGACCGCGTCCATGACGACTCGGTCGGAGAGACCGAGCAACGCCATGAAGATCGCGGTCAGGCGATCCCCGTCCGCGCCCTCGACGCGCCCGCCGCGCACGGTCGGCGACTCGGGGTCGAAACCGAGGGTGACAAGCACCGTGCGGCGCTTCGCGTCGAACACCGTCTCGCCGCGACAGGTCTCGACCGACTCGGCAATGGCGTCGCTGCGCGCTTCCTGCGGCTCGGTATCGACGCGCCACAGGTGCGAGCCGGCGATGGCGTGCGCGACCATCAGCCGCAGCGCGACCTTGGGGCGCGACAGCAAGGCGGCGCGCACGGCGGCGTGGCGATGCAGGTCGATATAGGTCTGCAACGGCCCGGTGATCTCGGGGCGTGCGACCTTGGGCTGGTCGCTCGCCGGTTCCTCGCCGCGTGCGATCCGCCGCGTTTCCTTGCGGCTCATATAGCCCTCGTGGAACACGACCTCGCCGCTGGCGCGCACGTCGATATAGACGCGTCCGCCCTTGCGCTTGGGCGCCTTCTCATATTCCCAATGCTGGAAATGCTCGCCCGGCGGCGAGATTTCGACGCCTGCCCAGCCCGCTTCCAGATAAGCGGCCCGACGCGCCTCGATCGCCGCGTTCTGCGCCGTCCAGAAGGCGTCGGCATCGGCGATATAGCGCTGCTCGGCGAACAGGTCGGCGACCAGCGCCAGCCCCGCCGCATCCACGTCGAACAGCGCATGATGGGCGCAGATCGCCTGCCCGCCGAGCAGCCAGCCGCGCAATTGCCAGCCGAGCGGGCAATGCGCGTCGGACGAGTCCCACAGCGCGAGCCAGTCCTTCTGCCGCGCCTTGCTGGCGAGGGTCAGGTGCCGCACGGTCGCCGCGTCGATCTTGTCATGGCGATAGAGGTCGCGGATGCGCGGCAGCAGGTTGCCGAGCGCGAGCGTCCGCCTGACCGCGAGCACCGGCAGCGCGAAGGTGTCGGCGATCTCCTCCGGCGACTGGCCTTCCTTGACCAACCGCACGAAGGTTTCCCAGCGGGTCACCTCGTCGGGATCGAGCCGCGCCATGTTCTCGATCAGCGAGGCCTCGACGGCGGCGGCATCGTCGCCCGCCTCGAGGATCGCGCAGGGAAAGAGGAAGGGCTCCGGCTCCGCCTCGCCCTCGGCGCGCTCGCCCGCGACGATCTCGCCGGCGCGGAAGCGCCGCGCGCCCGCAAGGATGCCGAAGCGGTCCTCCTCGCCGGGACGCACGATCAGGGTCTGGAGGATGCCGCGCTTGCGCACGCTCGGCAGGATGTCGGCGACATCGGGCGGGCGCTTGGCGAAGCGCATGTTGGCCTTGTCGACATAGAGCTTGTCGAGCGCGATGAATTCGAGTTTCATGGGTGTCGCTCCTTGTGAGCGCCGGGCCCGTTTCATCTTGAGAAGTGGGGCGGGACCGGCTTCGGGATTGCGGCGGGACGGCGCGCCGCGCGCCTTTCCTTACCGTCACCCGGACGGCGGAAACCCGTCTGCGAGGCCGCTCGCCGTCGCGCTTGCCCGCGCGATCAGCGCCTCGGCCCAGAGGATCGACCCGGCCTTGCGCGCCCATGCCGCCCATTCCGACAGGCCGAGCGTCGTCGAGAAGAGCAGGTCGCGCTCGATGCGAAGCCCGAAGGGCAGGCGCAGCGCCTCGATCTCATGCAGAGAGAAATAGCCGAGTTCGGGACAGCCGAACCCCAAGTCGGCGAGGCCGAACAGCGTGTCGCCGTCCTCGCCCAGTTCGCTCGCCAGCCATGTCGCGGCGGAGAGCGGATTGAACAGCTTGACCAGCGGGCGCTTGTCGTCGCCGTCGCTGCTCGCGGCGAGACGCAGCGCGGCGCGAAGCTCGGGGGTGAGGAGGGTCATGCCGCCGCTCCCATCTCCGGAGCCTCGGCGCGGAACGCCAGCAGATAGTCGGCGGCCTTGCTGGCGAGGCTCGCGGCGCGGAAGATCGCGCGATTGTCGGCGCGCAGCACCGCGAGCCAGCTGCCCAGATAGTCGGCATGGCGCACGCTCGGCTCGATCCCGAGCGCCGCGCAGAGGAAGGCCGAGGCCAGCTCGGCAACCAGTTCCTCGCGGGCATAGCCCGCGCTGCCGAACGGATTGGACAGGTCGCGCGCCAGCCGGGTGGCATGGCCGGTCCAGTGCCCCAGCTCGTGGAGTGCGGTGCGGTAATAATCGATCTGGTGCCGGAAAGCGGGCTGCGGCGGCACCCGCACATAGTCGTCGCCGGGCGAATAATAGGCCTCGGCCCCGCCGATTCGGAAGTCGGCGCCACAAACTTCGATCAGCGCCTCGGCGACCGGCACCAGCTCGCGCGGCGGCAGCGGCGGTGAACGGCCAAGCATCCGCTCGGGCAGCCCGTCGCACTGCGCGACGTTGAACACCGTGAAGCGCTTGAGGAACGGTACCGCGCGCGCCTCGCCACCCTCGGCGGCGGCGCGCTCCTTCTCCGCCTCCGGAGTGAACCGGTCGGCGAAGACCACGCAGGTCCCCCGCTCGCCCTTTCGGACGCAGCCGCCCGCCTCAAGCGCCTGCCGGAAGGTGAGCCAACCCTGCGAGGCATAGCCGCGCATGATAACCTCGCCCCAGAGGATCAGCACGTTGATCCCGGAATAGGCGCGTCCCGAACTGGCATTGCGGGGCAGCCCCGGCACGGCGGCGGCGGCATCCCAAGGCTGCACCCATGGGAAGCGCCCGGCCTCCAGCTCGGCGACGATCCGCCCCGTCACCTCGTCATAGAGCGTCGCGCGCGCCTCGCTCCCGCTCGCCTCTCCACGCACCCGACGTCCGCCACGCCTGCCCATGACCGTCCTCCTCGTCCAAAATCCGCACCCGACCCCGGAAAGCGGGGTGGGCGGCGGGGAAGCCCGGACGGGCCCGCGACTTGAGGGCGGGGCGCACCGCAGGCTGGAACGACAGTGGAGGACCCGGGGCGAAGGCCCGGGTTGCGCCGCGCCCGAGCGGGCCCAGAAGGGCGCGCCGGCCATCCCGCGCATCCGGGATCGGCCACACCCAACGCCGGTGCGCACCAGCGCACCGTCCGCAGCAACGCGCCAGCGATCGTCACCGCCAGGCCGGGACGCAGCGCGGCCCGGCGGCGCGAAGCGCCGTAGAGCGCGGTCGCGGAACAGCGATGCCCACAAACCAACGCACTCTTGCCGACACCGCCGGCGCGGCGGCGTGCGCGCGGGCCAAGGGGGTCAGCCGCCGCCGTGCCCTAGGTCCAAGGCAAGTGTGCCGCGCGGGCAAACCGAAGGCGCGAACCCTGCGGCTGACTGCCAGCCGCAGTGTGCGCCCATAAAACGGCCGCGCCCCAAAAAGATCGCACCGCGAGGCGCCACCCCAACAAGCGGAGCTTCCACCCACTCGCTTCGTCGACCCGCAAACCCAAGGAGGCACCACCGATCGAACGCCTGGTCCGAGTGCTTACCGCTCACGCGCTGAGCAGGAACGAAGGCGACATGGACTCGGCGGGAGAGGGTGTCGACGTGCTCTGACCTGACCATGCCGACGCCGCACTGGCCGCGCTCAAGGCGCTGAGAGAACCCAGCACCATGATGGCCGCCGCCGGCGACCCGGCTATCTGGGCGCAGATGATCCAGGCAGCGATCGAGGACGAGCCCCGCATCCTGACCGAATCGGGTTTGCCAAAATTCGGTAAGCCTCAGATAGCAGTGGGATACCGAGGCCGGCTTGCGAAACTGGTGGGCGCGGTCATCACGTGCCTCAAATTCGCCGCTTACCCGGCTTGGCTTTCACATAGCCCATTCTTCGTGCGGGCGCGCGCGTAGCGCGCTCAATCCAACGTCGCTCGCGCCTGTCAATTTCGCGCGCGGCACGCAGCCATGCCTGGGCGGTATCGTCGCGCAGACGCCCTAGCGTCTGCACGGACG
This sequence comes from Sphingomonas silueang, assembly GCF_040049155.1. Classification (NCBI taxonomy): domain Bacteria; kingdom Pseudomonadati; phylum Pseudomonadota; class Alphaproteobacteria; order Sphingomonadales; family Sphingomonadaceae; genus Sphingomonas; species Sphingomonas silueang. Next base: position 29,946 of record NZ_JBDZDK010000024.1, read on the forward strand.
CGATTGCATCCAGATCCCAGGGCTGCGGATATAGCAAAGTCGTTACCTGAACGATTGCCTGCGCAGTATCGATACCAGGACCTTCGAATCCCGCAGCAAAGGCATCGGGTATATGTGTTGTTGGATCCCAATGATGCAGGGGCTGCTCCAATGTCTGAGTGCTCGCATGCGTATCGAAGGAAGAGAGGCGGTAGCGCAACTTCAATGACAGACTCCCCGCCACCTCTTGGAGATGATGAAATTTCGGATCGGCTGGCATACCGAGCTGGCCGCTGGCCCAGCCATACATTCCCTGGAAATGCTTCCCATGGCGCGCAACTGCAGCCGCATATTCTCGCTCTATGGAAACCGCCTGGCCGGAGGGGATAGCGTTCTCACCGGCGGCAGCTGCGGCCCGCCGATGGTCTTCCAGCGCCCGTTTGCGCTCGACCGCCTCATGGTCGAAGAATCGCCCGGCGAGCGCATCGCCTCCCTCTGCGATCAGCGATGCAGTGACGGCGATCTCGTGCAAGGTGCGCCAGCGGGCCTGCGCACCTTCGGTATGTCCATGTTCAAGCAGGAGCTGGATTTCATCGGCGATGCGGCAGGCGCGGATATGCAGTCGAGCAAGTGCCTGTGTTCGCCCTCCCTCGCGCGACCGCCGGGATTGTAGGTGCGCGATGTTGAACCTTTCGCCTTCCTCCGAACAAAGCGTCACCAGCAGCCGCAGCGCGTCGAGGGGCTCTGCCCAGTCCTTGCGGATACGAGCCCGCACTTCGGCCGTCGGATCGGTGGAAGGACGTGACTCTTCCCACTGTACGCGGAAGGCGGCTACCCTCTCCTCGACGGTCGCGGCGAGAAGCTCCTCTACCAGATCCGGCATGCGCTCGTTCAGCGCTGTTGCAGCCTCCTGTACCCGATTGAAATCCGCGTCGGTGAATTTGAGGCGGATCGGCCGATCACACGGAATATTCGCGGCCTCGGCATTGCCGCTCATCAGAGCATCCACGATGCGATCGAGCAGCAACTCATCCTCAATGCCCTCGTCGCTGAGCTTCTCCCGCACGACGCGCTCGATCCCGAGGCGGGGGAGCCTCTCGATCTGCCGGTCGAACGCATCCTGCAGCTTGCCCATATTCGTCGTCCCGGACTGTAGCTGTCACCATTGGAATCTATCTTCGCACCGGAGCCGTCACCATTCCTCCGGTCCCGATGGGTTGTCGCGCTCGATCGCCTCGATCTCCTCTTGGTAGCGCTGGGCCAGTGCTTCTGCTTGCGCGGCAAGAAGGGTCAGGGCCTCATATTTCTCGCGTAGAATCGATATATTCCGCCTGCCTAACTGGCGGCCCTCGTCAGCGGAAAAGCGCAGGATCAGTTGGATATCAGCTCCGCTGCCGACCTGCGCGTCCAGCGCGAGCTTCACCCAAGTCCTGGTTGTATCCGCGGCATGCTCGGCAGCATCGCGCAGCATTGCACCGATGAGCAGCCGCGCGCCCCACTCTGCGGTTCTGACTTCCGTGAGTTCGTCCGCACCTTCGCGCTCCGCCAAATCCGCAGCATCCCAGACCGGGCGGTGGAAAAAGGGTCGGCGCTGATCAGGGTCGAACGCCTGCAGGACGCCGGCAAGCGGTTCAAGCGCGGCGAGCGGCCTGACACCATTGGGCAGTTCCGCACGATGCGCCCACAGAGCGAGGATCGCGTCCTGGCACCTTTTACCCGCAGCTCCCGCATCTGCTTCGGACGCCGTCTCGGCTTCCGTAATGCACTGCGCGACATAATGGGCCATCCATTTGGTGAGGGTGTCGCTACGTTCGTCTAGGCCGAGTTCGGTTGCGAGCGCCGCGCCGAGCCGGAGGAGCGGATCCGGGTTGCCACCACCCAGTGCCGGCTTCGTAGAGATAGATCTGCGTGACGGTCCTCGCATCGGCGACGTCCTTGTCCCTAAATGTTGAATAGCGCAGTTCGGCCAGGTCGCGTTCGATCCGCACATGGACCAGCAGCGACATCCCTGTCGCGCTCACAAGTGCCTCAAGCATGCTTCGGTGCGAAACCGAACGGATGCCGCCGCCATAGCGGATCATGTCGCCGTCGATGCCGTCGCTCCATTGTGTCGTGGTCATCACCGGCTGGCCCTCCGCGTCCACCCAGACGCGCCCGTCGTGCCTCCCCGTGACCCCGAGCAGTGTCCGGTACGGTGCTGCCGGGGAGAAGAGGCTCGTTCCCAATTCGGCTGCCCACGGATCATGACGGTCCAGCCCCTGGTCATGATGCCCGCGCAGGATCCATCCCTCGAAACGGAATCCTTCCCTGTCGATAGCCGGGTCGCCGAAGTTCGGAACGTCGGCGCCCCAAGGATTGACGTGGATGCGGTAAGTACGCGCAAGTGCACGTCCATGCTCTGCCGAGACCAGAGCGCTCGCGATGGTGACGCGCTCGCGGCGCTGCCCGGAAAAGCGCGAAAAGCGTGCGCCGACCGTCACCCAGTCCCGCTCGGGGAACATATGCGCCTCCGCATCGACATCGCTCGGCGAGGCAGGCCAGCTTTTGTCCTCGCCCTCGGGTAGCACTGTCAGGTCGGCCGGCAACGGATCGCGATGGTCAGCGCGCCAGGTTCCATCAGGATAGGTCAGTCCCTCGTCCCGGAACCACCCTGCAAATGCATCTGCATCGAACCCGAGAGCCGCTGCCCGGATCCCCAACAGCTTGCCCGCGGCGACGTGCCGCGCATGGAACGAGAGATACCGGTTGAGGTCGTCAAACCGTGTCTCGCTGCCACCGGCATATTCCGTTTCCGGGTAGATGCTCCGCGTTGCCCGCGCGTCCTCGTCCCAGCGTCCGCGGTCATCAAGGCGCCAGTCATCACGAATCACGGCCTGTATCGTCTCGGAGACTACCTGATCCGAGACGCCGAGGGCAGTCGACAGGGCCGGAATTTCGTGGCGTCGGACATCGTGGTCGATCCCGAATCGTTCCTCGAAATCGGCTGCCGGACTGTTCGGAATATCGGTGACAGGGGTCCGACACCTGGTCCGTCCCGCGGACATCTCTTCCAGCTGTCGCACCCGAGCGGCTCCCATCGCCGGCATTCCCGCATGATGGAGGGACAACAGGGCACGCGCGGCGAACCCGCGGAGGAGAAGGTGCGGGTTGTCATCCGCGGCGATGGCGTCCAGCCAGTCGGCATGCGGCGCGATCGCTCCCGGGCTCTCGGCTGCAGCGCGTGCAAAGGCAATGACGAGCCACAGTCGCGCGTGAAGCGCATAGAAGCGCAGACCGGCGTCAGCGAATGGGCCGGCCTCTCCGGCTTGAGCGAAGGCGACCAGACCGGACAGCATTTCGGCCTGACCAAGGCGGGCCAGACTTCGTACGGCGTGCGCCGCTTCCCATCTCCGTGACGCCGCCGGAGCCCCAAGAGCCACCCAAACATAACCTGCCCAGACCTGGTCGGTCGCTGGAGAAGGACATAGATTAACGGACCAGGGACCATCTCCGCTGCCGGCCTCGAACAGCGGCTCGTACAGGTCGAGCGCGCGCGACATCGTCGCTTGTGCCTCGACCGGTGTCATGAGCGCCGCAAGCAGGTTCACGAGGCGGAACAGATCGTCCGAGCCGAGAGGATCCGACTGTTCGCCGGTTGCGGCTACTGCTTCCCGAGCGATATCCTGCTTCCCGAGCCCGCAGACCGCCTCGAGTTCAGACCAAGGCAGGTAATCATGATAGGCGCCCAGATACACTAGCCGGCTCTCGTCGCGGACGAGTTTGCGCACGAGCCGGGTGAGGGCGGGAGGAACCGAGGCACGCGAGCGCCACTCCAGGGGCAGGGCGCCGAACAGGTCGCGCAGTCCCAGCAGTCTGGGCGATGCACCTTCTGCCATCGCGTCGAGGAAGCGGGCCTCGCTCCCTGCGGGCACGAGGGCCATCGCCTTCGCGTAGAAATCGCGCCATTCGAAGGGAGGCCTGCCGGTCCGGAGCCGCTGCTCCGCTATCGCGAGGTCGGCAGAGCGCGTTGGGTCGAGGCCGCGAAACAGCCGGGCATAGCCGCGGCTTGAACGTCGCGGCCTCGAGCGGGCGCGCGTCGTCCGGACTTGGACGCCTGACCCGCGAGCAGCTTCTGCGCGGAGTGCGGTATCCAGGCCCGCCTGTGCTTCACAAGTATCGAGACCGTGCGCTTCAAGGCCCGCGATGATGCGGCGCCAGATTGAAGCGCCCGGCCGGTCGAACCGGGCGTGACGGACAAGCATTGTCGCTGCCGCTTGCTGCACGGGCGCGGCTTCGTGCTCGAGCACACGCTTCAGAAGATCTATTCGGTCCCAGTCGCCGTCGAACGACTCCAGCGCCACCGCGGCGGCCGGGGAGAGGTCTCCCCGTCCCAGCTGAAAGCCGGCAAGCGTGGGGAGGTAGCGACTTTCGCTGCCGAACCCCCGGTCGAGCCAGCGGCTGAACTGTGCCGGAGCGAGGCGGGGAGACAGTCCGGCAAGCGTGGTGACCGACCGCTCCCAGTCGAAATGCTTGTCGCGCACGCAGTGCGCATAGGTGAGTTCGGCGGCGCGGGCGAAGCGATATGCGGTCTCGGGCAAGTCGACGGGGTCTCGGGTGGCAGTTGCGCCGAGATCAAGCATCGCCTCCCAGCTCGGCACATTCTCCTCTCCCACGCGCGAGGAGAGGAGTACCGCGCGATCGAAATATGCGCGCGCTTCGTCGATACTCAGCGGCAATACGGCGCGAGCAATGCTGACGCAGCTGTCGATCTGACTCTCGGCATCCTCGTCAGGGCCGCCAATCTGCGAGAAGGCATCGTTGGCGAGGTCCAACGCGAAATTTCCGAGGCCCCCGCGCCGGGCGGCGCGTCGCGCCAATGCTGCCTCTGTCGGAATAAACAGCGGAACGTTGAGAATGCCCCGCCAGTCGAGAAGCTGTTGCCAGGCAGACTGATCATATCGCGGATCGTCCAGAATGCTGCTCCACACGCGCGCGATCTCGTCAGCGGTCCGCGAGCGTTCGCGGCTGCCCGGATAGTGATGGCTCCGCCACACAGACAGGCATTGGGCGAACTCGGCGGCGGCAACTGGTGCCAGGGTCAGTAGCGCTTTGGCTCTGAGATTATGCCAAGGGAGCAGCACGCTAAGCAGCTGCCTCGCCTCGTAGCTGTCACCGTCATACGAGCGGCGGGGTTGCTTCTTGCCTCGCTTCCCGGGCTTCTTACGAAGAGCGAGATAGGCGTCGACATCCAGCGGGCGGCCGCGGAGCGCGGCGCGCAGGGTGAAGCCGCGCAGATAGGTATGGCGGTCATCGCGCACCCCCCCATAATCGTGCCGCGAGAGTTCGGGAGGAGATTTGGGTAAATAGCGTTCGAGGAAGCGGGCGAGTTCTGGACGCCTGCCGACCCGGTGGGCAAGTGCCGCCTCGACCAGCGCGAGTACGGCCTCGAGCAGCGTCTGCTCGGCCCGCCAATCGCCGCAGCTGCGGAGCTTCACACCCCGCCGCGTCGCGATCCGCAATGCACGCCTGACGACCGGCTGCGGCGGTGAGCGACCGACCTCACTGAGCTCCTGGGAGAGCGCAAGGATCAGCCCGAGATCGTTCCCGGCCGCGAGAGCGAGCGCGTCGAGTTCCTCAAATCGGGCGGCATCGACCAGGCGTGCAGCGACGATCCGGCCCGCGGCGAACGAGACCTCCCGGCGGTGCCAACGCCGCAGGTCGGCCGCGCAGGCCACTGGTCCCCGCAAATTGAGCACGGCCATTGCGAGCTCGGCGACATCTGCCTGCTCGACGCGTTTGCCTCCGCGCGGCTGCTGCCCTGTTCGTGCCCAGTGGTTGAGCCAGTCGAAGGCGATCCGCAGCAAGCTCCGCGCATCGCCATGAAGTTCGGGTACCGTAGAAAGAAAGGCTGCCTCATAAGCATGTTCGGAGCCGGTCCACCCTCCGCCACGGATGAGGCGGCGCGACACCTGCTCGAGCATCTGCTCGGGCGCGAAAAAATTACCGCCCAGGTCGGTATGGGCGCTCAGCATGCGCTGCTGACGTGTGTCGGCAGCCGCCTCGCGGCCGGCCTTCATCGCCAGCGCAGCAGCATCGGCGTTCCGGCCCGCGCGGATCGCGGCCTTGATCGCGAACTGGAGCCGCTGCAGCTGGACATCGCGGCGCGCAAGCGCATCATTTTCGGGAAGGCCCGCATCGGCCAAAGCGAGTGCGATCAGGGCATCGAGTTGGCCCGCACCCAGCATCAGTGACGGCAGGCTTGCGGCAACATAGGCACTGCCTGCCGCCAGCGGGCGCAAGCGGTCGATGAAGGCACCGAGTTGGGCGGGAGGGGGCCGAAAGCGGTCCCGAAACCAGGTTTCGGTCGGCTCGTCACGGAACTGGACGGCATCCTCACGGATGAGCAGCGGATGGGCCAGATCGTTCGCGATGCTTCGCACCAGTGAAATCGGCACATCGGCCGTCGCAGCGACGATTCTGAGCGGCACGAAGGGACGCAAGGTTGCCAGGGCAGTGAAAACCCTGTCGATGTGTTGCCGTTCGATCACGCCCGCATCGAACCGGAGTCTCGCGATGGCGCCTTCGAGCAGACGTGCGATGGTCACGTCGACCGTAAGTGGTGCGGTGCCGAGGCGCTGAAGAACGCCGGCCAGCGTGTCGGCGGCTGCTAGCGCGGCCGACTGAACACGCGGATTCTGTGAGGTCAGACGATGAAACTCGCGGGAATCGTGTTCACTCGCATTCGGGTATGCCGCGCGCAGAAGCGCTGTGGTCTCGGCAGCCGTGAAGGGAGCTAGGTCGATCTCCAGGACGTCCGCCGGAGGTTCGAGCAGAGACACCCGGTGAGGCCTGGCCGTAAGGAGCAGGCGTACATTGTCCGGAAGCTTTTCGCGGAGCAGCAGGAACGCAAAGCTGTGACCGTCATGGGCTTCGGCAGCTGCCATCTCGGCATTGTCGGCGGCATCGATCACGATCGTGAGGAGGGCGTCGGGGTCACGCGCGGCGAGAACCGCACCCGCCTGTTCGAGCCGGGCTTTGAACGCGCGCAAATAGCTGCCTACGTCGGCGGTCGATGAGGGAATAAGAGGGTCGCTTAGCTGGCGTACGGCCATTTCATTGGCGAGTTGGACCAGACCATCGCGGGGGCGGTGCCGGTATTCGGTCGCGCTGCGATAGCCGCCATTGCCGAAACAGTCGTAAACGAAGGTTTCGCTTCCCTTGGGCAAGAAGCTACCCAGCCGGGTCGTCAGGACCGACTTTCCCACGCCTCCGTCGGCACGCAGGATCACTGCCGCACCTGCAGAGGCGATTGCACCGACAATCCCCGGCATCTGCTCGCGATCGACGGTACTCGTTGGGATGTCGATCAGATTTGGCGCGGGGAAAAGATCGCGCTCGCTGGCATTGAGCGCTTCTAGCACGTGCAGGCGAGTGATCTCGGGCCTGCCTTCATACTCCGACGTCGCACGGCGAGTAACCATTTCCTTCAGGCGAAGCGGTGCATCGCGATCGCGATCGGGAAGGTGGGCAAAGGCCTCTTGCTCAAGTAGGTCGCGCTGACCAAGATAGTCCGAGACCTTCCCCGTCAGAGTCAGGAGACTGGCAAATCCGGCTGTCCGATTCCCAGTCAGGCCGATCACTTTAGCGAGCCCGACAGCCGCCGGATCGGTCGATCCATCCTGCAGGAGTTTCAGGGTACGGCTCAGGGAACCGGCGATCGGCCGGTTGCTTAGGAATTCGAAGGTGAAGCGCTGGGCGACGTCCTCGATGCCGAAGCGATCGACCAGCGCATCGTAGCGTTTTCCGAAATTGCTGAGCGTGCGCTTCACGCCACTCAGGGTCCAGGGTTTGGCAGCGTCGCGGGTCGAATGCTTCAACTGAAGATATCGGACCCGTTCCGCCTTATCAATTTCCTGCGCACCATAATATTCGCCGACATCGATGGCGTCGAGACCGGCGCTGAGGCTTGCGCCCTCTCTGGCGGGCACACCCTCGACCGTAATGGCGACTGGCCGGCCCGTCGAACCGAGCATCGCAAGGCAGCGTCGCGAGGCCCAATGGTAGTGAAATTGATCCCCGTCCCGGCTGGGACGGACCAGGTCCTCGGTATTTGCCATCCAGTCGACTGTAGATCATCATTTTCGGGAGATCGATTGATACCAAGAAGCGTTGTCCAACAACGAAGCGGCGGCTTCACTCATATGTCATTTTCCTAGCAATGCCCGCCAGCCTCCCGCGGCCATCGCCCGGGCCTCCGCCGCGCGCCTGCGCACGCGGGTCATCAGGAAGTCGGAGCGCCCCCTCCACTCGGCGCGAACCCGCTCCTCGCCATAGAGTGCGACCGCCATCTCGCGATAGGAAGCGCCGTCCGTGAGCGCGTCCCCGATGCGGAGCGTCTCGAGCCGCCGGGGCAGTCCCGGCTCGGGCGGATAGAGCATCGGGGTGAAGCGCCCAGTGCGCCAAAGCCCGAGCATGCGCCGCAGGGTCAGGACATGCGCGTCTACCCGGGTCAGCCCCGACAGCAGATAGTCGAGCCGGGCGGGGCCTTCCTCGACCAGCGTCCCCTCGACCACATCGATGCGGATGCGATGCCAGCCATCGGACAGGGCGACATGCTGGCGGTCGCCGCCGCGCACGATCGTCGCCCAGCGGGCCAGGCGCGCGAGGTCGATCGCCTCGGGGTCCGACCCTTCCGCGGGCACTGCACGGACCTGAAGCACGAAGGGATCGAGATCGGCGTGCCAGAGCAGGCGTGCCGCGGGCGCAGGCCGCCCGGCATCCTCGGCGAAAGCACAGCCCGAAAGCCCGGGCGTCGGCCTCCATCTCGAGATGCGCGGCGGCACCGACGGCGACCCGACGCAGCCGCGCGCTCAGCGCCGCATAGGCGGGATCGCGGCGCAGCCATTCCCAGGCGAGACCGGCGCGGTCGATGCCGATCAGCGCGCGATACGGCGCGCTGTCCCGCCAGTCCGGACGGCCCTCAGGCGCGGGCCCCATCGCGGGACCGCGAGGCCAAGATCCATGGACGACAAACGCTTGACCCGGATTCCTGCGATGCAAATTTGCGCGACGCCCGCGAACCCATTATCAGCATCGATCTTTCGAGCCGGTCGCGGCGCCGATGGGAAAGCGGCGCGCGCAGGCATGGCATGGCTGGGGCAAGGACGTAGCGGCTTGGGGCGCGTCCAGCATCGGCATGGCATCGCCTATGGTTATCGCGACGGCGCAACAATTCGCACTGGCGGTCGAGGCTGCGGAGAGCATCGACGAGCTCAGCAACCTGCTCGACGCGATCACGGGCGAGATGGGTTGCCAGTTCTTCGCGCTGTCGCATCATGTCGACCTGCCGAGGGCGCCGCAGCCCGCGATCCGCATCCACAACTATCCCCTCGAATGGGAGGAATTCTTCGACGCTCAGCGACTGGGTCCCTCCGACCCGGTCCATCGCGCGAGTCATCTGACCAATGTCGGGTTTCCCTGGTCCAGGCTCCCCCAATTGATCGTGCTGACCCGGCGCGACGAGGAGATCCTCGCGCGCTCGAGGCGCGTCGGTCTCGCCGATGGCTTCACGGTGCCTGCGCATATCCCCGGAGAGTCGGCGGGCTCCTGCTCGTTCGCGACCGCGCACGGGCGGACCATCCGCGCGGAATGGCTGCCGCTCGCGCAATTCGTCGGCGCGGCCGCGTTCGAGAGCGCGCGACGCCTGTCGGGCGTCCGCCGCACCGACCAGGACCGGCCGCGGCTCAGCGACCGACAGCGCGACTGCATCTACTGGGCCGCGCGCGGCAAGTCGGACTGGGAGACCTCGCAGATCCTCGGCATCGGGCATGACACGGCGTCCCAACACATGAAGGAGGCCCGGAAGCGCTACGGGGTCACCAACCGGACCCAGCTCGCGATCCACGCGCTCTATGACGGGGCGCTCACCTTCACCGATGCGCTCAAGCGGTAAACTCCCCAATTCTGGGGAGTGGCCATCGCCGACGCCCAAGCACAGCATCCGGGCTCCACCACGGGAGCACCGCCATGTTGTTCACGCAGGACGATCGCAGCGCCGCCAGCGACGCGGTGATGCGCGCGATGTTCGAGGCGAGGAAGCGCGTGTTCGTCGACCTGCTCGGCTGGGACGTGCCGGTCCTCGCCGGCAAATATGAGCTCGACCAGTTCGACGACACCCACGCGCGCTACCTGATCCTCGCGGACAGCGACCAGAATCATCTCGCCTCGGCACGGCTGCTGCCGACGACCAGGCCGCACATCCTCGACACGCTGTTCGCCGAGCTGTGCGACAACCCTCCGCCCACAGGTCCTCAAACATACGAAATCACGCGATTCTGCCTCGACCGCAGCCTAAGGGCCGCAGAGCGGCGGCGCTGGCGCGACGCGCTGGTCACCGGTCTCGCCCATTATGCGCTCGAGCACCACATCACCACCTATACCGGCGTCGCCGAACAAGGCTGGCTCGAGCAAATCCTCGCGTTCGGCTGGAACGCCCGGCTCCTGGGCGCGCCCAGACCGATCGACGGGATGATGCTCGGCGCGCTCAGGATCGACATCGAGCCCGAGACGCCCGCGTTGCTCGCCGCGAACGGCATCCTGCCAGCCACCCAAATCCCGCAAGCAGAGGCAGCGTGATGGCGACCCAGCCCAAATCCCCGGCGCCACAAGCCGACGTGGCGAGCGACGCCGTCTGGCAGCTTCGCGAGCATGGCTACGCCGTCGTCAAGCGGGCCATCTCGGCAGGCACCATCCATGCGCTCGACGGCGACCTTGCCGATGCCTTCGCGCAAACGCCCTTCTGCCGAGGCGGCTTCTATGGCGAGCGCACAAAGCGCTTCGGCCGGCTGCTCGCGCGCAGCCCCCATGCCGCCGAGCTGGTCATGCATTCCCACATCCTCGCTATCGCGAACGAGATCCTCGACCCATGGTGCGACTGCCTGCAGCTCAATCTCACCCAGGCGATCGCACTCCACCCGGGCGCGCTGCCGCAACTGCCCCACCGCGACCAAGATATGTGGCGCGGCGCGATCGGCGAGACCGAGTATCTGCTCAACGTCATGTGGTCGTTCACGCCATATCGCGAGTTGAACGGCACCACGCTCGTCTGGCCCGACAGCCACGGCTCCAAGGCGCTCGAGCCCATCCCGGACACAGCACCGATCGCCGTCGAGATGGATCCCGGCGATGCGCTCCTCTTCCTCGGCTCGACGCTGCACGGCGCCGGCGGCAACCGGAGCTTCACCACGCGCCGCGGCGCGATCGTCAGCTACTGCCTAGGCTGGCTCAAGCCCTATGAGAACCAGTGGCTGGCCTATCCACCCGAGACCGCGCGCCACTTCTCGTCCGAGCTTGCCCAGCTGGTCGGCTACCGCCAGCACCGCCCCAATCTCGGCAACTACGAAGGCCAGTGCCCGTCGATCCTGCTCCAAGACCGTCAAGACCGACCAATCGGCGCGATCGACGCACTGCGCCCGGACCAGCAGGCACTGATCGAAGCGCATGTCGCAGGCCAGCACGGCTGGCACAGGTCATGAGCCCGGGTGCCACCTTCGAGCGCGTCTATTACGATCTGAGGCGTATGCTGGCCCAAGGGGAGCTGCCGCCAGGCTCTCCCATCGAGCCCGCGCTGATCGGCCGGGAGATCGGCGCGAGCATTACGCCGGTGCGTGACGCACTGCACCGCCTGGTCGGCGAGCGCCTGGTCGAGGCGCCGAACCACAATGGCTTTCGGGCGCCGATTCCCACCGAAGCCGGCCTTCGCGACCTCTATAGCTGGAATGCCCAGCTGCTAGCCCTCGCGGCACGTCGCATACGTCCAGCTCAGCCCGGCCACGAGGCCAGCGGGATCGAGCATGGGCAGGATGCGGTCGCAGCAACAGAGGGCCTGTTTGTGGAAATCGCCCAAGCGGCCAGCAGCATTGAACATGTCCGCGCCGTCCAGCAGCTCAACGATCGTCTCGCACCTTTTCGGCGTCTCGAGGCGCGGATGCTGAGTGATATCGCTGACGAGCTTGATTTGCTGGTTCTGCACCATCGGCGGGGAGACCGCGCGCAGCTGGTTCGCCTGCTCGAGCGGCACCGTCATCGCAGGCTGAAGATCGTTCCTGCTATTCTGCTCGAGCTTCACAACCCGTAGAACCCGGCGGTTCACTGAATTCGGCATCTCTCCTAGTTTCCTCAGGCCCAGTTCAGCGCCTTACACGAGTAAATGCGCGCTGGATTGCACGCTTGATCGAGTATATGACATGGCATCGCTCGACCGTGCTGCAGTTTATGTCATGCCTATCCTCATCACTGCCTGTACCAAGAAGAAACTGGGCACTGCACAGGTCAGCGCCGCCGATATCCGCTCGGGCGCGATCGAGGTCGTGGGAAGCAGCTGGGTCGCCGCTCTGAGCGCGGTAGAGGACCTGACGCGCGCGGCCAAACTCTATCAAGGCGGGAGCCATGCCGAAAGCAGGCGTGCCGCACAAGATTCGGGCTATCCCCATTTTATCGTCTCCGCCGGTCTCGGTTTGATCGCGGCGGATGCCGAGGTTCCGCATTATGCGGCGTCGGTGCTCGCCGGTGACGACGATATTCTCGGCAAGCTGGGGGACGGCACGAACGCCGATACCTGGTGGCGCTGGCTGCAAGACCGATCGCCCTTCGCCCGGTCGCTCAAGACCATAATCCTCGCGACCCACGGGCCCTGTCTGATCGCGCTTCCGCAAGCGTATCTGGAGATGATTCGGGAGGAGCTCCTAGCCCTTCCGGAGCAGCTGCTAGACCGGGTTCGCCTGTTCTCCGGATCGCGCGCGCCGGCGGCGCTCGCGCACCTGCAAATGCCCTATGACGACCGGCTCGACGGTCCTCAAAGCCCGTACAAGGGCACGCGGTCCAATTTCGCGCCAAGAGCGCTGCGGCACTTCGCCACCCGGATCCTCCCGGGCAATGAGGGCCAGACGGCCGGGCAACATGCCGAGGCGGTCGAAGCCGCGCTTGCGAACTGGAGCCGGCCCGTCAGAACCTCTGGAGCCCGCAAAACGGATGCCGAACTGCGCGCGATCCTCGCGACGCACTGGGAGGCAATGGGCGGGCGGTCGACGCGAATGCTCCGGCTTCTTCGCGACGAACTCGGGATCGCGTGCGAGCAGGGCCGCTTTGCGGGGCTGGTGCGCGGCATGCGCGAAGAACGGGGAAGTGCGGCATGACGCGAGCAGAAAAGCTGAGCGTCCGCGCGACACGCACGCGGCAAGGCAACGATATCGAAGTCTTCTCCTTCTTCCTGCGAGGCGCCGACGTCGCGCGCATTGCGGACATCAACCGCGTCGGACGCTCGAACGATGAGCTCGAGGGCTTTCAGCGGCCCGAGGTCAAGGATCACGTCCGCTCGATCGTCGAGTTCCTCGATTCCGGACCCGTCCTGTTTCCCAATGCGATCATTCTGGCCTTCTCGTCGGACGTCACGTTCCGGTCGGTTCGCGGACGCGGGGTCAAGGATTGCTCGGACATCAGCGACGGCGGCGTCATCACCATTCCCGTGCGGACCGAAGGCAAGCGCGCCGCATGGATCGTCGACGGCCAGCAACGTTCTCTCGCTCTGGCCCAGGCCCGGAACGACACGCACGTCGTGCCGGTCGTGGGCTTCCTGAGCGCAGATCTCGCAACCGCACGCGAGCAGTTCATTCTCGTCAACAAGGCGAAGCCGCTGTCGCCGCGGCTGATCGACGAACTTCTTCCCAAAGTCGGCGGGCTCTTGCCGAGGGATCTCGAGGAGCGCCGACTGCCGAGCGTGCTGACCGATGAACTGGCGAAGGATTCCAACTCGCCCTTCTACAAGATGCTGAAGCGCAAGTCGGATCCGGCAAACGTCGGGGTGATTACCGATTCCTCGCTCCGCGCTGCGATTGGGCAGAATCTGAAATCGTCGATGGGAGCGCTGTCGCAATATCGCGGCGGCGATGAGGTCGACACCGACGCGATGTACCGGACGCTTTTCATCTATTGGTCGGCAGTGCGCGACGCCTTTCCGGATGCCTGGGGCAAGAAGAGCACGCAAAGCCGGTTGATGCACTCGGCCGGTATCCGCGCGATGGGCGTGGTGATGGACCAGATCATGGTGCGCGCGGACAGTACCGCCGATCCGGAACTGGAGGTTCGCACGTCGCTCGAACGCCTGGCGCCGCATTGCCGCTGGACCGGCGGCGAGTGGGATGAGCTCGGCCTCAAATGGAACCAGGTCCAGTCGACGTCCCAGGACATCCAGCGCCTTGCCGAGCATCTATGCCGCATCGACCGCAAGCTCGCGCGGGTGCGGACATGAAGTTCATCTTCGCCGACAGCCTCGACTATGTCGATCCGGCCTTCGACTTCATCGCCGACCGCAGCCCGGCGGAGCGCCAGCCCTATTGGGACGACGCTTATCCGCACGAGATATTGGGCTACGCTCCCTATGACGGGGTGCTGGTCTCGCGTGGCATCATCGGGGATCACCGCGTCAAAGGAAAATATACCGCGAGCCAAGCGCGGCGCTTCCATCTGGTCGGCGCGCGCAAATTCCTGCGTCTCGACAAGCCGCAGTTCGCGAAACTCGACATCTTCGGAGACTGCGGCGCCTTCACCTACGTCCAGGACGAGCGGCCGCCCTACAGCGCCGTCGAGATGGCCGAATTTTATGACGAGTGCGGCTTCACCCACGGAGCGTCGGTCGACCATATCATCTTCGACTTCGAGGCCGAGGGCACGGGCATGTCCGGCGGCAGCGACGACGCCAAGGCCCGCTTCGATATCACGCTCGAAAACGCCGACGCCTTTCGCCGCGAGGCGCTGGCGATCGATGCGAGCTTCGTGCCGATGGGCGTGGTACAAGGCTGGTCGCCCGGCAGCATGGCGGAAGCTGCGCGCCGGCTGGTCGCCATGGGCTATGACTATCTGGCGCTCGGCGGCATGGTCCCGCTGAAGTCGCCCGAGATCAAATTATGCCTGGCGGCGATCCGCGACGCGGTTCCGCCATCGACCCGACTGCATATCCTCGGCTTCGCCAAGGCGGACGATATCGATGGCTTTCATGGCTTCGATATCGCGAGCTTCGACACGACCTCGCCACTCATTCGCGCCTTCAAGGACGCGAAACAAAATTACTATTTGCCGGGCGAGGACTTGGGGCTGCGCTATTTCACCTCGATCCGCATCCCCCAGGCGCTCGAGAACCCCAAGCTCCAGCGAGCGGTAAAGAAGGGGGTCTTTCGTGCCGAAGATCTGGTGGCGATGGAAAGCGCGGCGCTCTCGTCGCTGCGCGCCTATGACGCAGGAGCTGCGGAAATAGGCGATGTTCTCGACGCCGTGCTCGTCTACAGCGCGGCGCTGGTCGAGGAGAAGCCGTACGAAGAGTGCGCGGGCAGCCCTTTGCTGGCGCGTCTTGCCGCGCGCTATCGGGAGACGCTGGTTGAGAAGCCGTGGCAACAATGCAGCTGCCCGATCTGCTCGACCGCGGGGGTCGAAGTCATCATTTTCCGCGGAAGCAACAGGAACAAGCGCCGCGGGATTCACAACCTCGCAATTTATCACGAACACATCGAACGATTGGATTTGAAGCGTGCCGTCGACCGACCCGATGACCTATCTCGCCATCTGTGCACAGCAGAGCGATGAGCATCAGCTCTTCACTTTCGCCGCACGAGCGGGCGACATCCTGCGCTTTGCCGCGATCGACCGGATCGGGCGCAGCGTACAGGGGGAGCTCAGCGGGTTCCAGCGGCCGCAAGTGGCGGCGCATATTCGCGAGATCCGCGACTATCTCGAAAAGCCCAATGCCGTGCTCCCCAACCCGATCGTCGTCGCCTTCATCGAAGGGGTCGCGGTCGAGACCCGCGACGGAGGAGCTTCAATGTTCCACATCGACGTGAGCGCGGGCCCGCCAGGATTGGTGGTCGACGGCCAGCAGCGCCTGTCGGCACTCGCCGATCTCGACCGCGACTTTGAGGTGTTCGTGTCGGCACTGATCTGCCGGGATGAAGCGGAACTGCGGCGCCAGTTCGTGCTGATCAACAACACCAAACCGCTGCCCAAGTCGCTGATCTACGAGCTGCTGCCGACGGTCGACGACCTGCCGCCGCGACTCTCGCGCCGTTCGACCGCCGCCGACATCACCGCCCGGCTCAACTTCGAGAACACTGCGCTCAGGGGCTATATCAAGCAGCATACGATGCCCGAGGGCGTCATTTCCGATACCGTGATGCAGAAGGTCATCATGGAATCGCTGACCAACGGCGTGATGCGTGAGCTTGTCCGCACGCCGAAGGGCGAGGATCGCTGCGTGCGGCTGGTCTCCAACTTCTTCGATGCGGTGAAGCGCGTCTTCCCGCTCGACTGGCACGGCCATAAGCCGTCGACCTCGCGTCTGCTGCACGGTGCCGGGATCCAGGCGCTCGGCGACGTCATGGAAGTCCTCGCCCAGCGCGCCGACGCTCGTTCGATCGACGAATTCCAGGAAGGGCTCGTCTGCCTAAAGGGAAGGACGGCCTGGACGTCGGGCGAATGGGACTTCGGTGGCGAGGTGCGCCGCTGGAACGCGCTCCAGAACGTCAATCGCGACGTAGCACTCCTCAAACATTATCTCGTGGGGGTCGTGAAGGCGGATCTGCGCCGTCGCGAGAAGGCCGCGCCCGCGCCGTTGCTCGATCGGGCGGCCAGCGCATGAGCTACGCGGTCAAAGAGATTTTCCGGACGCTACAAGGCGAAGGCGCGCAGGCGGGCCGCGCCGCCGTGTTCTGCCGTTTCACAGGATGCAATCTCTGGTCCGGGCTCGAGCGGGACCGGGCAAAGGCAATCTGCACCTTCTGCGACACCGATTTCGTCGGCATGGACGGGACCGGCGGCGGCCGCTTTGCCGATGCCGAGGCGCTGGCGGAGGCGATCGCCTCAGCATGGGGCGAAGGATCCGCGCAGCGTTATGTCGTGCTGACCGGGGGCGAGCCGCTGCTTCAGGTCGACGCGGCGCTTGTCGATGCGCTGCACCGCCGCGGCTTCGAGATCGGGGTCGAGACCAACGGAACCCAGGCTGCACCCGATGGGATCGACTGGCTCTGTGTCAGCCCCAAGGCGGGGTCCGAACTGGTGCTTCGCGCCGGCAACGAGATCAAGCTGGTCTACCCGCAGTCCGCCGCCGATCCGGCGAGCTTCGAGGATCTCCATTTCGAGCATTTCTTCCTCCAGCCGATGGATTCGCCGACTGCCGGAGAAAATCTCGCCGCCACCATCGCCTATGTGTCGCAAAACCCGCGCTGGCGCCTGTCGCTCCAGTCGCACAAGATGATCGGGATCCGCTGATGTTCGAACTGAGCAAGCAATTCCGTTTCGACGCCGCGCACACGCTCGAGCGCTCGATCGAGACCGAGTCCAGCCGCCGCATTCACGGGCATAGCTACCGCGCGGAAGTCACGGTGCGCGGCCGCCCCGATCCGGCGACCGGGATGATCATCGACCTGGGGCTGCTCGAGCGTGCGATGGAGGATGCGCGCGACGCGCTCGATCACCGCTTTCTCGACGAGATCAACGACCTTGGCCCGGCGACGATGGAGAATCTCAGCCGCTGGATCTGGGATCGGCTTCATCCGACGATCGCCAATCTGCACAAGGTCGCGGTACACCGCGATTCGAGTGGCGAGACCTGCGTCTATTGGGGAGAGGAAGTCGCGGCATGAGCGAGGGCGCGCTGGTTCTGTTCTCCGGCGGCCAGGACTCGGCGACGTGCCTCGCCTGGGCGCTCGAGCGCTTCGATCGCGTGGAGACGGTCGGCTTCGATTATGGCCAGCGCCACCGCGTCGAGCTCGAGTGCCGAACGAGCTTTCGCGAAGCGCTTACCGGTCTCAACCCGGAATGGGCGGCTCGGCTCGGGCCCGACCATATGCTGGACTTGTCCGTACTCGGACAGGTGAGCGAAACCGCGCTGACGCGGGATGCCGAGATCGGGCTGCGACAGGACGGTCTGCCGAACACGTTCGTGCCGGGGCGCAACCTGCTCTTCTTCAACCTGGCCGCGGCGCTCGCCTATCGGCGCGAACTGCGCCACATGGTCGGGGGCATGTGCGAGACCGATTATTCGGGATATCCCGATTGCCGGGATGACACGCTGAAATCGCTCCAGGTCACGCTCAACCTCGGCATGGGCAACCGCTCGGTCATCCACACGCCGCTGATGTGGCTCGACAAGGCGGCGACCTGGCGGCTCGCAAAAACGATCGGCGGCGAGGACCTGGTCGAACTTGTCCGTACCGACACCCACACCTGCTATGTCGGTGAACGCGCACATCTGCATGATTGGGGCTATGGTTGTGGAGATTGCCCTGCGTGCGAACTGCGCGCGCGCGGCTATTCGGCATTTCGGGAAGGCGCATAGTGAACGAGCCGATTGCCACCGCTGCGACTTCCCCAGCGCCGGGTGATGCATCGGTCACGTCGGCGAAGGTCAGGACGGGCGCGAGCCTGTGGATGCCCGGTGCTGCGGTGCGCTCGTTCTTCGACATCCCGCTCGGTTTCTATCCGCGGCTGGGTGAGCCCAGCAAAAGCGTCACACCGGAGCAGATCGTCGCGCAACTTGTCGGACCCGGCGGGGCGATGGAGCATTGGGACACGCTCGACCCGACCGACGACGCGCTCGACGACGCGATCGATCTGGCCAAGGCATCGCTTGAGGAAGCCAAGGCCCAAACCGAATATCAGGATGGCAAAGCCACGCGGCTGCTGACCGTCACGACCTTCCTGACCGCGCTGGCGGGCGCATTCTTTGCCAGCTTCGCCACCGATTATCCGCTGCGCACTCTCGCCGATCAGGCGGGCGGGACCTATTGGCTGTTGCTGTTCACTTATCTCGCTTTTCTTGCCTTCGTATTGTTCGCTCTCGGCGGCGCGCTGGTAACCTTCCATGCGACGCGCACCCGATTCAAATACCCGGCTACCGCGACCGTGGCGAAACAGGCCGGGCCCACAAAGTCGTTCCTCTTCTTTCGCGAGATCATCGGCGTGACGCCGGCGGGATGGGCGAATTCGTTCGTGACCGTGGCGGATGCGAGCGGCAAGCTGGCCGCCACGCTTCGGCCTGACCTCAAGATCGAGTATCTGAAGAACTATGTCGTGGAGGCGTATCTGGTCGCCGCCAAGGCCGCGGACAAGCTACGTTACCTTCAGCCAGCACAGAGCCTTTTGGCATGGGCCCTTCGCTGTCTGCTGATCTACATCGTACTGCTGACGTTTTCGCAATCCATGATCAAGCCGACCAAGCCAGCGGCTCAGGCGAGCAAGGTCGAAGTGATCAAGGCGCCCCAGCCGCTTCCCGTCCAGATCATAGCTCAGCCGGCGCCTGCCAACGCGGGAGGAACGCGATGAGTGCGGCGCCCGAGCGAGCCACCATCTTCATCGACGCCGACAACACCTTGTGGGACACCGACGCAGTGTTCGCCGAAGCGCAGCTCGCGCTATTGGACGCGACGGAGGAGCGGCTTTCCCGCCCGGCGGGCGCAGATGATCGTCTGGGGTTCGTTCGCGCGGTCGATCAGGCTCTGGCGCAACGTCATCATGCGGGCCTCAGATACCCGCCGCGGCTGTTGGTACGCGGGCTCGAACTGGCCCTGAAGGGGGCTAGTGCCGACGATGCCGCGCGCGGCGCATGGCGTGGCGGCCATTCCTACGCAATCGCCGATGACACGGCCGGCGAGATCGAAGCCGCCTTCTTTGCCGCTCTTGGTACAGCGCCGGCGATCAGACCAGGCGTATCCGAAGGGCTAAGAGCGCTTGAAGCGGCAGGATATCTGTTGCTGGTCGTGACGGAGGGCGCCAGGCCGAAAGTCGAAGGCAACGCCGAGCGCCTTGGCCTTCGCTCCTTTTTCGACCGGATCGTGGAAGGGCCCAAAGCGCCGACGCTTTACCGGCGGGTTATGTCGCTGACCGGGGCGCCCAGGCGTGCCTTCATGGTCGGTGATCAGCTCGACCGGGATATCGCGCCCGCGCGGGCCGCCGGGCTCCGGACGATCTATTTCCCCGGTGGCTTCCGTCCAAGCTGGGCGCCGGACGCTAAAGCTGTGCGGCCCGATCACGTGATCCGAAGCTTCGCCGAAGTGCCCGGCATCGTCGAGGCGGAGCTTGCCGACGAGCCGCGTAGGGCGGCCGCGAGCTAATCAGGCCCCGCCGGAACGACGAAAGCGGCGCCGGAGCCAAGCGGCCAGCGGGCTCAATGCGAGCAAGCATGAAAGTTTGAGACGATCGAGCACCAGATTGGAATATAGATCATCCACTTTTTGATTGGTTCTCAACCCTCTCCAGGTAAGATGCTGATCACGGCGCGACAGCGGGGGTCGCTAGCCGAAGGGGGATGCACCTGTTTAGGGGGATGCTTGTCGGTCTGCCCGGCCAAAAGGGCGTCGGGAAGCTGCAATCTGCGGCTAATGGCCGCTGCACTGTTTCGGTCTTCTATTCTATTCAGCGCAGTGAAGACATCGACTGCGATATAGCGGAAGTCGAGCGCGCTTTCCTCAGTCCTCAGACGCGTGCCTATGTCCTCGACGGCGACCGGATGCGTGTCGGCCGGATCAGCGACTATCTCCAGCAGGAAAACGGGCTCGTTACCTACGAGGTACGCTTTCCCAACGGAAAACGGAGGGACGTCAGCGAGATCGACTTGGTCGTTCGACCATGGAGCGCACCTGAAGATCCTGCTGAGATACTGGCTGCAGGAGGTGCCGAGAGCCAGTTCCTCCATGACCGTCGCCAAGCCGCCCTGGCGCCGCTTCGGACTCTCACCAGCGCTGCACAAGGTCTGACTTCGCTGCTCTCGGCAGGCATCGATTTCGTCCCGCATCAGGTTGCCGCAGTTCGGCGCGTCCTGAGCGATCCCATCCAGCGCTATTTGCTGGCCGACGAGGTTGGTCTCGGCAAGACAATCGAGGCCGGGCTGATCATTCGCCAGCATCTGATCGACAATCCTGAAACCGAGGTGCTGATCGCCACCCCGCCCGCGCTTTGCAGCCAGTGGCGTCGAGAACTCACTACGAAGCTGCGCCTCGATCAATTCGGCGAGGCTTTCGAATGCTGTTCGCATACGGAGATCGCACAGGTGAGGCGGAGACCCGATGTTCTGGTAATCGACGAGGCCCACCACCTCGTAGGGGTAGAGAGCGGGGCTTTGGCCAAATCGGCGGCACGCCTGCGCGAACTTGCCGAGGATGTTCCCGTCCTGCTGCTGCTCTCGGCGACACCGCCACTTGGCGAGGAAGCGAGATTTCTGGCGCTTCTCAACTTGCTCGATCCCTTGACCCATCCGCTTGAAGATCTGGAGGGATTTCGCGCCAAACTGGAGCAAAGGAGAGCAATTGGCCGGTTGCTCCTCAGTCTCGACCCGGACGGGTCTGGCCTCGTGTTGCGGCAGCGTGGCGCTGAACTCGGCCGGATATTCCCCGACGACACTGTCGTGCAGGAACTGGCGCCGCAGATGATTGCCGCCACGCGCGATGCGCCCGAACGCCTGGTCGATCTATGCGGCGCGCTCAAGGAGCATATCGCCGACAGCTATCGCATCCACCAGCGGCTGATCCGATCGCGACGTGCGGACGCGCAAGGATGGGAATTTCGCTCGCGTGGGCCTGATGGCGAGGCGCTGACGCATGTCCGTACGGAAGGCGATCCAAGCGACGATTTGGCGGTCCTGCTCGCGACACTCGAAGACTGGCGAGCAGCAGCGGTCGACTCCCTCGTCGATCATGATCTCGGGAACGCCTCGCTCGTGTCACGCTATCGAGACTTGCTGAGTGCAATCGGAGAAGGTCGCGACGCACTACGCCTGTTGCTTGCCGACGCCAGCCCCTTGTTCGCAGGTGAGGCCGAAATTCTGGATGCGTTGCGGGAACATGCCGAGGCAGTTGACGATATCGGTCGCATCGACACCATGATCGAAAGCGTCCGCCGGTTGGTCAGCACGCTTGGTGCCGAGGTCCCGCACCCCAAGATCGTCGTGTTCGCGACGGCACCCGCTTTGGCAGAGGCATTTCACGAAGCCTTGGAAAGCGCCGTCCAGGGGGCGCTGTGCCTGCTGCTTTCGAAGGCGGACCAGGCTGAAACCGAGGACGAGTTTGAAGAGGGCGCCGAGAGCCAATTCGCTCTCGCGCAGAAGGCCGCGATTCTGACGGTGGATCGCTCGGCCGAGGAAGGTCTCAACCTCAGTTTTGCGGATGCGATCGTCCATCTCGATCTGCCGCTGAGCGCGAGCAGGGTCGAGCAACGCATCGGTCGGCTGGACCGCTATGGGCGCACGCAGGGCATCATTCGGCACCGAATCCTGCTCCCTTCCGATGAGGACGGCAGCCCTTGGGCGGCCTGGTATAGCTGGCTCGCCGAAGGGTTATCCATCTTCCACCGCTCGATCAGCGACGTCCAGTTTCTGCTGGAGGCCTTCGAAGCGCGGGCATTCGAAACGTTGCTTATGCGCGGCTCGGATGCGCTTGCGGCACTTGCGGCCGATATCCGGGCTCAAATTGTGGACGAGCGCAAATCGCAGGACGAACAATATGCGCTCGATCGCATCGCGCTGGCGGAGGAGCCTGTCGAGACGTTCATCGGGGCGCTTGATGATGCCGAGGCTGACGAAGCAGCGCTCGAGGCGGGTGTAGATCAGTGGCTGGTCGCCACGCTGCAGATGGTGAAGCGGCCATATGCCTGGCCGGCCGAGGACCCATTCAAACTGGCAATCGCCAAGCAGACCTTGATTCCCAAGCTACCATGGCAACAGCAATTTGAACTCGACGACAGCGAGGCATTGAGCTGGAAACGTCGAATCGCGACGCGGCGTGCGGGCGTGACCTTGCTGCGACCCGGGACACCGTTGATTGACGCCGTTATGCGCTTCACGCGCTGGGACGATCGCGGAACAGCCTTCATCACATATCGCACTGTTCCCGGCCTCGAGGATGCCTGGATCGGGTTCAAGCTTTGCTTCACGATCGAGCCAAATCTGCAGATGGTAGATCTGCTGGCGCCGTCACGCTCCGAATTGGCGAGTTTCCGTCGAGCGCAGCGCTATTTTCCTCAAAGCGAGCATATTCTCTTCATCGACATCAACGGTGATCCGGTCACCGATCCGATGCTGCTCGAGATTTTATCCAAGCCTTATGGCGCTGAGGGCAAAGGCGCGAGCGCCGATCTCAACTTGGGAAGCCGGCCGAACATCCTCGCCGAGTTCATCGAGCCTTCGGCCTTCGAAACCGCCTGCCGGCGCGTGCGCGACGAAGCGCGTCATCTTCTGTCGCAGCAGCCAAGCGTCGAGCAGGCAATCAAAACTGCAACGGCCCTCGCATCTGGGGACCTGCAGCGGCGCAAAAATCGCCTCCAGCGGCGTCACTCTGCCGGTGATGCCATGGCACGCGAGGATATCGCACTCATCGAATCGATCCTGCCGAGTATCTCGGCGCCTGCGATCCGGCTTGACGCGATGGGATGCCTGGTCCTGGGTAAAGGGATTGCGGCGGAATCCAGCCATGGCTGAACTCGACGGCCATGATGCCTTCCTGGCACTGAGCCGGCTGCTCGATCGCGCCGACAGCGGCGTAGACTGGCAGGCGCGCTCGCCGGCAATCGAGCGTTTGCGTTGCGCGCTGATCGATCCGAGGCGCATCGCGAGTGCGCTCGACCTCGCCGTGCTGCTCCGTCAGGCGCTGACGCACGAACATGTCCGTCGCGGCGCGGCCGTATCACCTGCCGTTACCGTTTCGCATCCGCGGTTCGACGGCTTTGCATTGTGGGAGCGGACCGGCTTGCGCGCGGCCGCAGCCGATCAGACGCGACTGGTAACCCTTCTGCCCTGGAAACCCGCCTGGCTTTCCGATGTCGGCGAGGGCGTCGACACCTATGCCGCGTCCGAGACGAAGCGCCGCGCGTTCAACATGGCAGGTTGCGAAGGCGATCCCCTGCTCGCAGCGGTCGGGCGCACGTCCTATCGTAGCCGTGGGCAGCGCGCCGCCGTGCGCGCCGCGCTTTCAACGCCGACTGGAGGAAGTATCGTCATTGCCCTTCCGACCGGGGAAGGGAAGAGTATGATCTTCCAACTCGTCCAGACCGTTGGTTTCGTTGGCGCGGACCAGGCCGAGAACCGCGGCGTGACTTTGGTGATTGTCCCGACGGTCGCTCTGGGGGTCAATCATGAAAATGAAGCGGTCGAGGTTTGCGGCTTATCGCGGCCACTAGCATTCCAGGGCGGCAATGACGTCCAGAACGGCATCATTGCCGAGCGAATCGCCGATGGCACCCAGGGACTTTGCTTTGCATCGCCCGAAGCCGCCTGTGGTCGTTTGCGCGACTCTTTGCGGCGTGCCGCGGAAGCGGGCCTGCTCCGCGCGATCGTCATCGACGAAGCGCATCTCGTCGACCAATGGGGAACCGGATTCCGAACCGAGTTCCAGGAACTGAGCGGCCTGCGGCGCGAACTGCTGTCCGCAGCCCCGGAGGGGCAAGCGCTGCGCACGATCATGCTGTCCGCGACGCTGACGGACTCGTCTCTGGAGACGCTCCGATCACTGTTTGGCGCCGAGGACGCTTTCGAGAGCCTGGCAGCTGTTCAGTTGCGCCCCGAACCAGACTATTGGATTGCCCCGTTCGCCAGTGAAGCGAACCGCATCAGCCAGGTTCTTGAGGCGCTTCATCACGTACCTCGACCAGCGGTTCTCTACGTGACCGAGGTTCCGGCCGCGAACGCCTGGTTCACCCGCCTGACCGATGCGGGCTTTCGCCGCGTGCGCAAGCTTCACGGCAAGACCAGCCGCGCCGAGCGTGAGGAAATTGTCGGTCAGTGGCGCGACGGCGCGCTCGATATCGTTGTCGGCACATCTGCCTTCGGCCTTGGCATCGACTATGCCCACGCCCGCAGCGTCATACATGCATGCGTGCCGGAGACGCTCGACCGTTTCTATCAGGAAGTTGGACGAGGTGGGCGCGACGGCAAGGCCGCGCTCTCGCTGATCGTGCCCACAACCAAGGACGTGGCGATCGCCGAGCGGATCAACGCCCAACAAGTCATCAGCGTCGATCGCGGCTATCATCGCTGGGCGGCGATGTTCGCCCGCAAGACGCGCTTTGGCGACGGGCGCTTCGCCGTGCGGATCGACGGACGGCCGGGTACCGACGAGCGCGATATCGACATGTTCGGTGACGCGAACACCGATTGGAATCTTCGCACCGTGGCGCTGATGGCGCGCGCCGGCATAGTTCGCCTGCTGGGCACGCCCTATCCAAGGATCCAGCAAGAGGGCGATTGGCTGGAGATCGAAATCATCAACGATCACCATCTCGACAAGGCGTTGTGGCAGGAGCGCGTGGAACCGGTCCGGCGGATCGGATGGCTGGCCGCCAAGCGCAATCTCGACCTTATGCGTGAATTTCTTCGCAATATGCGCTGTCCGGCGACTATTCTCGAAGAACTCTATGGCGCCAATCGGGTCGGGCGTGTGTGCAGTCGCTGCAGCCGTTGCCGCTTCGACGAGGCTTGTCGTCTGAACTCCGTGCCGGTCGGAGAACCGCGTAGTCCCTGGGCTGAACCGCTCGACCCTCTGATCGCAAATCTGCTGGATCGCGACTTGCGCCTGCTCGTCAGCTATGATCCAGGCGCCCTTACGCGAAATTCTTCACGCCGTCTCGGCGAGACCCTGCAGCGCCTCCAGAAGGCGCGCCTCTCCAAGCTAATCACGCTCGGGCCGCAACCGTTCGACATGGACCGCGTGCTCAAGTTCGCGGAAAAAGCGGCTTTCTTCGTCAGCGATCTCCCATCGCTCGCCTTGTCACGACTGCCGCGCGGCCCCGAACTTGTAATGGTAGGCGACCAACAGGTTCTGGAACCGCAGAATCTGGTGTCGAGGGCCGACAATCCCCGGATATTCCTGGCGCCGATCGATCAACCCGCGCCTGATGGCCGCAGACTGAAGGATGTCTTCGGTGGCCGGACGCTGACGCTAGACGAATTCAACGCAAGAGTGGCGCAATGAGCATTGTTACAACATTCGAAGCTGTACCCAGCCGGCTATACGCCATTTATGCAGCGTTGTTCGATAGCGAGAGCGGAGAAGTAAAAGATCGTCTGGAAGCTTGGGCGACACCACCTTCCTTGAGAAATCGCGGCGGCGAAGAGGGAGAATCGACCACCACCCTGTTCAGCAATACGCTCGCTGAAGCGCGCCGCATCGGTCTCGTGGAAGAGATTGACGGCAAGCTACGATTGACCAGCGATGCCCGTGGGGGCGGGAAAAAGGGACGCGACAGCGAGACCTATTTTCGCGCTTATATGCGCCGCACCTTGTTCGATCCGACGCGCGCGGCAGACACCAGACAATCCGGGTATATGACCGCCCTTTCGTGGTTTCTCAGCACCAGCCCGCTCCGACCGATGAACTTCTCAAAAGAGCCGATCAACGAGTTGAGGGCCCTGATTGGTGATCATGCTTCGAAGTTTGAGATTGCGGACTATGCCGGCTGGCAGAGCTTTCTCTACTGGAGCCGTTATCTCGGCTTCGCGACCATCGTCGGTGGCGGCAACAATGCCGAGGATCTCACGACACGCCGGGTAATCCCCGATCCGCTCGAAGCTATAGAAGGCGCGCTTCCGGCCATCTTTGCCGAAACGAATGAATTGCCCGTAGAGCAGTTCGTCACGCGGTTGGCGGCGATCTTCCCGGTGTTCGAAACGGGCAGCGCTCGCCAGGACTTCGAAGGGATGCGACTCACACCCCTCGTCGATGGAGACAAGCGCCTGTCGATCGCCACCAGCCTTGCTCTTCAGCGTCTGAGCGATCGCCAGCGCTTGACCATGACGAGCGTCGCGGACGCCGCGGCGCGCATTCTCGACTTTGGGTCACGCGAGGGCCGGGTCAGCCGCATCGCGCTACGGGACGCCGCATGATGCGCAACTATCTGTGCTGGGATCCTCGCGCCGTCCGTCAGATCATCAATCCGTTCGCCGAACACATTAGCGACAGCCTGTTCCGGGCGGTTCACAGCGACTGGGATTTGAAGGTCAGCCCTCAGGTCGGCAAGTCCTTTCAGGAGATTGGCGAAGCCTCATGGGCCGACATGACTCCAGCCGTCTTTCTCGAGGATTTCCTGCGCGACGATCGCCCGCATGCGCTTGCGGCGATCCTCGGTGAAACCGGTTCTGGAAAGTCGCATCTGGTTCACTGGATGCGGCTTAACATCAAGCCGTCCAAAGAGCGTGTCGTGCTGGTGGTGCGCAAATCGGGCACCAGCCTGCGCAACATCGTCAGGATGATCATTGATAGACTTCCCCCGGAGCAGCAGGGAAGTTTTCTCGAAACGCTCCAGTCGGCCGGCGACGGCACCCAAAGCCGCAATGATCAAAAACAGCAGCTGCTCAATGACCTCGCCCAGGTTATCCGCGAGGAAGTGCTGCCGGCCGAGGCCGATGAGATCGAGAGAGAGTTGGCGGTGTGTCTGCCCAATCTCTTCCAGGATCCCCATATGCGCGAAGCGCATTTTCTGGGCGACAACACGGTCATTGCCGACATCGTCGACCATATCTTCGCGCCTTCCAATGCGCGGGACCGCCCCGACCAGCGCCGCGCTTTCGTCGACAGCGACCTTCCACTCGGCGGCATGGATTTCGCGCAGGCTTCGCGCCTCGCACGCGACGTAATCGACATCATCGAACTCGATCCAGCGGTTCATCTTCCGCTCGCGATCCGAATCATCAATCGCAATCTGGATCGCGCAGTGGCGCGCACGCTGAGCTTTTCGGGTGACCGTGTCGAAGAACTGATGGCCCGGCTGCGCAGCTACCTCAAGACTGAGGGGCAGGAGCTAGTTCTCCTCGTAGAAGAGTTTGCCCGCTTGCAGGGGATCGATCGTGCGGTGCTGCAGGCTATCACCTCGCAGGGCGATGATCGGCTGTGCAAGATGCGAACGGCCATCGCGGTCACTACCGGCTTCTTCCAGAGTGTCGCCGAAACCGCCTATATGCGCACCACTCATATCGTCGATATGGATCGCTCTGCGGGTCGAGCCGACGGCGGCGCGGTGACCAGGACCTCCTTAAGCCATTTCACCTCCCGATATCTCAATGCTGTCCGCTTGGGCCGAGAGGGCATCGAGCAATGGAGCGATGCAGCGGCGCCCGGGGAAAATCCGCGTTCAAAATGTGACGTCTGCATCCACCAACCCGAATGCCATGCGATCTTCGGTGATGTCGACGGCTACGGGCTCTATCCGTTCACCGAGCAATCTCTGTGGAACGCCGCCTCGCGCGCCGATGCATCGATGCCCGAGAGACTCAATCCACGGATTCTGCAGAACGACCTGCTCGTCGAAGTCCTCGACAATTTTGCACCTGATATCGCGACCGGCAAATTTCCCTCGTTCAAGTTGCTGGAGAAGCTCGGCGGCATTAACGCCCTCCCTGTCGTCGCGCAGGATGAACTCGCAAACCGGAATCCCCAGAATTTTCAGCGCTGGGCCGCGTTTCTCGAACTCTATGACGGTACCGGCGCGATCGCCAATCTCGACGATCGGCTTCGAGCAGCATTCGAGGTTCCCGAAATTCCTGGCGCCGCTGCCGCCAAGCCGGCAGACCTCGCCGTCGATGTCCCCGTCACGAACGGGCCGCAGCAGCCGCCCGCCAGCAAGGAAGATTTGCTGATAGCGCAGTGGATTGGCGGCGACGGACTGGACCAGACAGTCGCAACCAATCTCCGGCTGCTCGTTTTCTCGGCCGTATCGAATGCAATCGACTGGGACATGATGGGGCTGGCCAAGGCGAGCTTCGCAGGAAAGACCGGCAAGCCATTCCAGACCGCCAGTATCAGTTTTGACCGCCAGACCACCCAGGTCCGCTCCGATATCCTCGTGAAGCTCATAATTCCGGGCGATCTGGTTCGGCCGGCAACCGCGGCAGCGGCACTGCAAGGCGTGCTGCGCGCAAGCAAGGACCAGTTCCGCTGGGAATTTCCCGATGGCGAGAAGATGCTTGCCGCGTTCCTCGATTGCGTGGAGATCTGGGCGCGCAGCGTTGAAGCGCAATTGCGTGCGATCTGCCAACCGACGCCGCAGTGGAACCAGGCGGCCGCCGCGACCGAGCTTTTATGTGTCGGGGCAGCGATCGGCGGCAGGATCAAGCCCGACGCCTCGATCGCCGATATGATCGACGCAGCGTTCAGTGCGAGCTGGGCGACTGAATGCGCGAGCACCGCCCCTGAAATGAAGGCGCTTTACGGCACACTCGTCAGAAACCGGGAAAAGCTCGCCGATATCGCACGCTCACAAATGTCGAGCATGAAGGGCGGCCAGGCCCGTACGATGCTCAATCCCGGTCGAGTCCTGGGCCCGATCCGGGATCTCCGTCAGGCCAAATATCAGCTTCGGTTGCAACCGCCCGACGGCGATACTCAGGAACTTGCCAAGACCTATCGTGAAATCAAAAACGGTATTGCTGCCGCGGCGGCATCGGAGCTGGCCGTTCGCCAAGCCTGGCTCGGAGCCATGGAGGACGCTTTCGGGGCGGCAGCAAATCGGGCCCAGATCCTGAGTGTGCTGGATGCTGCACGCAAAGCCGTCGCTGAGGCTGGGATCGGCACCAGCAACACTTCACGCATATTGGGAGAGGAACTTGATCGCTTCAGGTCGGTGCATTTCGACGATTCGATGTCGGCAGCGCGCGCGCTTGCCAAGGAACCGGATGCCATAGCCGCACTTTCACACTTCGGGCGGGGGCGCCGAAGTGCGGTGGAAGGGGGAACGGCGTTGGCCGCAGCGGCACAAGCGTTTCTCGATACCGTGGACCAGAATATCGGCGCGACCAGCCAGAGCCTGGATGCAAAACACGGCGCCTTGGCCGCCAGCCTGGAGCAGATCGACAGGTCGTTAGCCGCGATCGAAGCCGATCTTGTTGCCCTATCGGGCGCGGACAGGGAGCATGCTGATGTTGCTTGAACGCGCCGCCACATTGGCAACGAAGATCAACACCTATCAGAAGCTCAAGAACACTGCCGAGGAAGCCGATCAGTTCGCCACGCGCGCAACCCAGTTTGCCACGCTGTCGATGCTGATGACACGACTGCGCGAGACCTTGGCCGCGCTGGCTGAAGCCGGCGTGCCGGTCGATTTCGAGCCGGGTGATGGTCTGGGCTATGCCGACAAGGCACGCGTGTTGCGCGAGACGATCAAGGCGGATCCGGGAAAACTCAACGATCCGCCGTTCGACATCAAATATGCGTTCATCGATCGCTTGAATGGCATCGCCACCGCCGGCCACAAGGCGGCAAGCGAAGCGTGGAAGGCCTATGTGGGCCGGCGCGCTACCTTCGGTGCGGACGATGTCTTGAGCGCGCTCGCCCGGATCCCGCAGTTCAGGACGAGCGTCGCCAGGATCACGCAAATCCGCAACGATGCGGCAGCCTTTGGCGCAGACCTGTGGATCGGCGTGGAAAAGGGACCCCGGTAGCGGGGTGATCGGCGTCGAAAAAGGACCCCTCATCCCGGTGGTCTAGGCTGTTCGCTTGGCGGTGTGTCAGGCGGCGAGATCGGAATGCTGGTATTGGAGACGGTGTTGAGGATCCGGCGCGAGCACGCGTCGGGGAAGGCCATCAAGGCGATAGCGCGGGACCTGCACCTGTCGCGCAAGGTGGTGCGCAAGGCGATCCGGGCGCCG
>NZ_JBDZDK010000025.1:0-58306 GCF_040049155.1 Sphingomonas silueang
GGGTCGCCGGCGACTGGCCCGCCACCCGCTGGGACGAGCTGATGCCGTGGAACTGGGTGCCCCAGACAGATCAGCCAACAGCCCAAGCCGCATAAACTGCGGTCCTCACGCCACGCTTACGCATCAAACACCACATGCCGCACCGCGACAGCGAGCGCGCCCCGCCGTTCCGTCGCATCACGTATCGCGCAGGATGAGACCGGACTGGATGATCTCGCTGTCCGCTTCCGTCACGTTGCCCAGCATCGCCTTGGCGACGAGCGCGCGCTGCCGGTAACGTTCTGGGACACGGTGGACAGCATGGGCCGCACGTAATGGCAGTGCTGAATATCGTCATAGCCGACGATCGACACATCGTCGGGGATCGACAGTCCGCTGCGGATGAGCACGTTGATCGCCCCGATCGCGGACACGTCGTTGACCGCGACGATGCCGTCGAACCGCGTCCCGCGCGCAAGATGGCCCTGGATCGCCCGCGCCGCGACGTTCACGTCGAGCCGGGACCTGACGAGCGTCGCCGAAACCCCGGCCGCCGCCGTGGCCTCGCAGAAGCCGCGATAGCGCTGCGTCATCTCGGGGCCGATGATGTCGCCGAGGAAGACGAGGTTGCGCCGCCCCTGGCTGATGAGATGCGGGGTCGCACGAAGGCCGCCCGCGTAATTGTCGGTGCCGACCGAGCAATAATTCTGCTCCTCCTGCCGCGCGCCCCATACCACCATGTTGCGGCGACGTTTCGCCACCTCGTTGAGCGCCTCGTGCAGCAGCCCCTGCCCGAGAACGATGACCGGATCGCCGACGACCGAATCGAAGAACTCGTTCAGCTCGACCTCGTTGGAGGGGGCGAAGTGGGTCAGTCGCAGGTCGATCTCGTGAAAGCGTGCCTCGTCGCCGATCTGGGCGAGCAGCTCGAGCAGGAACGGCTCGCGCAGGCTGACCGTCCGCGAGGGCCGGCGGGGAATCACGATCGACAGTGAACTGGATGCGGGGGCGCCGCTGCGGCCGCCGAGATACTTGGCCAGCGGATAGTCGACGTCATAGGCAAGCTGCCAGATCCGGGTCCGCGTCTCCACGTTGATCCGGGGATCGTCGCGCAGCGCGCGCGAGACGGTCGCAGTCGAACAGCCCGCGAGCGCAGCCAGATCCTGCAGGCGGGTCACCTGCCGGGTTCCGACGTCATCGCCATCCATCGGCCGGTTGCCTGCCACATACTCTCATCCAGCGGCATCGTCGATGCCATCGCCTCGCAGGACATCGGCAAGCTGCCTGACGCGAACCTCGCCGAATCGCTCCAGCGCATCACCGGCGTGTCGATCGATCGCTCGGGCGGCGAAGGCGCCTTCGTGACGGTCCGCGGCTTCGGTCCGGAATTCAACACGGTGCTGGTCAACGGCCGTCAGATCGCGACACCCACCGATCCCAGTCAGGCCAGCGGCCGTGCCTTCTCGTTCGACACGCTGGCGTCGGAGCTGGTCGCGGGGGTCGACGTGTACAAGTCATCGACGGCCCGGCTCCAGTCGGGCGGCGTCGGATCGACGATCAATATCAAGGCCGCGCGTCCGTTCGATTAGAGCGACGGCAAGTTTTCCGCGTCGGCAGGCGCCAATTACGACGTCAATTCGGGCAAGTTCGCGCCCGACGTCTCGTTCCTGGCGGCGCGCACCTTTGCCGACGACACGTTCGGCATCCTCATCAGCGGCCGCTGTCAGCGTCGTTTCACCCAGCTCAAGCAGGCGGTGACCGACGGCTGGCTGGTCAACCCGTCGGCGCCGGCAGCGCAGGTCAACGGCGGCGCCTCGCTGGTCACGGCGTCGAACCCGCAGGGCAACCTGTTCATTCCGCAGAATTTCGACAAGAAGGTGACCAGCGAGGATCGGCAGCGGCTCGGCGGCACGCTGGTGCTGCAATTCCGGCCGAGCGACGACCTGACGATCACCGGCGACGCGCTGTAGTCCAAGTTCATCAACGATACCGCCGCGCGTTCCTATGGCCACTGGTTCACCGCGTCGAACCTCACGAACGTTCGCACCGACGCCAACGGCACCGCGACCGATCTTACCCGGTCGACCGGCATCGCGACGGACTTCCATTTCAAGAAGAACGACAAGCGCACGGAAACCAGGCAGTTCGGCGTCAATTTCGACTGGAAGACGTCGGATGCGGTAACGCTGTCCGTGGACGGCACCTATTCGCATGCCACGCAGAATCCGAACGGGGGCACGCAGGCCTATCTCGCGCTGCTGGGGTATCTGACCGGGTCGGTGCGCTATCGCTCGGATTCGGCGACCTTGCCATGGGTCACCGAGACGCTGCCGACCTATGCCAATGCCAACGCGCGCTGCGGCACGACCCCGGCGAATTCGGGCACGCCGTCGGGCAACGTCGCAGGCGCCGGCCAGCAATTGTGCCAGCACGTCATGCTGCTGCGCGGCTTCGGCACCGACGACAAGCGGTGGCAGGGCCGGTTCGACGTGAAGTATGACGGCGAGGATCAGGGGCTGACGAAGGCAAGCGCCGGCGCCTATTTCTCGAACGATCGCAAGCGCACGTCCTTCTACTCGAATGACGGCGGCACGGGCTGCACGACGTGCGGCTACAATCTGAACGCGCCGGGCAACGTGCCGATTTCCGTGTACGGCGCGGGATCGAACTTCCTGAAGGGGGTCGGCGGGGCCGACCGGCAGGTCACCAGCTGGCAGACCTTCGACGGGCAGGCCCTGTTCGACGCGATCACCGCCCAGCAACGCGCGACCAAGCGGAACTTCACCTTCGCGCCGCCGCTCGTCAGCGACACGTTGGTCAAGGAGCAGATCTTTGGCGGCTATGTCGAGACGGAGTTCGCCGGTACGCTGGCCGACGCGCCGTTCTCGATCGTCGCGGGCGTCCGTATCGAGCATACCAAGGCCGACGTGAACGGTCTGGCGACGGCCTGTACCGCACTGGTGCGGCTGGCGAACGACCAGACGCAATATGGCTCGACCGCGTCGGGAACGGCGCGAACGGTCGCTCGCAGCGACTATACCGACATCCTGCCCAACATGTCGCTGCGGTGGGACGTCCGGGACAATCTGACGGTGCGGTTCGCGGCGTCGCAGACGATCACCCGTCCGACGCTGGAACAGCTGTCCCCGGTGACGATGCTCACCACGCTGCGCCCCGGCAACTTCGCGGCCAACAGCGGCAATGCCGGGCTGAAGCCGTTCAAGTCGAGCAACCTCGATCTTTCGGCGGAATATTATTACGCCCCCGGATCCTATGTGTCGCTCGGCGGCTATCTGAAGAACGTCAGCAACTTCATCGTCCTGAACCAGCGGACGGGCACGGTCGCGAACGCGGCGGGCAGCCCGTTGCTCGATCCCGGCACCGGCTTGCCCGCGCAGTTCGCGATCACCGCGCCGGTCAACGGCGAGGATGCGATCGTCCGGGGGCTGGAGGCAGCGTGGCAGCAGATCTTCGGCCAGACCGGCTTCGGCTTCCAGGTGAACGGAACGCTGGTGGGTAGCAACCGCCCGCTCAACGTGCGCGATCTGAGCAACAAGTTCGCCCTGACCGGCCTGTCCAACTCCGCGAACGCCGTCGCCTTCTACGACAAGAACGGGCTGGAGCTGCGCGTCGCCTACAACTGGCGCGACAAGTTCCTGCAGTATCTGGCGCCGCCGCCGCTCAACGGGGCAGGTCAGGCCGTGACGCAGGTGAAGAGCTATTCGCAGCTCGACGCCAGCGCCAATTACGCGATCAACCCGAACTTCGGCGTGTTCGTCGAGGCGGCCAATCTGACCAATGCGAGGGCGTTCAAATATGCCTATTACACCAACCAGTTCCTGTATGCGGAAGACACGGGACGGCGCTTCAATTTCGGGGTACGCCTGACGTTCTGAACAGGCGCCGTCGCGGGCGGGCGGGCTCCGGCTCCGTCCGCCCCGGCGGTGCGATGCCGGTCCGCGCCATCCGGCGCGACGGCAAGGGGTGATGATGACAGCGTTTCTGCGATCCGTGTGCATCGTCGGCGGCGGGACGGCGGGGTGGTTGACCGCCGCCGTTCTCGCCGCTCGCCATCGCAGCGCGGATGCGCCGACGCTCGCGATCACGCTGGTCGAAAGCGAGCGCATCGGGATCGTCGGCGTCGGCGAAGGAACGTGGCCGACGATGCGCAACACCTTGCGCAAGGTCGGCATTTCCGAAACGGCCTTCCTGCGCGCCTGCCAGGCCTCGTTCAAGCAGGGCGCGCGATTTTCCCGCTGGCGCACCGGCGCGGACGACGACCATTATTATCATCCGCTCGTTCTGCCCGAAGGGTTCCCGGCGGTCGATCTCGCGCCCTTCTGGCACGAGGCGGCGACGGGCGCGGCGGTTCCGCCGTTTTCCGATGCGGTCTGCTTTCAGGATCATCTGTGCGAGTGCGATCTTGCGCCCAAGCTGATGACCTCGCCGGAATATGGCGGCATCGCCAACTATGCCTATCATCTGGATGCGGGACGTTTCGCCGAGTTCATGAAGGCGCATTGCGTCGACACGCTGGGGGTGCGCCACGTCGTGGACGAGGTGACGCGCGTGAACCTTGCCAAGGCGGCGACATCGCCTCGGTCTCGACCAGGGCGCATGGCGACCTGTTCGTCGACCGTACGCTGGCGGTGCAGGTGCCCTACGAGCACCCCGACGCCCCGATCGCATCGCAGACCAACTCGACCGCGCAGCGGCACGGCTGGATCTGGGACATCGGCCTGCGCGAGCGGCGCGGCGTCGGCTATGTCTATTCCAGCCGCCACGCCGCCGACGAGGATCCGATGGCGGAACTCGCCGCCTATGTCGGGCCGAGGATCGCCGACCTGCCGGTGCGCGAGCTGACGATCCGCTCGGGCCATCGCGAAACCTTCTGGAAGCGCAATTGCATCGCGATCGGGCTGGCGGCGGGCTTCCTCGAACCGCTCGAGGCGTCGGCGATCGTGCTGATCGAGCTGTCCGCCGACTATCTCGCCGCGTCCTTCCCGGCGACGCGCCCGGTGATGGACATCGTGGCGGAGCGGTTCAACACCATGACCCGCTATCGCTGGGACCGGATCGTCGACTTCCTGAAGCTGCACTATATGCTCAGCGAGCGCACCGATTCCCGCTTCTGGATCGACAACCGCGATCCCGAAACGATTCCACAGAGCCTGCGCGACCAGCTGGCGCTGTGGCGCTACACCCCGCCGGGCGACCAGGATTTCAGCAGCACGCACGAGATGTTCCCGGCCGCCAGCTATCAATATGTGCTCTACGGCATGGGCTTCCGCACCGACCTGCGCTTCCTGCAGCCCGCGCTGCGCGACCGGCGGGCGGCGGAGGAGGCGCTGCGGCGCAATGCGCAGATGAAGGCCCGTTGGGGCGCCGCGCTACCGAGCAATCGGGCGCTGCTGACCAAGTTGCAGACGCTCGACCTGCCGCGACTCTAGGGCGTGATGACGTGATGTTGACCCATCGTGATTGTCCGGAGCGGCGCGCAGCGCGGGCTGGTAGGCCGTGCAAGCGGCGCGACGACGTCCGGCGGGCGCAACCCATCTCGTGGCGCTGTCGAAGGACGAGTTGCGCAAGGCCTGCGCGAGCTATCCGGTCTTC
Source organism: Sphingomonas silueang (assembly GCF_040049155.1). Lineage (NCBI taxonomy): Bacteria > Pseudomonadati > Pseudomonadota > Alphaproteobacteria > Sphingomonadales > Sphingomonadaceae > Sphingomonas > Sphingomonas silueang. The sequence goes on from NZ_JBDZDK010000025.1 coordinate 5,593, forward strand.
CTGGTCAAGCATCCCGAGACGGCACGCTTCTATCCCGCCGCGCTGCTGGGGCTGCGTGCGCAGGAGAATCTCTACTGGACGGGCAGCGCGCTCGACGCCGCCCATGTCCCCTCCCGGTTCCTGCGGCAGCCCTTCTATACCGTCGACGTGGCGTCGGGTGGCGGTCAGCTGTGCCTCGACCGCGACAGCGCCGCGATCGACGCGGGCGGGGATGCGGCGATCGTCGAGGGCGACGGCACCGACAGCGACTATATCCGCGGGATCGTGGCGTTGCTGTCGGACATGGCGGTGCAGGCGCCGCGGACGGACGCGCTGGTCGATCTCGCACTGCGGCCCGATCTCGTGACACCGGCCCGGCTCGATATCATGCTCGACTCCGGCGAGCGGGTCGATGTCGACGGCTTGTATGCGATCGACGATGCGGCGCTGGCGCGTCAGCGCTCCGCCATCCCCGACTTCGACGACCTGCTGGCGCTGATGGCGATGATGCTGTCGCTGGAGAAGGTCGCCGACCTGGTCCGCCGCCGCAACGCGCTGGATCGCGCCGCCGCGCAATGGACCCGGATGGAGGCGTGACGGCGGCCTGTGACACCATGGACGCGGCGGTCGTGCCCTTGTGGATCGTGGACGACGCGCATCCCGCGCCCGATGCGCTGGTCGCCGCCGCGCGGGCCACGCCGTTCGCGCGCCGCGACCGGGACATGTACCCCGGCGTCCGCGCCGCCGTGCCGCCGGACTATGCCGGATGGCTGTCCGCGACGGCGGCCGACGTCATCGGCACCGCCGGTCGGGTCGCGGTGTGCGACGTCACGTTCGCCAGCGTCACCGAAGATCCCGCGGGCCTCGCACCGATCCAGCATATCCCGCATTTCGACACGGCGGACCCCTCGATCTGTGCCGCGGTCCATTATCTCTGTCACCCGCCGCATCGCGGTACCGCCTTCTATCGTCACGAACGCACCGGGTTGCAGCGCATCGACCCGGCAAGCGCGGCCCGCTGGCCGGCAGAGCTCGCGCGCGACGCCCGGCACCATGGCCTGCCCGACCGACGCTATGCCGACGGATCGACCCCGGCCTTCGCGCAGGTTCGTGCGATCGACCTCGGGTTCAACCGGATGATCCTCTATCCGGCCAATTGCCTGCACAGCGGCCTTGTCCACCAGCATCGCTTCGGCGAAGCACCGGCGACCGGCCGGTTGACCATCACGTCGCTCATGCAGCTTTCTTTCCCGCTTTAAGGAGGTACATTCCATGGCAGTTGCAGTCGGTGGCGCAACCAGGAAGGGTGACGACTTTATCGATGCCCCCGAACTGCGCGTGTTCGTCTTCGCACTCTTCTTCATCTTCGGTGGCATCACCAGCCTCAACGACGTCATCATCCCGAAGCTGAAGGAGCTGTTCACGCTCAACTTCACGCAGGCGATGCTGGTGCAGTTCGGGTTCTTCACGGCATATCTGCTCGTCGGCATCCCCGCCGCCAAGCTGGTGAAGAAGATCGGTTACATGCGCGGGGCATTCGCCGGGCTCGTCATCATGATGGCCGGGTGCCTGCTGTTCATCCCGGCTTCGCAGATGGCGATCTATGCCCTGTTCCTCTTCGCCTTCTTCGTACTGGCGAGCGGCGTGGTCATCGTGCAGGTCGTCGCCAATCCGCTGATCTCGATGCTGGGCAGACCGGAAATGGCGACCAGCCGCCTGACCTTCGCGCAGGCGTTCAATTCGGTCGGCACGACGATCTTTCCCATCATCGGTTCGGTCCTGATCCTCGGTTCGCTGGCGCAGGTTTCGGCGGCCCAGCTGTCCGGGGAGGCGCTGGCGAACTACCGCGTCGCGGAAAGTCGCGCGATCGTTCACGGCTATCTCGGCATCGCCGCCGCGCTGGCCGTCGTCGCCGCCGCGGTCTGGCTGTTCCGCAACCGCCTGAAAGGGGAAAGGCACGAGGCGAGCGAAGGGCTGGCCGGACTGGACCTCCTGAAGCGCCCCCGCTTCGGGCTCGGCGCGCTCGGCATCTTCCTCTACGTCGGCGCGGAGGTGACGATCGGGTCGCTGATCGTCAGCTACATCATGCAGGATCGCGTCCTGGGGCTGCCGGAACAGGCGGCGGGGCGACTGATCGGCTTCTACTGGGGCGGCGCGATGATCGGCCGCTTCGTGGGGTCGGGGCTGCTGCGCATGATCAACCCCGGCAAGCTGCTGGCGGCGGTGGCGGCAGGGGCGATCGTGCTGCTGCTGGTTTCCGCCACCACGACGGGCACCGTTGCCGCCGCCAGCCTGCTTGCCGTCGGCCTGATGAACGCGATCATGTTCCCGACGATCTTCGGTCTCGCCTGCGAGGGGCTGGGAAGCCGTTCGGCCGACGGATCGGGCATCATCAACGTCGCGATCTTCGGTGGCGCCGTCGTACCGCTCGTCAGCGGCATGATCGCCGACATGTCGGGCAGCCTCGCCGTGGCGCTGGGCCTGCCCGCGCTGTGCTATCTCGTCATCGCCTTCTTCGGATGGTATGCCCGCCGGGTACGCGCCCAGCCTTGATGCCGCCGATGCGCCACGCCTGAAGGTCTGCCGGTTCGACCATCGCCGCCGGCAGACCCGGCGCGGCTCGCCCGGCAGTATGAAGATGGTCCCGTCGAGGGCGGACTCGATGATATCGATACCGGGTTGCGCCGCATCCGCGTAATCGCCTTGGTCCAGCACGACCCTGCGGCGCGACCGAACGCAGCGCGGCCTGTCATGTTCCGCGCTTCGGCAGGCTGTCGCAAATCTCCGCGATCGGCGGCGCGCCTGTTCCAGCGGTGGACCCGGTGAAACCGCATCCTCGTCCGCAGAGACAGGGGGTCCATCATGGCGGATACGAGCAATCGGGGCGGCGACGCGGGACAGGCGTTTTTCGGCGGGGCGCTGGCCCTTGCCGATCCCGAGGTAGACGCCGCGATCAATGCCGAACTGGGGCGGCAGCGCGACAAGCTCGAACTGATCGCGTCGGAGAACATCGTGTCGACCGCGGTGCTGCAGGCGCAGGGGTCGGTCCTGACCAACAAATATGCGGAGGGTTATCCCGGCCGCCGCTATTACGGCGGGTGCGAGCATGTCGACGTCACCGAGCAGCTGGCGATCGACCGCGCCTGTCGCCTGTTCGGCGCGAAATTCGCCAACGTCCAGCCGCATTCGGGCGCGCAGGCGAACATGGCGGTGCAATTCGCGCTGATGAAGCCGGGCGAGACGCTGATGGGGATGAGCCTGGCGCATGGCGGGCACCTGACGCACGGCGCCGCCCCGACCTTTTCGGGCAAGTGGCTGAACGCCGTTTCCTACGGCGTCCGCGAGGACGACCAGCGGATCGACTACGACGCCGTTGCCGAACTGGCGCGCGAATATCATCCGCGGCTGATCATCGCCGGTGGCTCGGCCTATCCGCGGCAGATCGACTTCGCCCGTTTCCGCGAGATCGCGGATTCGGTCGATGCGGTGCTGATGGTCGACATGGCGCATTTCGCCGGGCTGGTGGCGGGCGGCGCGCATCCCAATCCGCTCGATCATGCGCATGTCGTGACGACGACCACGCACAAGACGCTGCGCGGTCCGCGCGGCGGGATGATCCTGACCAACGACGAGGCGCTGGCCAAGAAGTTCAACTCCGCGATCTTCCCCGGCATCCAGGGCGGGCCGCTGGAACATGTCATCGCGGCCAAGGCGGTCGCGTTCGGCGAGGCGCTGCGGCCCGAATTCCGCGACTATGCACGTCGCGTGGTCGAGAACGCGCAGGCGCTCGCCGCGGTGCTCGAGGCGAACGGCTACACGATCGTGTCGGGCGGCACCGACACGCATGTCGTCCTGGTGGACCTGAGGCCCAAGAAGCTGACCGGCAAGCGCGCCGAGCACGTCCTCGATGAAGCCGGCATCACCTGCAACAAGAACGGCATCCCGTTCGATCCGGAGAAACCCTTCGTGACGTCTGGCATTCGTCTGGGGAGCGGCGCCCTGACCAGCCGCGGCTTCGATGTTCCGGCCTTCCAGGAGGTCGGTCGCCTGATCAACCGCATCCTCGATGCCGCCTCGGAAGGGGAGGTGCCCGATGCGCTGATCGACGAGGTCCGCGCCGACGTGGTCGCACTGTGCGCGCGCTTCCCGATCTATGAAACGGCGCGCGGCTGATGCAGCGCTTCTCGGCATTCTCGCTGTTCCGGCAGGGACTGGGCGGTCACAAGGGCTGGCAGCCGCAATGGCGGCGCGCCACGCCGAAGGCGTCCTATGACGCGATCATCGTCGGCGGCGGCGGGCACGGGCTGGGCGCGGCCTATTATCTCGCCAGCCGGTTCGGCATCCGCAACGTGGCGGTGGTGGAAAAGGGGTGGATCGGCGGCGGCAATACCGGCCGCAACACGACGATCATCCGCTCCAACTATCTTTTCGACGAAAGCGCGGCGCTGTACGATCACGCGCTGAAGATGTGGGAGGGGCTGAGCCAGGAGCTCAACTACAACGTCATGTTCTCGCAGCGCGGCGTGCTGATGCTGGCGCACAACATCCACGACGTGCAGGTGTTCAAGCGCCACGTCCACGCCAACCGCATCAACGGCGTCGACAACGAATGGCTGACGCCGGAGCAGGCGAAGGAATTCTGCCCGCCGCTCAATATCGAACCCAACATGCGCTATCCGGTGCTGGGCGCGGCGTTGCAGCGGCGCGGCGGGACCGCGCGGCATGATGCCGTCGCCTGGGGCTATGCCCGCGCCGCCGATGCGCTGGGCGTCGACATCATCGAGAATTGCGAAGTCACCGGAATCCGCCGCGACGCCAGCGGCGCGGTGTCGGGCGTGGAGACCACGCGCGGCTTCATCGGATCGCGCCGGATCGGCGTGTCGGCGGCGGGGCATACCAGCGTGGTGCTGGGCATGGCGGGCGTCCGGTTGCCGCTGGAAAGCTATCCGTTGCAGGCGCTGGTGTCGGAGCCGGTCAAGCCGATCTTCCCGTGCGTCGTCATGTCGAACACGATCCACGCCTATATGAGCCAGTCCGACAAGGGCGAGCTGGTGATCGGCGCGGGCACCGACGCCTATACCAGCTATACCCAGCGCGGCGGGCTGCACATCGCGACCCACACGCTGGAGGCGATCTGCGAGCTGTTCCCGCAGTTCCGCCGGATGCGGATGCTGCGCAGCTGGGGCGGGATCGTCGACGTGACGCCCGATCGCTCGCCGATCATCGCCAAGACGCCGGTGCCGGGGCTGTACGTCAATTGCGGCTGGGGCACGGGCGGGTTCAAGGCGACGCCGGGCGCCGCGCATCTGCTGGCGCATACGATGGCGAACGACGCGCCGCACCCGATCAACGCGCCGTACACGATCGAGCGTTTCCGCGACGGGTTCATGATCGACGAGGCGGCTGCTGCCGCCGTCGCGCACTGAGAGGCGTAGCGATGCTGCTTATCACCTGCCCCTATTGCGGCGCGCGGCCCGAGCTGGAGTTCAGCTATGGCGGCGAGGCGCATATCGATCGCCCGGTCCGGCCGGCCGACCTGAGCGATGCCGAGTGGACCGCCTATCTCTACACGCGGTCCAATCCGAAGGGCATCCATGCCGAGCGGTGGCGGCACCTGCACGGCTGTGCCCGTTTCTTCAACGCCATTCGCGACACGCGCAGCGACACGTTCCTCGCGACGTACAAGGTCGGCGAACAGCCCCCGGAGGTGGATCGCGCATGAAATCCCCCGAACACCGCATCGCACGCGGCAGCGTGACCCGCGACCAGACGATCCATTTCACCTTCGACGGCAAACGCTATGCGGGGCTGGAGGGCGATACGCTCGCCTCCGCGCTGCTCGCCAACGGGGTCCATCTGGTCGGCCGGTCGTTCAAATATCACCGCCCGCGCGGCATCCTGGGCGCGGGGGCGGACGAGCCCAATGCGCTGGTCGGCATCCGTCGCGATGCGGCACGCTATGCGCCCAATCTGCTGGCGACGCAGGTCGAGCTGTACGACGGGCTGGACGCGGTCAGCCAGAACCGGCACCCCAGCCTCGAGAACGACCGCATGGCGGTCAACGACAAGCTGCTGAGCCGCTTCATCCCGGCGGGCTTCTACTACAAGACCTTCATGTGGCCGAAGAAGGCGTGGGACCGGCTGTACGAGCCGCGCATCCGCGAGGCGGCCGGGCTGGGCGTCGCACCGACCCTGCCCGATCCCGACCATTATACGCAGCGCTACGCGCATTGCGACGTGCTGGTCATCGGCGGCGGCCCGGCGGGGATCGCGGCGGCGCGCCAGGCGGCGGAGGCGGGCGCGCGGGTGATCCTGTGCGACGATCGCGCACGGTTCGGCGGATCGCTGCTGGCGGCGGTCGACACGACCATCGACGGTCGGCAGGCGACCGACTGGCTGCACGCGGAAGTGGCGGCGCTCGCCGCGTTGCCGAACGTCACGCTGCTGCCGCGCACGATCGCGTTCGGCTATTACCCGCACAACTGGATCGGCCTGACCGAGAAGCTGACCGACCATCTTTCGTCCCCGGCCGAGGGCGCCCCGCGCGAACGGCTGTGGCAGGTCCGTGCGAAACAGGTGGTGCTGGCGACCGGCGCGATCGAACGCCCGCTGGTGTTCCCCGACAATGACCGGCCCGGCATCATGCTGGCGGATGCCGCACGCACCTATCTGCAGCAATATGGCGTCGCAGTGGGGCGGACGATCGTCGTCGTCGGCGCACACGACAATGCCTATCGCGTCGCGCACGAGATGGCGGCGGCGGGCGTGACGATCGCGGCGGTGGCGGACATCCGCCCGCGCTCGGCGGCGTCGGACGCGGCGCGGCAGGCGGGCTTGCCGGTGGTGACGGATGCGAAGATCGACGGCACGACCGGCGGCCTGCGCGTCGCGTCGATCACCATCACCGCCGGGGGCACGACGCGCCGCCATCGCTGCGACGCGGTGCTGATGGCGGGGGGCTTTACGCCCAGCGTCCACCTGTTCTCGCAGTCGCGCGGCAAGCTCGCGTGGGACGAGGCGTCGCAGGCCTATCTGCCGGACGTATCCGCCGAGGCGGAGCGATCGGCGGGCGCGTGTCGCGGTCGCTTCGCCCTTGCCGATGCGCTGGGCGACGGGATCGCGGCCGGGCGCGACGCGGCGTCGGCGGCGGGCTTCGCCCCGTCGGCGGCGGCAGCCGTCGCGACGGTCGAACTGCGCCACGCGCAGGGCACCGGCGGCTATATGGGCGCGGCCCCGACGTCGAGCGACCTGACCAAGGCGAAGGCGTTCGTCGACTGGCAGAACGACGTCACCGCCAAGGATATCCTGCTCGCCACGCGCGAGGGGTTCCTGTCGATCGAGCACGTCAAGCGGTACACGACGACCGGCATGGCGACCGATCAGGGCAAGCTGTCCAACATCAATGCGCTCGGCATCGTGTCGGAAGCGACCGGCCGGTCGATCCCGCAGATCGGCCTGACGACCTTCCGCTCGCCCTATACGCCGGTGACGTTCGGCACGCTGGCGGGCCATGCGCGCGGCGACCTGTTCGATCCGGCGCGGATCACCGCGATCAACGACTGGGCGAAGGGGCAGGGCGCGGCGTTCGAGGATGTCGGCAACTGGCGGCGCGCCCATTATTTCCCGCGCGCCGGTGAGGACATGCATGCCGCGGTCGCGCGCGAATGCGCCGCGGTGCGGCGCGGCGTCGGCATCTTCGACGCCTCGACGCTGGGCAAGATCGAGGTCGTCGGGCCGGATGCGGCCGAGTTCATGAACCGCTTCTTCGTCAATGCCTGGACCAAGCTGGGCGTCGGCAGGTGCCGCTACGGCGTCCTGCTGCGCGAGGACGGCTTCGTGCTGGACGACGGGGTGGTCGGGCGGCTGGCGGCGGATCGCTTCCACGTCACCACCACCACCGGCGGTGCGGCGCGCGTGCTGGGCATGATGGAGGATTATCTCCAGACCGAATGGCCCGATCTAAACGTCTGGCTGACCTCGACGACCGAACAATGGTCGGTGATCGCGGTGCAGGGGCCGCGCGCGCGCGAGGTTCTGGCCCCGCTGATCGAGGGGCTGGACGTGTCAGCGGCGGCATTCCCGCACATGAGCATCGCCGACGCGCGCATCTGCGGCGTGCCGATGCGGCTCATGCGCGTCAGCTTCACCGGCGAGCTGGGGTTCGAGGTGAACGTGCCGAGCGGTTACGGCCGACAGGTGTGGGAGGCGATCTGGGAACGCGGCAGGGCGTTCGACATGGTCCCCTATGGCACCGAAACGATGCACGTCCTGCGCGCCGAGAAGGGATATATCATCGTCGGCCAGGAAACCGACGGGACGGTCACGCCCGACGATGTCGGCCTGTCGTGGGCGATCGGCAAGGCCAAGCCGGATTTCGTCGGCAAGCGCTCGCTGGCGCGCCCGGCGCTGTCGGCGCCGGGTCGCAAGCAACTGGTCGGCCTGAAGAGCGTCGACGGCCGGACGGTGCTGGAGGAAGGGGCGCAGATCGTGGTGCCGTCGGCGGCGACGACGCCGATCGGCCATGTCACCTCGGCCTATCACAGCCCCGCCATCGACGCGCCGATCGCGCTGGCGCTGGTACGCGACGGCCGTCAACGGATCGGCGAGACGTTGCGCGTCCCGATGCCCGGCGGACCGATCGCGGTCGAGATCGTCTCACCCATCTTCTACGATCCGGAAGGCACCCGCATCGATGTCTGACCTGTCCCCCGTCTCGCCGTTCACGGCAGCCAGCGCTGCGATCCGGCCGCTTGGTCATTTCGGCCGTGCGGTGCTGCGCTGCCCGGCGGCGATGCTCGATACCGTTGGCGAGCGGCTGGGTATCGCCCTGCCGGCGGAAGCCTGCCGCTCGGTCGGTGACGATTCGCTGGCGGCGTTGTGGCTGGGGCCGGACGAATGGCTGCTGCTGTCCGCAGATGCGCCGGACGACTGGGTGGCGTCGCTCCAGGCACGGCTGGGCGACGCCTTGTGCGCGCTGGTCGACGTCGGCCACCGGCAGGTGGCGCTGGAGGTGGCCGACGGCCGCATCGGTGCAGAGAGGCTGCTGGCGAGCGGTTGCGCACTGGACCTGGCGCTCACCGCCTTTCCGGTCGGTATGTGCACGCGGACGATGTACGACAAGGCGGAGGTCGTCCTGTGGCGGCGCGCGCCGGACCGTTTCCATGTCGAGGTGTGGCGGTCGTTCGCGCGCTATACCGAGGGGCTGCTGCGCGTCGCCGAATCCGAGGCGTAGACGCGATGCTGGGCGTCCGCGACCTCTTCCGCGTCGGTATCGGACCGTCCTCGTCGCATACGGTCGGGCCGATGAAGGCCGCGCACAGTTTCGCGCAGAATCTGCGCGGCGTGTCGTTTGCCGGCGTCCGGGTCGATCTGCTGGGGTCGCTGGCATGGACCGGGTCGGGCCACGCCACCGACAAGGCGGTGGTCCTGGGCCTGGCCGGATTCCTGCCCGACGCGATCGCGCCCGAGGATATCGACCGGATCGTCGAACAGACCCGCAGCGAGCGGCGGCTGATCGTCGCCGGGCGCACCATCGCCTTCGATCCCGATGCCGATATCGTGTTCGACCGCGTCGGCGAGACGCCGGTCCATCCCAATACGTTGCGGCTCTCGGCGCTCGGCCCCGATGGCGATGTCGTGTTCAGCGAACGCTGGTGCTCGATCGGCGGCGGGTTCATCGTGCCGGAGGATCTGGTCGGCGACACCACGCTGACCGAGGACGAGGCGTGCCCGCCCTTTCCCTTCCGTCGCGCGGCCGAGTTGCTGGCGATCTGCCGCTCGCATGGCCTGAGCATCGCCGAGGTGATGCGCGCCAATGAACGGTCGCGCGCCTCCGCGGGCGAGCTGGAGGAGTATCTCGATCGCGTGATCGACGTGATGATGACCTGCATCGACCGCGGCATGCAGGCCGAAGGCACCCTGCCCGGGCGGCTGAAGGTGCCGCGCCGCGCGCGGGCGCTGCGCCAGAAGCTGGACGGCGACCGCTTCCGCAACCGGCAGGCGCCGCACGCCATCATGGACCATGTCAGCCTGTTCGCGATCGCGACGAACGAGGAGAATGCCGCGGGCGGGCGCGTCGTCACCGCGCCGACCAATGGCGCGGCGGGCGTCATCCCGGCGGTGCTGCGCTATTATCGCGATTTCTGGCCGGGTGCGGACCGGACGGGCATGCACGATTTCCTGCTGACCGCCAGCGCGATCGGCGTCCTCACCAAGCTCAACGCCTCGATCTCCGGCGCGGAGGTCGGGTGCCAGGGCGAGGTCGGCACCGCCAGCGCGATGGCCGCCGCCGGTCTCGCCGCCGCGATGGGGGCGACCGATCTGCAGGTGGAGAATGCCGCCGAGATCGCGATGGAACATCATCTGGGGATGACCTGCGATCCGATCGCCGGGCTGGTGCAGGTCCCCTGCATCGAACGCAATGCGTTCGGCGCGATCAAGGCGATCAACGCCGCGTCGCTGTCGTTGCGTGGCGACGGGACGCATATCGTCTCGCTCGATCAGGTCATCGAGACGATGATGCGTACCGGCACCGACATGCACGCCAAGTACAAGGAAACGTCGCAGGGCGGGCTGGCGGTCAGCTTCCCGGAATGTTGAGGGGCGGATGATGACCGAAGACGAACTCTATGCCGAACTCGAAGCGGCCGGCATCGCGGTCGAGAAGCTGGAACATCCGCCGGTCTTCACGGTCGAGGAAAGCGCCGCGATCCATGCCGCGCTGCCGGCCGCGCATACCAAGAACCTGTTCCTGAAGGACAAGTACAGGAAATTGTGGCTGATCGTCCTGCCGAGCGACCGCCGCGCCGATCTGAAGGCCTTTGCGGAGCTGCTGGGAGCGGGCAAATTCTCGTTCGGCAAGGCCGAGGATATGGAGACGGTGCTGGGCGTGACGCCGGGCGCGGTGACGCCGTTGGCGATCGCGAATGCGGCGCCGGGCGCGGTTGCACTGGTGTTCGATGCCGCGTTCGAGCAGGCCGAGCGGATCGCGGTGCATCCGCTGCGCAATACCGCGACGGTCGCCTTGTCCTTCGCCGCGCTGGTGGCGTGGCTGGAGGGACGCGGGCATGCGGTGCGCGTCGTCGCGCTGCCCTGAGCGAACGCCGCAGGACAAGCCGATCCGTTCGCGGCGTGCGGTAGCTGAACGCATCGCGATCGCTATCGCGTGAACTCGAACTGCGCGTTCGTTCTGCATCCGAAATATATTTGCAGTGACGCATTCGTGACGGCTTCATGTCGCAGTCCTGATGGTCCGAGCGACGGGCGCCATGCTCTTCTCCATGCCAAGCCGAGTGCACGACGAACGATCGGAGCCGGGCCACCAAGGATCACAAGCAGGGGAATGACGTGCTTCCCGGCCGGGCCATCAGGGCAACGGGCGGGAAGGCAATCGACGAAGAAAAGGGGGCACAGTTGGGGGTGAGCAGGTTCGTCATCAATCCGCCGGTATTCTACGGCTCGGTTGGCGTCATCGCGGTCCTGTCGGGCGTGGGAGCGTTCCTGCCGCACCAGGCCGAGGCGATCCTGTCGAGGGTGGAGGCCGGTATCCTGGCCGAAGTCGGCTGGTTCTACATGCTCGCCGTCGGCATCTTCCTCCTGTCGGTAACGATCCTCGCCTTCAGCCGGTTCGGCGACCTGAAGCTCGGTCCCGACGATTGCGTTCCCGATTTCCGCTTCGCTTCCTGGGTCGCGATGCTGTTCGCCGCGGGCAAGGGCATCGGCCTGATGTATTATGGCGTCGCCGAGCCGATCATGCACGACGTGCTGCCGCCCGATGCCGTGGCGCGATCGGTCGCGGCACAGCAGGATGCGATGAGCATCACCTTCTTCCATTGGGGCATCCATGCCTGGTCGATCTATTCGATCGTCGGCCTGTCGCTCGGCTATTTCGGCTACCGCTACAATCTGCCGCTGACGATCCGGTCGGGGCTGTACCCGATCCTGAAGCACCGCATCCACGGCCGGATCGGCGACGCGGTCGACATCTTCGCGATCTGCTGCACCGTCTTCGGGCTCGCGACGTCGCTCGGCCTCGGCGTGCAGCAGGTGAACGGCGGGCTGAACTATCTGCTCGGGGTGCCGATGAACGTCGGCGTGCAGGTGTTGCTGATCGTCGTCATCTCCACCATCGCGACGCTGTCGGTGCTGTCGGGGCTGGGCAAGGGGATCAAGCGGCTCAGCGAGCTCAACATCCTGCTCGCGATCGGGCTGATGCTGTTCGTGCTGGTCGCCGGACCGACGATCGTGCTGATGCGCGATCTGGTCCAGAACATCGGCCTGTATCTGACGACGTTCGTGCCCCGCACCTTCAACGTCTATGCCTATGCGCCCAACGCCTGGATCAACGCCTGGACGCTGTTCTACTGGGCATGGTGGATGTCGTGGGCGCCGTTCGTCGGCATGTTCATCGCGCGCATCTCGCGCGGGCGGACGGTGCGGGAGTTCATCCTGGCGGTGCTGCTGCTGCCGTCGATCTTCACCTTCGTGTGGATGACGGTTTTCGGCAACACGGCGCTGTACCTCGATCACGGCATCGCCGATGGCGCGCTGTCGGCGGCGGTCCGGGACAATGTCTCGATCGCCCTGTTCAAGTTCTTCGACTATCTGCCGTTCTCCAGCGCCACCACCGCGCTCGCCGTCTTCATGATCGGCATCTTCTTCATCTCCTCGCAAAGCTCCGGCTCGCTGGTGATGGACATCATCGCGTCGGGCGGAAAGACGGTGACGACCTCCGCCCAGCGGCTGTTCTGGTGCGTGCTGGAAGCGCTGGTCACGATCATCCTGCTGCTGGCGGGCGGCCTCGCCGCGCTGAAGGCGGCGACGATCATCGCCGCGCTGCCCTTCGCGATCGTGATGCTGACCCTGGTCTATGGCCTGTTTCGCGGGATGCGCGCCGACATGGCGCAATATGCGCTGCCGGGCCGCGCCGTGGCGGACTATGCCCGGCCTGTGTCGAACCGCTCGTGGCAGGCGCGGCTCGGTTTCGCGCTGCACACGCCGACCGCCGACGAAGTACGCGGCTTCCTCGCCGAAACCGTCCTGCCCGCGTTGCAGGCGGTCGCGGGCGAACTGAGCGATCGCGGCCGGTCGGCCACCGTCCGCCGGGACGAGGACAGCGTCTGGCTGGAGTCCCCGACCCCGGGGCAGCGCTGCTTCGTCTACGGCGCGCGGGCAACGGCCCGTCCGCGCGCGACCCTGTCGGCTGCGGATGCGATCGCGGTCGAGGACCGGTTCGAGGCGCGAACCTTCTTCGCATGCGGCGGGCAGGGATACGATATTCTGGGACTTTGCCACGATCAGGTGATCGCCGACGTGCTCGCGCAGTTCGAGCGGCACCTCGCCTTGTCGCGATCGCCCGACGCACTGCTCGTGTCGCGAGCGCCCGACCATGCGCCGGACGCCCGGTCGCACTGAGCGGCGCAGCCGCGCGCAACAGGAACGGTCAAGAATTCCCGGCCCGATGGGCTGGTGAGTGTAGCGGCACCGTCAATATTCGGGCCGCAGGTAAGAACGATAACAAAACAATCGATAATCACGCCGGAGGAATTTGCGACGGCCAAGCAGATTGGTCGTCAGGTTTCATTGAGGGAGGCGGGAATGAAAAGGGATCATAACGTATCGCGTATGCTTGGGTTGTACGCGACATCTGCACTGACGATGGTCGTGCTGGGTGGGCAGCCGGCATGGGCGCAGACCGCAACGGACGGCGCCGCCGCACCGACGACGGAGAGCGCGGCCACCACGGAGAGTTCGGCCGACGGTATCCAGGACATCGTCGTCACCGCGACCAAGCGGAGCGAGAGCATCCAGCGCGTACCGGTGTCGGTGCAGGCGCTCGACACCAAGGCATTGAACAACCTGAACATCGCCAGTTTCGACGATTATGTGAAGTATCTGCCGAGCGTCCGCTCGGGCGGCCGCGGCCCCGGCCAGAACGACGTGTACATCCGCGGCCAGGCCACCGACGCGGTCACGGTGCTGCTGTCGGGCGCGCAGGGCTCCGAACCGAACGTCGCCATGTATCTCGACGAGCAGCCGGTGACGTCGCCGGGCCGCAACCTCGACGTCTATGTGACGGACATGGCGCGCATCGAGGTTCTGCCCGGACCGCAAGGCTCGCTGTTCGGTGCCAGCTCGATGGCCGGCACGGTGCGGCTGATCACGAACAAGCCCGACATGAGCGGGTTCAGCGCGAGCGTCACCGGCTCGGCCGAGTTCACCAAGAGCGGCGACATGAGCAACGCGGTGGAGGGCTTCGTCAACGTTCCGCTGACCGACCGGCTGGCCGTGCGCGGCGTGTTCTATTCGGCGAACAAGGGCGGCTACATCGACAACGTCGCCGGGACATATACGCCCAGCCCGGCGGTCAACCCGGCGCTGCCGTCGGCACCGGGCACGACGTATGAAACGGCGAACAACAGCAACCTCGTCGAAAAGAACTTCAACGACGCAAGCTACCGCGGTATTCGCCTCAGTGCGAAATATGACGTGGCGCCCGGTCTCGACGTCCTCGTCACCCATGCGCGGCAGAATCTCGAGACGGACGGCGTGTTCGACTACGATCCCAAGGTCGGCGACCTCGAAGTGACGCGCTTCTTCCCCGACTTCCTGCGCGACAAGTTCAGCCAGACCGCGTGGACCGTCAACGGCCGGCTGAAGGACCTCGATCTCGTCTATACGGGCGCGTATCTGGATCGGAAGATCGCGCAGGCGGTCGACTATACCGGCTATACCAACACCGGCGCGTTCGCGGCCTATTACACCTGTACCTATACGACGCCGCGGCGCTGCCTTAATCCGGTCAAGGGATATAGCGGCAACCAGCGCATCCGGCGCCTGACGCAGGAGGCGCGGCTTTCCACGCCGCAGGACCTGCGGATCCGCCTGACGGCCGGTCTGTTCTACGACCGGACGAAGCTCGAGGCGCTGGACGATTACGTCTATGAGGCGACGCCGCAGCTCGGCTTCGCGCGCAACGCCCCGATCGCGGCGGCGCGGAACATCGATCCCCGCACGCGGCCGGCCGGTGTCGCCTTCTTCAACGACGTCACGCGGATCGGCGAGCAGAAGGCGATCTATGGCGAGGCGGCGTTCGATATCGTCCCCAAGACGCTGATCCTGAGCGGCGGCGGTCGTTACTATTGGCAGACGACGGAGTTCTACGGCTCGTCGAACTTCGCCAACCTCGGCACCGACTCCACCGTTCCCGGCGCCGGCGGGCGGATCTACAATCGCCCCAAGCTGCGGGAGAAGGGCTTCGTTCCCAAGGCGACGCTGACCTTCAAGCCCGACGGGCAGTTGCTGTTCTACGCCACCTATTCCGAGGGGTTCCGCCCGGGCGGATTCAACCGTGGCGGCGGCGCGCCGTCGTTCAACCCGGCCTATCCGACGGTGCCGGTCAACTATGTCTCCGATACCGTCAAGAACTATGAAATCGGGTTCAAGACGGACCTGTTCGACCGGAAGGTCCGCTTCAACGGCAGCTTCTATCGGGTCGACTGGAGCAATATCCAGGTCTCGCGCCTCGATACCGTCAACGTGTCCAACCTGACCTTCATCGACAATGCGGCGAACGCGCGCATCAACGGGTTCGAGGGCGACCTGACGATCAAGCTCGCGCCGCCGCTGACGCTGTTCAGCGCGGTATCGTACAATGATGCGAAGCTGACCGGTACGCAGTCGACCGTGATCGAACTGGCCCCGGTCGGCAGCCAGCTGCCGCTGACGCCGAAGGTCCAGGGCAATCTGCGGCTGCGCTACGACGGCGTCCTGGCGGAGGATCGGAGCTGGTTCGCGCAGGTCGGGACGCAGCTGGCCGCCCACAGCTACAACTCGCTCGCTTCGGCGCTGCGGGTCCGGCAGGACGGGTACAGCACGTTCGACGCCAGCGGCGGCTTCGTGGTCGGCAAGTATCGCTTCGAAATCTATGGCGAGAACCTGACCGACACGCGGGCGCAACTGTTCTACAACAACCAGGACCAGATTCCGCGGATCACGACCAACCGGCCGCGGACGATCGGGTTGAAGGTGACGGTGGACATGTAACCCCGGCGTCGGTTCCCGGCATCCGCGACGATGCCGGGAACCGGCGTTCCTATCGGAGATCGAACGAACGCGATGACGGCGGATCAGGCGAAGAACGCGCTTCAGGCAGGACGGCTGGTCGAGGCGGAGATGCTGGCCCGGAACGGGCTGGCCGCCGTGCCCGATGATCGCGATCTGCTGTACGTGATGGCGGTCGCGCAGCGGTATCAGGGCAAGCCGGACGACGCGCTCGCCACGCTGGACCGGCTGACGGCCGCCCATCCCGATTATGCGCGGGCGGCGCAGGAGCGCGGGCATGTGCTGGTCGCGCTCGACCGACCGGACGAGGCGCGCGCGGCCTATGACCGCGCCGTGGCGGGCAATCCGACGCTGATCGCCAGTTGGCGCGCGCTGATCGCGCTCAATGGCGATGATCCGCGCGAGGCGGAACGCGCGCGGGGCGAGGTTGCCTATCTGGGCGCGCTGCCGAAGGAACTGCTGGCGGTCGCCAGCATGATCTACGAAGGGCGGCTGCAACCCGCCGAGGAGTTGTGCCGTCGCTATCTGCGCGCGCATCCGACCGATGTCGAGGCGATGCGGCTGCTCGCCGACATCGGCACGCGGCTGCATGTCTATGACGATGCCGAATTCCTGCTCGAAAGCGCGCTGGCGTTCGAGCCGGATTACGCGCTGGCGCGGCTCGATTATGTCGGGGTGCTGCACAAGCGCCAGAAATTCGCCGCGGCCCATGCGCAGGCCGAGCGGCTGCATGCGATCGATCCCGGCAATCCGTTGTTCCAGAACGCGCTCGCGAACGAAAGCGCGGCGATCGGCCGCTATGACGCGGCGCTGGCGATCTACGACCGACTGGTCGCGGCGGGTGCGGCGGCGGCGGGAACGCATCTGGCGCGCGGCCATGCGCTGAAGACGATCGGACGGCAGGAGGAGGCCGTCGCCGCCTATCGCGCGGCCTATGGCGTGCAGCCGGACTTCGGCGATGCCTATTGGAGCCTCGCCAATCTCAAGACCTATCGCTTCACCGATGCCGAGATGCACGCCATGGCCGCCGCCGCCGACGCGCCCGGCACCTCGATCGACGATCGCGCGCACCTTCACTTCGCGCTCGGCAAGGCGTATGAGGACCGGCGCGACCACGCCGCCGCCTTCGCGCAGTACGACGCGGGCAACCGGCTGCGCCGCGAACAGTCACGCTACGACGCGGATGCGATGGACCGGGAGATGGCGGCGCAGATCCGCGTCTTCACGCCCGAGCTGCTCGCACGGCTGGCCGGATCGGGCGACCCGAGCGACGCGCCGATCTTCATCGTCGGCCTGCCGCGGGCGGGATCGACGCTGGTCGAACAGATTCTTGCCTCGCACAGCCGCGTCGAAGGGACGCTGGAGCTGCCCAACATCATGGCGCTGGCGCATCGGCTGAACGGTCGCCGCCGCGCCGACGAGCGGGAGATCTATCCCGATTGCCTCGCCGATCAGCCGCGCGAAGACCTCGCACGCTTCGGGCGGGAGTTTCTGGAAGAGACGCGGATCCATCGCACCGGGCGACCGCATTTCACCGACAAGATGCCGAACAATTTCCGGCACATCGGATTGATCCACCTGATCCTGCCCAACGCCCGGATCATCGATGCGCGGCGTGACGCGATGGATTGCTGCTTCTCCGGCTTCAAGCAACTGTTCGCCGAGGGGCAGGAGTTCACCTACGGCCTCGAAGAGGTCGGGCGCTATTATCGCGGCTACGAACGGCTGATGGCGCATTGGGACGCGGTGTTGCCGGGCAAGGTGCTGCGCGTGCAATATGAGGACATGATCGCCGATCTGGAGGGGCAGGTCCGCCGCATCCTCGACCATTGCGGGCTGGCGTTCGAGCCGTCCTGCCTCGACTTTCACAAGACCCGGCGGTCGGTGCGGACCGCCAGTTCGGAACAGGTCCGCCAGCCGATCTATCGCACCGGCATGGCGCAGTGGCGGCCGTTCGAGCCGTGGCTGGACCCGTTGAAGCGGGCGCTGGGGCTGATGCCGCCCGCCACGGGCGCGCCGGATCAGGCCGCGCCGGGCTGAGCGGCGATACCCGCGTCGCCCATCGCCGCGCTTCGCGCGCCGGTCGGCAAGGTGCGTACTTCTAGCGGCGACCGGCCGAAGCGGCGGCGGAACATGCGGCTCATATGCGAGGAATCGCAGAAACCGCATTCGACCGCGATCGTCGTGATCGACTTGTCGGTCGTCTGCAGGATGTGCTTCGCCAGCGAGAGGCGGATGTCCATGAACGCGACCTGCGGCGATACCCCCAGCGCGGTCTTGAACCGGCGTTCGAGCTGCCGTTTGCTCTTGCCCATCCGCTCAGCGATGTCGGCGACGGACAGCGGCATGTCGATATTCTGCTGCGTGATCATCAGCGCGCGCAGCACGATGGGATCGTCGGTGCGGTAATCGAGCATCGTGCCCGGCTGCGCCTTCTCGCCGCCCAGCGCCTCGTCGATGATCATGATGTGCATGCTCTTGCTCGCCTGCGCCCGGCCGACGTGCCGGTCGACCAGATAGGCGGCGAGATGGGCCGAACTCGCCCCGCCCGAGCAGGTCAGTCGATCGCGGTCGACGATGAAGATGCGGTCGGAAACGGGGTCGAGCCCGTCGAACTTCTCGAGGAAGTCGCGGTGGTGGAACCAGCTGACGCAGCATTTATACCCGTCGAGCAGACCCGCCGCGTGCAGGAGGAAGGCGCCGGTGCACACGCCGACCAGCGGGATGCCGAGCGCCGCGGCCTTGCGGAGATAGGCGGCATATTCCCAGCCGAACCCCTCGATCTCGTCGATCAGGCCGCCGACGACGACGATATAGTCGAACCTGCTGGGACAGCCGAGCTGTTCGTCGGGCTGGATGCTGATTCCGGAACTGGAGGGGATGCGGGCGCCCGTGTCCGATATGACCTTCCAGTCGCAGGCGATGTGGCGGCTACGGTCGCCCTCGTCGGCGGCGAGGCGCAGCACGTCGACGAAATTGGCGAAGGCGCACAGGGTAAACCGGCGGGCGAGGATGAAACCCACCGACAGACGCAGTCCCGCGGCGCGGCGGTGCTGCGAAGCGGCCAGTGCCTTTGCCGATGTCTTCAATCGCGCCTCCGCCGTGTCGACCTCTTTCTGTCACATGTCGTAGAGTTTGTGGCGTTCTGACGCAATTGTTCTTTGCCGCACTGCAACACTTGCCGCAAAGCTACTGATGTTCAAGGGGAATATCGCATCGTCACGACATGATCGTGGTGGGGGGAGCAGCAGCATGAAAGTTCTGGTGCCGGTCAAGCGCGTGGTTGATCATAACGTCAAGATTCGCGTCAGGGGCGACGGGTCGGGCGTCGACCTCGCCAATGTGAAGATGTCGATCAATCCTTTCGACGAGATCGCGGTCGAGGAAGCGGTGCGGCTGAAGGAGGCCGGCATCGCGACGGAGATCGTCGTCGTGTCGATCGGGCCGGTCCAGGCGCAGGAGGTGCTGCGCACCGCGCTGGCGGTCGGTGCGGATCGTGCGATCCTGATCCGGGCCGAGGCGATGCCCGAGCCGCTGGCGGTGGCGAAGCTGCTGGCGGCGGTGGCGGGCAAGGAGCAGCCCGGACTGGTCCTGCTCGGCAAGCAGGCGATCGACGATGATTCCAACCAGACCGGACAGATGCTGTCGGCGCTGCTCGGCTGGTCGCAGGCGACCTTCGCCTCGCGGATCGCGATCGCCGGCGACCGCGCAACCGTGACCCGGGAGGTCGATGGCGGGTTGCAGGTGCTCGACGTGGCGCTGCCTGCGGTCGTCTCGGTCGACCTGCGCCTCAACGAGCCGCGCTATGCGACGCTGCCCAACATCATGAAGGCCAAGAAGAAGCCGCTGGAGGAAATGTCGGTCGACGACTTCGGGGTCGACGTCACGCCGCGGCTGGCGGTGCTGACGACCGAGGAGCCGAAGCTGCGCGGGCCGGGCGTCCGGGTCGCCTCGGCCGCCGAGCTTGTCGACAAGCTCAAGGCCGAAGCCTGCGTCCTGTAATTGTGATCGGGAGACCAGACATGACTATCCTGCTGCTCGCCGAGCACGACAACAGCACCCTTTCCGAACTGACCGCGCGGGCGCTGACCGCGGCATCGCAGATGGGCGATGCGGTCGACATCCTCGTGGCCGGGCAGGACGCCCAGGGCGTCGCCGCAGCGGCGGCGCGGCTCGCCGGCGTACGCCGCGTGCTGCTGGCGGAGGGGGCGGCGCTGGAACAGCGGCTGGCCGAGCCGACCGCCGCGCTGATCGTCGCGCTGGCGGCGGGGTATGGCGCCGTCGTCGCACCGGCGACGAGCACGGGCAAGAACGTCCTGCCGCGCGTCGCCGCGCTGCTCGACGTCATGCAGCTGTCCGACATCATCGAGGTCGTCGCGCCCGATACGTTCAAGCGTCCGATCTATGCCGGCAATGCGGTGCAGACGGTCCGGTCGGGCGACGCGGTGAAGGTCGTGACGGTCCGCACCGCCGCCTTCGCACCGACGGCAGCGGGCGAAACCGCGGCGGAGATCGTCACGATCGGCGAGGCGGGCGATCCCGGCCTGTCGCGGTTCGTCGAGAACCGGTTCGCCGCCACGGACCGTCCCGATCTCGGCGCGGCCCGCATCGTCGTCTCCGGCGGGCGGGCGCTGGGTTCGGCGGAGAAGTTTCGCGAGACGATCCTTCCGCTCGCCGACCGGCTGGGCGCCGCGGTCGGCGCATCGCGCGCGGCGGTCGACGCGGGCTATGCCCCGAACGACTGGCAGGTCGGACAGACCGGCAAGGTCGTGGCGCCCGATCTGTACGTCGCCTGCGGCATCTCCGGCGCGATCCAGCATCTGGCGGGCATGAAGGACGCCAGGATCATCGTCGCGATCAACAAGGACGCGGACGCGCCGATCTTCCAGGTCGCGGACTATGGCCTTGTCGGCGACCTGTTCGAGCTGGTCCCCGCGCTCGAGCGCCAGCTCTGAGCCGACCGAACGCATCATCCGAACGAGGCCTGTCCATGAACGAGAAGTCCTACGTCATCCGGCTCGGTTGCCCGGACCAGCCGGGCATCGTCGCCGCCGTCACCACCGCACTGGCGGGACTGGGCGCCAATATCCTCGAATCGAACCAGTTCTGGGATCGGCAGGCCGATCACTTCTTCCTGCGGATCGCCGTGACGGTCGCCCCCGACGTCACGCGGGAGGCGGTGGAACAGGCGCTCCGGCCCGCCAATGCGCAGTTCGGGCTCGACCTGTCGGTCACCGACATCGCGCAGCGGCCGAAGATCATCGTGATGGTGTCGAAATTCGACCATGCGATGCATCACCTGCTGTATCAGATCAAGGTTCGCTGGCTGAACGCCGACGTGGTCGCGATCGTCTCCAATCACGATGCCGCGCGCGCCGCTGCCGGGATCGAGGGCGTTCCCTTCCATCACTGGCCGGTGACCAAGGAAAACAAGGCGGAGCAGGAAGCGAAGCTGCTCGATCTGGTCGAGGCGACCGGTGCGGAGCTGGTCGTCCTGGCGCGCTACATGCAGGTCCTGTCGAACGACCTGTCCGAAAAGCTCTACGGTCGCGTCATCAACATCCACCACTCGTTCCTGCCGAGCTTCAAGGGCGCCAAGCCCTATCATCAGGCGCATGAGCGCGGGGTGAAGCTGATCGGGGCGACCGCCCATTATGTCACGCCCGACCTCGACGAGGGGCCGATCATCGAACAGGAAACCGAGCGGGTCAGCCACAGCCTGACCAGCGAGGATTTCGTCGCGACCGGACGCGACATCGAATCGCGGGTGCTGGCGCGCGCGGTCAAATATCATCTCGAAGGGCGGGTGATGCTGAACCGGCACCGCACCGTGGTGTTCGCACCGTGACCGGGGCGGTTTGCTCCCCCCAGATCCGCCGTCCGCGATGACCGCGGCGATCATCGACGGCAAGGCGTTCGCCGAGCGGCTGGGCACGCGGATCGTGCAGGCGATCGCGACCTTCGCGGGCAGGACGGGCCGCCGCCCCGGCCTCGCGGTCGTGCTGGTGGGAACCGATCCCGCGAGCGAGATCTACGTCCGCAGCAAGGGGCGGATGGCGCGCCGGCTCGGCATGGAGAGTTTCGAGCACGTCCTGCCCGCCGCCGCCTCGCAGGACGACGTGCTGGCGCTCGTCGCGCGGCTCAACGCGGATGCGGCGGTCGACGGGATTCTCGTCCAGCTGCCGCTGCCGACCCATATCGACGGCCGGACCGTCGTGGCGGCGATCGATCCGGCAAAGGACGTCGACGGGCTGCATCCCGCGAACGCGGGGCTGCTCGCCTCGGGCCTGCCGGGCGTCGTGCCGTGTACGCCGCTGGGCTGCCTGATGCTGCTGGAGGCGCGGCTGGGGTCGCTGAAGGGGCTGGACGCGATCGTAATCGGTCGCTCGATCCTGGTCGGCAAGCCGATGGCGCAACTGCTGCTGTCGCGCGACTGCACCGTCACCCTGGCCCATTCGCGCACCCGCGATCTGCCGTCCAAGGTCGCGGCGGCCGATATCGTCGTCGCCGCCGCGGGCGCTGCGGAGATGGTCCGGGGCGCGTGGATCAGGCCGGGCGCGACCGTGATCGACGTCGGCACCAGCCGGATCGTGCGCGACGGTGCGAAGCTGCTGGTCGGCGACGTCGAATTCGCGGCCGCCGCCGAGCGGGCCGGTGCGATCACGCCGGTGCCGGGTGGCGTCGGCCCGATGACGATCATGACCCTGATGCACAATACCGTCCTCGCCGCGCATCGCCGCGAGCGGCTGGCGGACCCCGACCTGTCGATCAACGGCGCGGACGCACCCGCCGCCCCCCTCCCTGACGCAAAGGATTGAAGATGGCTGCGCTTCCCGAAAAGGCCCGTGTCGTGATCGTCGGCGTCGGCGGCATCGTCGGCGCATCGATCGTCCACCATCTGGTCGAGCGCGGCTGGACCGATATCGTCGGCATCGACAAGTCGGGCGTGCCGACCGACATCGGCTCGACCGCGCACGCCTCCGACTTCTGCTACGCGACCAGCCATGACTATCTGACGACGTGGACGACGCTCTACTCGATGGATTTCTTCGAGAAGATGGGTCACTATTCGCGGATCGGCGGCCTCGAGGTCGCGCGGGTCGGCGACGACCAGCGGATGGACGAGATCCGCCGCAAGGTGGCTTCGGGCAAGGCGTTCGGCACCCGCGCGGAGCTGATCGATCCGGCGGGGATCAAGGCGAAATTCCCGCTGATCGAGGAAAGCCTGGTACAGGGCGGGCTTTGGGATCCCGATGCGGGCCTCGTCGTGCCGCGGTCGCAGACGGTGGCGGGCAAGCTGATCGACCAGGCGGTCGATGCGGGCGCGCTGACCGTGTTCGCCAACAACCAGGCCGAATCGCTGATCATCGAGGACGGGCGGATCAAGGGCGTGGTGACGACGCGCGGCACGATCATGGCCGATTACGTCGTGGTCTGTACCGGCCTGTGGGGGCGGTTGATCGCCGAAATGGCGGGCGAGGACCTGCCGGTGTTCCCGGTCGACCATCCGCTGACCTTCTTCGGACCGTACAACGAGTTCGAGGGCACGGGTAAGGACATCGGCTATCCGCTGCTGCGCGACCAGGGCAATTCGGCCTATATGCGCGACACCGGCGATCCGAAGACGACCGAGGGCGGCCAGATCGAATGGGGCTATTACGAGGAGCACGCCCCGCGCCTCGTCCATCCGCGCGACCTGCTGGAAAAGGAGGAGGCGCGTCTCTCGCCCTCGCAGCGCGACCTCGAGATGGAGCAGGTGATCGAGCCGCTCGAGCGGGCGATGGAGCTGACGCCGATCCTCGCCGAGCTGGGCTATAACGAGAGCCATTCGTTCAACGGCCTGCTCCAGACCACTACCGACGGCGGGCCGTCGATCGGCGAGAGCCGCAAGGCGCGCGGGCTGTGGTATGCGGTCGGCATCTGGGTGAAGGACGGCCCCGGCATGGGCAAGCTGGTCGCCGACTGGATGACCGACGGGCGCACCGCGATCGACCATGCCAGCATCGATTATGCGCGCTTCGCCGACTATCAGCTCGAGGAGAAGTTCATCGAGGAACGCTGCCTCGAGACCGCCGCCAAGATCTACAACCCGCCGGTCCACCCGCGCGAGCCGTTCGCGGGCGGTCGCGGCATCCGCCGCTCGCCCTTCTGGGAGCGGGAAAAGGAACTGGGCGGCTATTTCATGGAACTGGGCGGCTGGGAGCGCGCGCACGGCTATGCCGCGAACGAGCATCTGCTGGAGAAATACGCCGATCAGGTGCCGGTGCGCGAGAACGAGTGGGACAATCGCCATTTCTGGCGCGTGTCGAACGCCGAGCAGCTCGAACTCAGCGCCGATTGCGGGCTCATCAACCTGTCGCACTTCCACATCACCGACATTGAGGGCCCGGACCATGTCGCGCTGATGGAGTGGCTGTGCGCGGCGAAGGTCGGCGGCGATGCGCAGGTCGGGAAGGGCATCTACACCCACTTCCTCGACGACGAGGGCAATGTCCGTGCCGACTTCACCGTCTTCCGCCTCGCCGATCGCTGCCGGCTGGTGAACGGTGCCGATGCGGGCCCGCGCGACGTCCAGTACATGCGCCGCGTGGCGCAGGACCGCGGGCTGGACGTGACCGTGACGGACGTGACCGAGCAATATGTCACCGTCGGCATCTGGGGCCCGAACGCGCGCGTCAATTTGCAGAAGGTGGTCGAGGACCCGGAGGCGCTGTCGCTGGAGAACTTCCCGTTCGCAGCGGTGCGGCCGGTCCGCATCGCGGGCAGGGACGTGATGGCGTTCCGCATCTCCTATGTCGGCGAGCAGGGCTGGGAACTGCACATGGCCTATGATGACGGCCTCGCGGTGTGGGACGCGCTGCGCTCGACCGGCGTCATCGCGGTCGGCATCGAAACCTACGCCAATTCCCGGCGCATGGAGAAGAGCCTGCGCCTGCAGAACGCCGATCTGCTGACGCATTACAACCTGCTGGAGGCCGATCTGGCGCGACCCAAGGCCAAGGAGGCGGACTTCCGCGGCAAGGCCCGGCATCTGGAGCATCGCGCCCGCGCGCATCAGCCGGCCAAGCTCTGCACGCTGGTGATGACCGACAATGTCGATGCCAGGGGGGTGAAGCGCTATCCGGTCGGCATCCTGCCGGTCATCGATCCCGAAACGGGCGAGGTGCCGGTCGACGAACTGGGGCGGCGTTCCTACACCAGCTCGATCGCCTATGGTCCGTCGATCGGCAGGAATATCGCGCTCGCCTATCTGCCCTGGGCCTTGTGTCAGGAGGGGCGAAAGCTGGAGGTGGAATATTTCGGCGAGCGTTACCCGGTCGAGGTCGCGTCGGTAGGCTACCGGCCGCTCTACGACCCGGAAAACCGCAAGCCGAAGAGCTGACCGGTCGCCGGTCCCGCATCGTGCGCTATCTCATCCGCCTGAAGAACTGCTCCTTCTTCGCGCATCACGGCGTGTTCGACGAAGAGGGGACACTCGGCCAGCGCTTCCATATCGACGCCGAAGTGCTGGTCGATGCGGCCATGGCGCATGATGGTCGGGCGATCGTCGGGACGGTCGATTACGGCGAGATCTTCGCCGAGATCGAGCGGGTGGTGCGCGGCCGGCGACGGTTGCTGATCGAGGCGCTCGCGCTGGAGATCGCGCGGGGACTGTGCGAGCGGTTCACCGGCGTCGCGCGTGCCCGCATCACGCTGCGCAAGCCGAGCGTACCGATCAACGGCATCCTCGATCATGTCGAGGTCGAGGTTGCGTGGCCGGCGGCGGACGGGGACGGCGCGGGGGCAGTCGGCGTGTCGCGATCCGCGGTCGGCGATGACGCAATCATACTATTGACGCCGGACCGACTCTGAATAGCCTCCACGGTCATCGGCACCGGTGGATGTGCGGGGAATAGCGGCGCGAGAGGAACAGGTTTGACGTCCGCCGGACTGGTGTCCGGCGGGGCGTTGGTTGCATTGGGGAAGGGAAGGGTAGGAAATGAACGTCCGAAGCGAGATGCTGAGCCTGATCCGTCATCGCAAGGACGGGTATTCCTTGCCGCAACCCTTCTATGTCGATCAGGCGTTCTTCGACGTCGATCTCGATCTGATCTGGTATCGCGACTGGCTGTTCGCGGGGCACGACTGCGAACTGCTCAAGCCGGGCAGCTATTTCACGCTGCAGGTCGGTGCCTATCCGATCGTCGTGCTGCGCGATCGCGACGGCACCATCCGGGCCTTCCACAACAGCTGCCGCCATCGCGGCAGCCGCGTGTGCAATGCGGAACGCGGCACCGTCGCCAAGCTGGTCTGCCCCTATCACCAATGGACCTATAACCTCGACGGCTTGCTCGCCTTCGCGCGGCAGATGGGGGAGGGGTTCGATTCGAGCCAGCATTCGCTGAAGCCGGTCGCGTGCGAGAGCGTCGCGGGATACATCTTCGTCTGCCTCGCCGACGAGCCGCCCGCCTTCGCCCCGTTCAGCGACCTGATGCGGCCCTATTTCGCGCCCCACAACCTGTCCGATGCGAAGATCGCCTTCCAGTCGACGATCGTCGAGAAGGGCAACTGGAAGCTCGTCTGGGAAAACAATCGCGAATGCTACCACTGTGCGGGTAGCCATCCCGAACTCTGCAAGACCTATTCGGAATCGCCCAACGTCACCGGCGTCGCCGGCGGGGCGGAGGATCCGGAGATGGCGGAACATTGGGCGCGGTGCGAGGCCGCCGGGCTGCCCGCGCAGTTCCGCATGCACGACAGCGGCCAGTTCCGCGCGATCCGCGCACCGCTGCTGCGCGAGGCGGAAAGCTATACGATGAACGGCCGCCGTGCGGTCGCGCGCGGCCTGTCCGATACGGTCGATGCACAGCGGATCGGCGCGCTGATGCTGTTCAACTATCCGACGACCTGGAACCATGTGCTGATCGATCATGCGGTGACGTTCCGGGTGATGCCGATCGGCCCGAACGAGACCGCGGTGACGACGAAGTGGCTGGTCCACAAGGATGCGGTCGAGGGGGTCGATTATGATCTCGACACGCTGACGCATGTCTGGACGCAGACCAACGACCAGGACCGCCGCATCGTCGAGGAGAATGCGCTCGGCATCCGCTCCCCCGCCTATGAACCCGGTCCCTATTCGGAGCTGCACGAGGGCGGGGTGATCCAGTTCGTCGACTGGTACGCGCGCACGATCGAGTCCCGGCTGGACGGCGCGGGCGTCGAGCGTATCCGGCGGGTCGCGTGATCCCTTGGGCGCGGAGCAGGCGATGACGGGCGGCTACCGCCACCTCGACGAGATGTCGCCGTGGAGCGACCGGCTCCACCATCTGGAAGTGACCGGCATCATCGACGAGGCGCCGGGGGTGAAGACCTTCACCTTCCGCTCGGATCGGGACCGCTGGTTCCGCTATCGTCCCGGCCAGTTCGTGACGCTGGAATTGCCGGCGGAGGGCGGCCCGCTGCTGCGGACCTATACCCTGTCGTCCTCGCCGTCGCGTCCCTGTTCGATCGCGGTGACGGTGAAGGCGCAGGCGGACAGCGTCGGCACGCGCTGGATGTTCGAGCATCTGCGTCCCGGCGCGCGGCTGCGGGCCTATGGCCCGACGGGGCATTTCACCCATGTCGCGCATCCGGCCGCGCGTTACCTGTTCGTATCTGCGGGATCGGGCATCACGCCGATGATGGCGATGCTGCGCTGGATGGCCGATTGCGCGCCGGGCAGCGACGTCGCGTTCGTCACGGTCGCAAGGCGGCCGCAGGACATCATCTTCCGCCGCGAACTGGAACTGCTCGACCGGCAGATGCCGAACCTGTCGCTCGCGATGGTCGTCCGCGACAAGCCGGTCGGCGAAACGTGGAGCGGGCATCGCGGTCGCCTCGACGCCGCGCGCCTCGCCGCGCTCGTGCCGGACCTGACGACGCGCGAGATCTTCTGCTGCGGCCCCGATGCGTTCATGGCGTTGGTAGGCGACATCGTTCGCGATGCCGGGGCGGACATGGCCCGCTACCATCAGGAAAGCTTCGGTGAGGCGCCGACCAACGCGCCGAGCGAGCAGGTGCCCCCCATCGAGCCCGCTACGGATGCGGCGGTGACGATCACCTTCGCCGCCTCCGGGGTCACCGCGACCTGCGAACCCGGCCAGACCGTGCTCCAGACCGCACGCCAGGCGGGCGTGCGGATCCCCGCCGCCTGCGAATCGGGGCTGTGCGGCACCTGCAAGGTCATGAAGCAATCCGGCGAAGTCCGCATGGAGCACAACGGCGGAATCCTCGACGACGAGATCGACGAAGGGTATATTCTGGCCTGTTGTTCCCGGCCGGATCGCGATCTCAGCGTCGACGCCTAGCTGTTTGCTCCGGGGTTTTGATGGTGGATCAACGGCGTGAGACTTGGCTGTAGTGCCGAATTGATCATTTCGGCCATAGCATGATGCTGGCGAGCTTGTCGTAGCGTTTGGCAATGCGTCGCCATTGTTTGAGGCGTGCGAAGACGCTCTCGATGCCCAAGCGCTGCTTGTAGGCGATGCGGTCATATCGATGCTGGTAGGTGCGATGGCGACGGGGCGGTAGGACCGGCTCGCCGCGCTGGCGGGCAGGCCTTGAATCATATCACGCGACCGAACGGAATCCCTGGATCGGCACTACGGCCTGGAAAAGATCGACGGCCTGACGGAAATGTCATGCAGGCGCCTCGTTAGGGCGAGAGAGGAGAAGGACCACGGAACGCGGCGCACTGGCGGAATGGGTGGGGCGTGAAATCCTGCCGCATGAGCGCGACCTGCGAGTGTGGCTGCAACGCCGGCTCGTGGCCGGTGAAGACGTGGAGGACATCGTGCAGGAATGCTATTGCCGCCTGGCGCAGTTGCCCGACGTCGCGCATATCGACGCACCCCGGGCGTATCTCTTCACCATGGCCCGCAACCTTCTCCATCGGCAGCGTCGCAACGCGCGGGTCGTGCGGATCGAACCGATCGACGGTCCCGAGGCCATGGACATCGCGACGGACCTGCCGTCGCCCGAGCAGACGGCGGGTACGCGGCGTGAACTGGAGCGGGTCCGTACCGCGCTGGCCGTGCTGTCCGAACGGTCACGGCGCATCTTCCTGATGCGACGGGTCGAGGGTCTCAGCCAGAAGGAGATCGCCGCCACGCTCGGCGTGACGGAAGCGGTCGTCGAGAATGAGGCGAGCCGCAGCCTCCGGGCCATCCTGCGCATGATGACCGAAACGGAGCGGCGTGCGCCCGACCGCGAAAGGGAAGCGCATGCACGATCCCGTTGAAGAGGCGGCGCTGCGATGGGCCTTGCGTCATCCGCTGGATCGTGCGGGACAGATCGCGCTCGACGGCTGGCTGGCCGAAGACCCGCGCCGCCATGGCGCCCTGCTGCGCGCCATGGCGGCGCTGAGCGTCGTCGAGCGGGCCGTGGAGCCGGACGGGTACGAAACGCCCGCACGCATTCCCCGACGGCGGTTTCTGGCCGGATCGGCAGGCGCGATGGCCGCCGGCATCGCCGGGATGGTCGGATGGCACGCCACGACCGGCGAAACGGTCACGACGGCACGGGGCGAGGTCCGGCGGTTGCCGTTGGCGGACGGGTCGATCGCGGCGATCGACACGGACAGCGCCCTGCGTGTCGATTTCGGCGAGACGCGGCTGGTATCGCTGGATCGTGGCCAGGCGTGGTTCAAGGTTGCCAAGGACGCCAGGCGGCCGTTCGTCGTCGATGCCGGCATCGCCCAGGCGCGCGCGATCGGCACGGCCTTTTCGGTCGACCGGGGCGGGGACGGCGTGCGGATCGCCGTGACCGAAGGCACCGTGGCCGTCTGGCCGCAGAGCGGTGGCGGGACGCTGACGCTGCTGAATGCGGGGGACTACGCCTATTTCCCGCGTGGGGCGATGGTCCCGCAAACGGGCACGGCCCCGGCTCGCATCGAACGGACGCTGGCGTGGCGCAACGGCGAGATCGCGCTGGAGAATGACACGCTGGCGTTCGCCGTCGCGCAGTTCAACCGCTATAACCGCCAGCAACTCGTGATCGTCGATCGCGAGCTGGACCGGGAACGGTTGATCGGTCTGTTCCAGATCGATCGTCCGGGCGACTTCGCGGCGACGCTGGCGGCGTCGTTCAACGTGACGGTAACGACGACCCCGGACGAAATCAGGCTGTCGCAGAAAAAATAATGGCCCGGTGCTGACGGAAAGCGGCGCCATCCCCCCTCATAGCAAGCAAGCGGGGCACAACAAGGACGGCGCCGCAGAGGGGGGATCATGATCGGTTTTGCGCGTTCCTGCTTGCTGGGCACTTCGGCGGCAGCCTGTCTGTTGATGGCGGGTGGCGAGGCATCGGCACAGACACGCCGGTTCGATGTAGCGGCCCAGCCCGCGCGCAGCGGCATCCCGCTGTTCGCGCATCAGGCCGGCATCCAGATTCTGGTGTCCGCCGCGCTTGCGGACAAGGTGCAGGTCAACCGCGTGCAGGGATCGCACGATGTCGACGCGGCGCTCCGCATGCTGCTCGCGGGGACCGGACTGGAGGCGGTGCGCGCGCAGGGCGCGTTCATCGTGCGCCGTCATCAGCGTATCGCCCAGGCCGCGGCGATGCCCGCGGCGGTCCGGCAGCCCGATGCCGTGGCGCAGGAAGCGCCGCCACAGCCGCCGGCAGCGGCGCCGGTGGAGGAGCCCGCCGAGGACATCGTCGTCACCGGCATCCGCGCGTCGCTCCAGCAATCGCTGCAGGCCAAGCGCGCCGCCGGCAACATCGTCGACGTCATCACCGCGCAGGACATCGGCCGCCTGCCCGACCAGAACGTCGCGGAATCGATGAGCCGGATCACCGGCGTGCAGATCACCCGCAGTCAGGGCGAGGGATCGAACTTCACCGTGCGCGGCATTTCGCAGAACCGGCTGGAGATCAACGGACGGACGTTCCTGGGTCCGGCGGCGGGCGGCAACGCCTCGCTGGAATCGCTCAGTCCCGAGGTGATTTCGAGCATCGTCGTCGCCAAATCGCCCAGCGCCGACATGCCCGAAGGCGCGCTGGGGGCGACGGTCAACCTCAAGACCAAGCGCCCGCTCGACCTGAAGGGCCTGGTGGTGAGCGGCCGTGCGCAAGGCATCTATACCGATCAGGCGGACAAGCTCGGCTACCGCGGATCGGCATTGGTCTCGGCCCCGCTCACCGACACGCTGGGCGTGCTGGGCACCGTCGCCTATAATCGCATCGACACGCGCGGCTATACGTTCGATACCGGCGGCTGGACGCGGACCAACAATATCGATGCGAACGGCGACGGCGTGCGCGATCCGGGGCTGGTGCGCCCCAACCGGCTGCAGGCCAAGATCGAACAGCGCGAACAGAAGCGCCTGACCTTCAACGGCGCGCTCCAGTATCGCCCCACCGATCGCTGGAACATCGTCCTCGACGCCACCTACACCAAGCTGGACGAGGATCGCACGCCGATCCACACGCAGATCCTGCTGAACGACAACGTCACCGGTGCGACCGTCAGCGAGCAGGGAACGGTCACCGGCGGCACGTACAGCGGCGTGACCGTGCGACCGCTGATCTACAATGCGCCCAGCTCGCTGGAATCGACCAACGTCGGCTTTTCGACCAGCTATCGCGGCCCCGTGGTGGAGGTGTCGACCGACGCATCGTACAGCAAGGGTAGCTCCTCGCCGGCGGCGGGCAGCTCGCTCACCTACATCATGGTGCAGCGCGCCGGCAACGTCGCGAACGCGGCGACGGATTTCAACGCCGGGCGCAACGTGCCGCGCGTCGACCTGACGGGCAACTTCGATACGCAGGACATCAACCGGTATCGGCTGACCGCGTTGTTCGACGGAGCGATCCTGATCGACAACGAGGGGTATGATGGTCGCGTCGACTTCAAGATCCATACCAACTTCGGCCCGCTCAGCTCGATCGAACTCGGATCGCGGTTCGAGCATCTGTCCTTCTATTCGGAAGCGCCGCAGAACGTCCCGTCCGCCGCGAGCGTGCTGTCGCGCGCCGACCGCAACGGCGACGGTATTCTGACCGTCGATGAATTGCCGGGCGTCGCATATTCCGGCACCGCCCCCTTCTTCCCCGGCGTCGCGACCGGTTCGCTGGGCGGGGTGCTGAACGGTTTCGTCGATCCGGTCGCGGTCCGCAGCGCCCTGGGCCTGCCGACCCCGGCGGCGGACACCATTGCGCTGGGGCGGGTTTCGATCAAGAACGTGCAGCAGGATACGCTGGCCTTATATGCCAAGGCCAATGTCGACACGAGCATCGGCACCATGCCGTTCAACGGCAATGTCGGCGTCCGCTACCTGTCGCAGGAACGGCTGTCGTCGGGCTTCCTGTCCGATACGCAGTCGGCGTCCCTGAAGCCCACGTTCGATTTCTGGCTGCCGAGCGCCAATGCCGCGCTGCTGATCACGGACGAACTGACGTTCCGCGTCGCCGCGGCCAAGGTGGTCGCCCGTCCGGGGCTGAACGACGTCGGCATCAGCTTCATCCCGCTGCTGGTGTCGCGCACCGGCAATCGCGGCAACCCCAACCTGCGTCCGTTTGAAGCGACGCAATACGACGCATCGCTGGAATGGTATTTCGCGCCGTCCAGCGCGATCACGGCCGCCGCCTTCTACAAGAACGTCGATTCCTTCACGATCAACGTCACGCAGGAAGAATTCGTCCCCGGACTGTCCGAAACCTACGGCACGTTCCAGATCACGCAGCCGGTCAACGGATCGGCGGGCAAGATCAAGGGGTTTGAACTGTCGTACCAGCAGTCGCTGCGGTTCCTGCCGGGGCTGCTGCGCAATCTGGGCGTGCAGGCGAACTATACCTTTGTCGACAGTTCCACCCCCTTGATCGACGAGGCGACGTCGCGCGCGCTGGCGCTGCCCGGCCTGTCGAAGCACAGCTATAACCTGATCGGCTTCTACGAAGACGATACGGTATCGCTGCGGGCGGCCTATGTATATCGCAACGGCTATCTGGTCGGACAGGGCAGTGCGGCCGCCGGCGGCAGCTCCTATGCCGACGGGCGTGGGCAGCTCGACGTCTCGGCCCAGATCAACCTCACGAAGAACTGGCGGCTTCTGCTGGAGGCGTTGAACGTCACCAAGTCGGTCGAGCGGCAGTATCTGCAGGAATCGGAGCGCCTCCTGTTCAGTACGCGGGAGGATCGCCGGATCTTCTTCGGCATCGCGGCGACCTTCTGAGGAGATGACGATGATCCGTGCTGCCATGCTCTTCGCCGCGGCGTCGTCGGTGGCGTCTGCGACGTCCGCCCGCCCCGCGGTTTCGCCGCCCGCCGACATCGTCGTGTACGGCTGCACCGCAGGCGGGGTGATCGCCGCGGTGGAGGCGCGGCGGCTGGGACGATCGGTCACGCTGGTGTGCCGCGACGGCTATCTGGGCGGGATGACGACCAACGGCCTCAGCTGGTCCGACACCGGCAATCACCGCGCGATCGGCGGCCTTGCGCTCGACTTCTATCGCCGGATCAAGCTGCACTACGACGATCCGGCCGCATGGAACCACGCGCCGCGTCCGGTGCGTGCCGAGAATTTCGTCGATGACGGCGCGATGTGGCAGTTCGAACCCAAGGTAGCGGAACGCATCCTCGAAGACTGGGCGCGCGATTCCGGCGTCACGGTGGTGCGCGATCAGCCGCTCGACCGAAGCGCGCGCGGGGTCGAGAAGGCAGGCGCACGGATCGTCGCGTTCCGCTCGACGCAGGGCCGCCGCTTTGCCGGGCGCGTCTTCATCGACGCCAGCTACGAAGGCGACCTGATGGCGGCGGCCGGGGTGTCCTACACTACCGGCCGCGAAGCCAATGCGACCTATGGCGAAACGCTGAACGGCGTGCAGGTCCGCAACTCCACCAACCACCAGTTCACGCTCGACATCGATCCCTGGCGCGTGCCGGGCGATCCTGCCAGCGGCCTGCTGCCGCGGATCAGTCCGGCGCCGGTCGCGGCGGACGGTACGGGGGACAGGAAGATCCAGGCGTACACCTATCGCCTGTGCCTGACCGACGTCGCCGCCAACCGCCTGCCGCTGCCGAAGCCCGAAGGGTATGACGCCGGGCAATATGCGCTGCTGAAGCGGTACATGGACGCGGGCTATCGCAACTTCTTCCAGAAGTTCGACCGGATCCCCAACGGCAAGGCCGACGTGAACAATTTCGGTGCCTTCTCGATGGATAATATCGGGATGAATTACCGCTATCCCGACGGCAGCGATGCGGAGCGGGCGGCGATCGCGCTCGAGCATCGGCGCTACCAGCAGGGCATCCTGTGGTTCATGGCCAACGATCCCGGCGTGCCGGCGGAGACTCGCGCGGAAATGTCGCGCTGGGGCCTGTGCCGGGACGAATTCGTCGCCACCGGCGGCTGGCCGCGCGAGATGTACGTGCGCGAGGCCCGGCGCATGGTGTCGGACTTCGTCATGGCCGAACCGCATGTGCGCGGCGCGAAGCCGACGCCGCGCCCGGTCGGCATGGGGTCGTACCAGATGGATTCGCACAATGTGCAGCGCGTGGTCGACGCGCGCGGCTTCGCCCGCAACGAAGGCAATATCGAGGTGCCGGTCGAGCGTGCCTATCCGATCGGCTATGACGCGATCGTGCCGCGACGCGGACAGGCGGCGAACCTGCTGGTGCCGGTCGCGCTGTCCGCCTCGCACATCGCCTATGGCACGATCCGGATGGAACCGGTCTTCATGATCCTCGGCCAGTCGGCCGCGGCGGCGGCCGACCTCGCGATCCGCCGCCGGGTCGCGGTGCAGGACGTGCCCTATGCCGAACTGCGCGCGCGGCTGGACGCGGAAAAGCAGGTACTGGCCCTCGATCACTGATGCGAACGACACACCGGGGCGGTGCGCCCGGATACACAAGGACCGGCGATACGGCCGGCCGTAACGGGAGAGAGTCATGGCGACCATGCAACGCCGCTTCGTCGCGGCCATGATGGGCCTAACCATGCTGATCGGGTCGGCGTGGGCGATCGTGTCGTCCGGCGGCGGCGGCGGACCGGATGGTAGTGGGATCATCACGGTTTCCCCCCGCTCGGACGCCGCCGTCGGGCAGGCGCCGGCCTCGGCGAATGCCGCCGGCACGACCGCAGCGTCGGGCACCGGTTATTATGTCGATGCCGTGGCGGGCGACGATGCCAACACCGGCACCTCCGCCGCATCGCCGTGGCGGACGCTGGCCCGCGCCGGTGCCGCGACATTGCGTCCCGGCGATGCGATCCTGTTGAAGGCAGGGTCGGTATGGACCGGCCAGTCGCTCGACCTGCGTGGATCCGGTGCGCCCGGCGCGCCCATCGTCGTCGACCGGTACGGCAGCGGCGCACGGCCGGTCATCGATTTCGCCGACACCGCGATCGGTGGCGAGGGGTTCGGCGTGCGGGTCGTCAACGGCTCCTACTGGGAGGTCCGCAACCTCGAGATCACCAGCGGCCAGCAGCCGACGTCGCGGCGGCGCAACGGCATCCTGTTCGTCGGAACCGGGGCCGGTGCCGGTGCGATGCGCCACATCCATATCGTCGGCAACGTCATTCACGACATCTTCGGCGCGGACCGTCGCGGCGGCGGTATCAACCTCCATTCCCGGCGCGCAGCCGCCGGCGATCCCGAGCCGTCATGGGACGACGTGCTGATCGAGAACAACGTCGTCGACAATGTTGCCGATACCGGCATCCAGACGATGACCGACGCATTTCTGGTGCAGACGGGCTGGACGCGCGTGAAGACCGCGTTCAGCCGCGTCCTGATCCGCCGCAACACCGTCACCCGGATTCATCGCGACGGGATACTGGTGCGTGCCGCGCAGGCCCCGCTGGTCGAATACAACACGACCGACATGATCGGTCGCTACACCACGGCGACCGGCGCGACGGCGGGCTATCTGGCCAATGTCCAGGTCGTGGCGGCGCAATGGATGTATTATGTCGATCGCGGCGTGTTCCAGTACAATCAGGCGTCGCGCACGCGCCGGATCGCCGCCGATGGCCAGGCATGGGATTTCGACGTCGGCGTGAACGACAGCGTATATCAGTATAACTACAGCCACGACAACGAAGGCGGCGCGCTGCTCGTCATGAACGGTACCAGCGGCAACGTCTTCCGGTACAACATATCCCAGAACGATCTGGATTATCAGGGTGCGGTCGATTTCGACAACGGGTTCACCGGAACGATATACCTGCACAACAACGTGTTCTTTCGCAACAGGGGCCAGACGGGACTGCTGGCGGCGCGCGGCGGCAGCGGTGCGGCGGTGACGTATCGCAACAACATCTTCTACGGCGACGGATCGTTTGAAACCGGCGCGGGCGTCACCTACGATGCCAACAGCTATTTCGGCAGTCGGGCGAATACGGTTCCCGATGCGAACCGGATCATCGGCGATCCGCTGTTCATGGCACCGGGCAATGCCACCTCGATCGCCGATGCGGCGGCCAGCTATGCGCTCGCGCCCGGTTCCGCGTCGCGCGATACCGCCGCGACGATCACCGAAAACGGCGGTATCGACTTTGCCGGTCGCGTGCTTCCGTCCGGCGGCCTTGATCGTGGCGCGATCGAGGGCGATGCGGTGGCGATCGCGGCGAACAGCAACCAGTTCGAGGCGGGCACCCTCGGCCTGTGGAGCATCATCGCGGGGGACTGGATCGTCGGCGGCACCCCCGGCGCGCTGCAAAGCCGCAGCACGTCCGTCGAAGGCGTGGCGATTACCGGGGATGCCGGCTGGACCGATTACAGCGTCGGCGGAACGGTCGCGGTCGATACGCCCGTCGGCAATGCGGGCCTGTTGCTGCGCTATGCGAACAGCGCGTCGTTCCTGATGGCGCGGCTGAACGACGCAAACGACCGGCTCGAGCTGCTGCAGCGCAGCGGCAGCGGGTTCACCACGCTCGGCTCGGTGCAGCATGCGGTCGAACCCGGCACGTTCGCGACGCTTCGCGTCGATGTCGCCGGACAGCGGATCACCGTCTGGCTCAACGGGCAGAAGGCGATCGCGACGACGCTTCCCGCCACCGCTCCGGCCGCGGGACGGATCGGCGCGCGGACCGCGAACTCGAAGGGCCGGATCGATGACGTCGTCATCCGACGATAGCCCGAGCGATCGCCACACCGGCGCGACACGCAGCAGCAAGGAAACCGCATTGACCAGGAACCGCCCTTTCGTCGCGACCATGATCGCCCTGAGCGCGGCGGGTGTCGGCGGCGTGCTGCCGTACCAATGGGCATCGGCACGCCAGTCCGCGCCGGGCGTCGAGCGCCCGGACTGGCGCGACCGGAGCCTGCCCGCCGATGTGCGCGCCCGGCTGGCCGTCGCGGCGATGACACGGGCCGAAAAGCTGCTGCTCGTGCGGGGCTATTTCCCTGCGAGGATGGCGAACCGGCCCGCGTATGTTCCGCCGCGCGGCGCGAAGCCGGGGTCGGCCGGCTATGTCCCGGGCATTCCCCGGCTCGGAATCGAACCGCAATGGCAGACCAATGCCGGGCTGGGCGTCGGGACCGTCGCCAGCGCCGCCACCCGGCTCGAACGGACGGCGCTGCCGTCCGGGCTGGCGCAGGCCGCCAGCTGGGACGCGGATCTGGTCGAGGCGGGCGGTGCCATGATCGGCGAGGAAGCGCGGCGCTCCGGCTTCAACATGCTGCTGGCGGGTGGCGTCAATCTGGTGCGCGAACCGCGCAACGGGCGCAACTTCGAATATGCCGGCGAAGATCCGCTGCTGGCCGGGGACATCGTCGCGGCACAGATACGCGGAATCCAGTCGCGTCACGTGATGTCGACCATCAAGCATTATGCGCTGAACGCGCAGGAGAGCGGTCGCGAGATCCTCAGTGCGAAGATCGACGAGGCGGCGGCCCGCGCGTCCGACCTGCTGGCGTTCGAGATCGCCATCGAACGGTCGCAACCGGCCTCCGTGATGTGCGGCTACAACCGGGTGAACGGCGACTATGCCTGCGAGAACGGCTGGCTGCTGAACGACGTGCTGAAGCGCGACTGGGGGTATCGGGGCTTCGTGATGTCGGACTGGGGAGCGGTGCATTCGACCGTGAAGTCGGTCAATGCCGGTCTCGACCAGCAGTCCGCCGAACCGTTCGACACCCGACCCTATCTGGGCGCGCCGCTGGTGCAGGCGCTTGCTGCCGGAACGGTCGCAGCCGAGCGGCTGGACGACATGGCCCGGCGCGTCCTGTGGGGCATGATCTCGACCGGCGCGCTCGACCATCCGGTCGCGGGCGGTCCGACGACGATCGACTTCGCGGCCCATGCCCTCGTCACGCGCACCATGGCGGAGCGCGGCGCGGCGCTGCTGAAGAACGACGCGATCCTGCCGCTGGCGCCGTCGACCCGCCGCATCCTGTTGGTCGGCGGCCATGCCGATCGCGGTGTCCTGTCGGGCGGCGGTTCGTCCCGGGTTTTTCCCCGGGGTGGCAACGCCGTGCCGGACCTCGAGCCGAAGGGCTGG
Source organism: Sphingomonas silueang (assembly GCF_040049155.1). Lineage (NCBI taxonomy): Bacteria > Pseudomonadati > Pseudomonadota > Alphaproteobacteria > Sphingomonadales > Sphingomonadaceae > Sphingomonas > Sphingomonas silueang. Next base: position 44,094 of record NZ_JBDZDK010000025.1, read on the forward strand.
CCGGGGCCGGTGATCTACTTCCCCTCGTCGCCCCTCGTCGAACTGCGCAAGCTGTTGCCCCGGGCCAGTATCGACTATGTCGACGGCACCGACCTGCGCGCCGCCCGCGCCGCCGCCGCGGCGGCCGAGGTGGTCGTGGTGTTCGCCAACCAGTGGACGACGGAATCGGTCGATGCCTCGCTGACCCTGCCGGACCGGCAGGACGAGCTGATCGCGGCCATGGCATCGGCCAATCCGCGCACCGTCGTCGTGCTCCAGACCGGCGGGCCGGTTCTGACGCCGTGGGCCGATCGGGTGGGCGGGATACTGGAGGCCTGGTATCCGGGAACGGCGGGCGGCGAAGCGATCGCCCGGATACTCACCGGCGCTGCGGAGCCGGGCGGCCGGTTGCCGGTGTCCTTTCCGGCGAGGACCGCCGACCTGCCCCGTCCCGTGCTGGACCGGCCGGTGGCGACCGCGGGTGTCGAACGGCCGTTCGATGTTGCCTATTCCGAAGGGGCTGCGGTCGGATACCGCTGGTACGAGGCGCGCGGGCATGTCCCGTCGTTCGCGTTCGGTCACGGGCTGGGCTACGCGCAGTTCGCCTTCGAGGATCTGCGGCTTGCCCGCGACGGGCTCGGTCTTCGCGCAGACATCACGGTTCGCAACGTGGGCGCCCGACCGGGGACGGCGGTGCCGCAGCTCTACGTCAGGCCGGCCCATGGCGGCTGGGAAGCGCCACGCAGGCTGGCGGGATGGCATAGCCTGCATCTCCCGCCGGGCGGCGTGCGTCGCGTCGGCATGCGCATCGATCCGCGCGTCCTTGCGGTTCCGGATGTCGCGGGGCGGCGCTGGCGCATCCGTTCCGACAGCTACCGGATCGCCGCAGCGACGTCATCGGGGGCCGATCCATCGCTTACCCAGGACATTCGTCTCGACGATGTCAGTTTCCCGTTCGCGGGTCGCACCGGATGCGAAGCCGCACCCGCGACCGCCACCGCATCGTGCGCGGAACGGGAATAGCTTCCGGTCGATCGCGCGCGACGGCCGGTCGTCCGGCGGAGGAGGTGCGCGCGCGGCTGGAACGCGCCGCCTTCGCCGAAGGTGCTTCGCGCTGATCCGTCGCTGCCGCTCGCGATCACGCGGACCTGCGGCGTCGCTGCGGCGCGCACCAATTGCCTCCCGTCGAAAACCATGCACAATATGCGTAAAGTCTGGAGAGGCGCGGGCGTCGGAACGACGTCGCGAACGATCATGTATTCGCACGGCGACCATATTCGCGAGATCGAGCGCGTCGGCCTCGGGCATTCTACCGATCGGGACCCGCATGTGGTCGAATCCTGGCGGCGCTGCCTCGATCGGTATCGGCTGAATCCTGCCGAAGCACGCGAGGCCGTCATCCTGCCGTCGGAACGGCTGAAGGAACATCGTCAACAGGCGGAGGAACTCATCACGATCGCGCGGTCCGGGCTCGAGTGCCTGTACCGTCAGGTCGCGGGACAGGCCTATGTGCTGCTGCTGGCCGATCGCCGCGGGGTGACCGTCGACTTCATCGGCGACCCGCTGTTCGACGGAAATCTGCGCAAGGCGGGCCTCTATCTCGGATCCAAATGGACCGAAGATCTCAGCGGGACGTGTGCCGTCGGGTCGTGCCTCGCCACAGGGGAGGCGCTGACCATCCACCAGACCGATCACTTCGACACGATGCACACGGCGTTGTCCTGCACGGCGGCGCCGATCTATGACGCCGGCGGGGAGCTGTCGGCAGTGCTGGACATCTCGCTCCTGTCGTCGCCGTCGGTGAAGACCAGCCAGAATCTGGCCCTGCATCTGGTCAAGGCGGCCGCGCGGAGGATCGAGCTTGCCCATCTGATGGCGGGGACGCGCAACCAGTGGGTTCTGCGATTTTCGCGCTCACCCGAATTCATCGAGGTCGATCCCGAGGCGGCGATCGCCATCGACGATAATGGCCGGATCACCGGCATGACGAACGGCGGCGCCCGGGTTCTGGCCCGAGCGATCGGGGGCGACTGGCGCGATCCCCGCGCGTTGATCGGCAAGCCGGTTTCCCGTTTCCTCGACCTCGGGATCGACGACTTTCCCGACCTTACGCGCGGTCGGGCTACGAACGAACGCATCGTCTTCGCGCGTGACGGCGACAGGCTGTTCGCGCACGCCATCGAACCGAAGCCCGCGCAGCGCACCGTCGTCGCGCGCGCTTTGCCCGCCGCGATCCGGAATCTGGGTGACAAGACCCCGGAAATGGCCGCCCTGCAACACAAGGCCGCCAAGCTCAGCCGTACCGGGTTGCCCATCCTGATCCAGGGCGAGACGGGAACGGGCAAGGAGCATCTGGCGCGGGCGATTCATCATGACAGTGGCCGTGCCGGGCGGTTCGTCGCGATCAACTGCGCCGCGATCCCGGAAACGCTGATCGAAAGCGAATTGTTCGGCTATGCCGCAGGGGCCTTCACCGGCGCGGCACCGAAAGGGCGCAAGGGCCTCATCGAACAGGCCGACGGGGGAACCTTGTTCCTCGACGAGATCGGCGACATGCCGATGATGTTGCAGGGCCGACTGCTACGGGTCCTCGCAGAGCGTGAGGTTCAGCCGGTCGGCGCCGCCACGCCCAGGCCCGTGAACATCCGGGTGCTCTCCGCTTCTCACCGGCCGCTCCCCGAACTGGTCGCGAAGGGCGTGTTCCGCGAAGACCTGTACTACCGGCTGTGCGCCGCGACCCTGCGGTTGCCGCCCCTTCGCGAGCGGGCCGATTTCGACTGGCTGCTTTCGCGGCTGCTCGATCGGCATCGGACGGGCGGCGAGCCCGTCGACGTCACGCCCGCAGCGCGCGTCGCGCTGCGGCGCCATGACTGGCCGGGAAACATCCGGGAACTCGATAACGTCCTTTCGGTGGCGCTTGCGCTCAGCGAGTGCGGGACGATCGACATCGACGATCTGCCGGATGGTTTCGCCGGTTCGTCTTCCGCATCTGACAGCGGCGATGCCGGGGGGCGGCTGCGCTCGCTTCTGCTCGCCTGCAACGGGAACGTGTCGGAAGCCGCGCGGCGCCTGGGCGTCGACCGCACCACCGTCCACCGCCAGATGCGACGTTACGGCATCGTCGCGGGCAATTGAGGGTCGCGGGCGATCGAGGGCGCGCCCGGCAGCCGCCCTCGCGATTGCTCGATCCACATCGTCCCGGCTGCCCGGCGTGTTCTGGCCCCGCCGCGTACAGGGCTCGTCGAGTCCATCGTGCGGCCCGGCCGGACAGGCGCGACCGCGATGGTGCCGTTCGGCATGCGCTCCTCCCGCTTGGATCATGCCGCCGCCGGTCGTGGCCGGGGTGGGCGCCGGGCGCCCGCCCGGGCGGCGGCAACGCCTGTGCCACGCACATGCGCCTTGCATGCGTGGTACCATGCCTGTGGCATCGCCCGGCCGGATGCCACAGGTGCGCCACACCACCTGTGGCATCCGGTGCGACCGATGACGCGCCCGTGCCCTTGTGACGCCGTTTGGCATACCGCTTGCTGACGCTCTCTCCCCGGAACAACGAGAGGAGAGAATGATGAAGGCGTTGCGTTTCCATGCCGCCAAGGATTTGCGGGTCGAGGATGTTGCCGCACCCGACCGCCAGCTGCCGCCGGGACAGGTTCTGGTCCGCAATCGCTTCGTCGGGATATGTGGAACCGATCTGCACGAATATTCCTATGGTCCGATCTTCGTGCCGAAGGATCCGCACCCCTATACGGGTGTGTCGGGTCCGCAGATCCTGGGGCACGAGTTTGGCGGGGTGGTCGAGGCGGTCGGTGCGGGCGTCACGCTGGTGAAGCCAGGCGACCGGGTTTCGATCCAGCCGCTTATCATGCCGCGGGAAGGCGACTATTACGCATCGCGCGGGCTGTTCCACCTGAGCGACCACCTCGCGCTCGCGGGCCTCAGCTGGAAATGGGGCGGCATGGGCGAATATGCCGTGCTCAACGAATATAATGTCGTCCCCATTCCGGATGCGATGACGGACGAGGAAGCCGCGCTTGTCGAGCCGACGGCGGTCGCGGTCTATTCCACCGATCGAGGCGGCGTGACGGCGGGCAGCAGCGTTCTCGTCACCGGCGCCGGACCGATCGGGATGCTCACCCTGCTGGCGGCGAGCGCCGCCGGGGCCACGCAGCTGTTCCTGTCCGACGTCAATGACGAGCGTCTGGCGTTCGCGCGCGGGATCGTACCGGACGTCATCACGGTCAATCCACGGCGCGACGATGTCGGCACGATCGTGCGCGACGGCACCGAAGGCAAGGTCGGATGCGACGTCGCGATCGAATGCGTCGGCAACGAACATGCCCTGAAGGCTTGTGTCGATGCGGTTCGCAAGCAGGGCGTGGTGGTGCAGACCGGGTTGCATCCGCACGAGAACCCGGTCGACTGGTTTCAGGTGACGTTCAAGGACATCGATATCCGCGGTGCCTGGGCCTATCCGACGCATTACTGGCCGCGCGTGATCCGCCTGATCGCAAGCGGGGCGCTCCCCGCGAAGCGGATCGTCACGCGGCGCATCGCCCTCGACGCCGCGGTCGCCGATGGCTTCGACGCGCTGCTGGACCCGTCGGGAAAGCATCTGAAGATCCTGATCGATCTCGACGCCTGACGCCCGACTGCCCGTCAGCGGCAGCGCACGAGAGAGGAAATCCCATGCAGATTTTTCAGCGGCGCATCGCAAGCGCCGGGTTCGCGGTCGTGTCCGCGCTCGGTTCCACCCCCGCGTCCGCACGCGACATCACCTTTGCGATCATCGGGCCGCAAGAATATAATCTTCCCGCCGACGGCTTCAAACCGTTCGACGCCCTGGTCCAGTATGTCGAATACGACAATAGCGCGCGTCGGTTCGATGACCGCGGTAACGAGGTCGCAGGCCCCGACCAGACCCTCGTCGTCGGCCTGACCAAATATGTCAGGTTCTGGACGTTCAAGGGCTTGCCCGACGTCGGTTTCGCCTGGGAGTATATCCAGCCCGAAGTCCGCCTGACCGGACCGGGCCTGAAGGCGAGCGGCTTCGGCGATCCGCTGACCGGCTTCGCCATGTGGATCAAGCCGACCGGCAATACGACGGCGGGCGTCCAGACCTTCGCGAGCATCCCCATCGGCGCGAGCGAAGTCACCAACAACTACTGGGCCAATCTCAGCTCCGTCTTCTTCGACTGGCAGGGCAAGCGCCTTGCGTTCACGGGAGATCTCGGCGTGGTCCTGCGGGGCACGCGGAATGACGGGCGGCTGCCGATCGTGGACGAGGGCGACAGCGTCCACGCCAACGGCCGCCTGAGCGTGAAGACGGGCACGCGCCTCGAGCCGTTCGCCTCGATCGACTGGCAACGCAATGCGCGCAGCCGCATCGGCGACACCGTGGTCGCCCTTTCGTCCGGAAGCGATACCGCGCTCGGTGCCGGCGTGCTGGTGGGGCTGGGCGACAGGTTTTCCGTGACGGCGCGCTACGCGCGCAGCGTCGCGGGGCGCAACGTGCCCATCACCGACGCTGCCTATTTCAAGCTCGCGGCGGTCTTCTGAGCCGCACGGCAGCGTCGGCGTCGCGCGCTTCCTCGCGTCCGACCAGCGCGCCTTCATGACCGACCGGAGCCTGATGACCGACGGCGGCATGGTCTTCGCCTGACCGCCGCCCCCACCATGATAGTCGAGAGGATCACGATATGAACGAGATGAGCAGGATTGCGACCGCCGAAACCACGTCCGCTGCCCGGCAACAGACCGAGGACTGGCTCGCCCGGTTCAACGCCGCCCTCGCCAAAGGGGACGCCGATGCCGCCGCCGCGCTGTTCGCGGACGTCAGCTTCTGGCGCGACCTCGTCGCCTTCACCTGGAACCTGAAGACCGTCGAGAATCCGGACGGCGTGCGCGACATGCTGGCGGCGACGCTTCCGGGGCTGGGCACCGTCGCCTTCCGCATCGCGGAAGAGCCGGAAGCGGCGGACGGCGTGGTCACGGCGTGGCTGGCCTTCGAAACCGGCATCGGCCGCGGCGAGGCGGTCCTGCGTCTGGTCGACGGAAAGGCGTGGACATTCCTGACGACGCTGACCGAGTTGAAGGGCCATGAGGAGCCGAGCGGCTTTTCCCGCCCGATGGGCGCCGAACACGGCGTCAAGCGCGGGCGCAAGACCTGGTCCGAGAAGCGCGCCGACGAGGCCGCCGCGCTCGGATATACGCAGCAGCCCTATGTGCTCATCATCGGCGGCGGCCAGGGCGGCATCGCACTGGCCGCGCGACTGCGTCAGTTGAGCGTGCCGACCATCGTCATCGACAAGCATGAACGACCCGGCGATCAATGGCGTGGACGCTACAAGTCGCTCTGCCTGCATGACCCGGTCTGGTACGACCATCTGCCCTATCTGGACTTCCCGAAGAACTGGCCGGTCTTCGCGCCGAAGGACAAGATCGGCGACTGGCTGGAGATGTACACCCGCATCATGGAAGTGAACTATTGGTCGCGGACCGTCGCCCGGAACGCTACGTTCGACGAGGCGACCGGAACATGGTCCGTAACCGTCGATCGCGACGGCGAGGAAGTCGTGCTGAGGCCGACGCAACTCGTGCTGGCGACCGGCATGTCGGGAAAGCCCAACATCCCGAACATTCCGGGAATGGCGCGGTTCAAGGGCGAACAGCATCACAGTTCGCAGCATCCCGGCCCCGATGCCTATGCGGGCAGGAAGGTCGTGGTGATCGGCGCGAACAACTCCGCCCACGACATCTGCGCGGCATTGTGGGAAGCGGGGGCGGATGTCACGCTGGTGCAGCGCAGCAGCACGCATATCCTGCGTTCCGAAATGCTTACCGGCGTGGTGCTCGACGGCCTCTATTCGGAGAATGCGGTCGCGAACGGCGTGACGACCCGCAAGGCCGACATGACCTTCGCCTCGCTGCCCTACCGGATCATGCACGCCTTCCACGTGCCGGTGTACGACGAGGTGAAGAAGCGGGACCGCGACTTCTATGCCGCACTGGAGAAGGCCGGCTTCATGCTCGATTTCGGTGCCGACGGGTCCGGGCTCTTCATGAAATATCTGCGCCGGGGCTCCGGCTATTACATCGATGTCGGGGCGTGCGATCTGGTCATCGACGGCAGTATCGGGCTGAAGAGCGGCGTCGAGATCGACGAGATCACCGAGACGGGCGTCAGGTTCGTCGATGGTACCGAGCTGCCGGCCGATCTGATCGTCTATGCCACGGGCTATGGCTCGATGAACGGCTGGGCCGCCGACCTCATCAGCCAGGAGGTCGCCGACAGGGTCGGGAAGGTCTGGGGCCTCGGCTCCGACACGCCGAAGGATCCCGGACCGTGGGAGGGCGAATTGCGCAACATGTGGAAACCCACGCAGCAGGAGAACCTCTGGTTCCACGGCGGCAACCTGCATCAGTCGCGCCACTATTCGCTGTACCTCGCGCTCCAGCTGAAGGCGCGGATGGAGGGGATCGATACCCCCGTCTACGGGCTTCAGCCGGTCCATCACCTGCGCTGAACCCGCGACACGCGCCGGCCGCGCGTTCACGGAAGCCCCGGCGTGACGAATGGCGTCACGTCGGGGTGATAGTGCAATAAGTCCGCCGTCCGGGCATGGCTGGACATGGGTTGCAGGCGACCGGCGTCCCTGGCTTTCCCGTCCGTGCACGGCGCAATCGATCGGCAGGAGTGTCGAGCGTTACGACCCGGACCTCGCATTGGTCGAAAGCGGCGCTATCGTCGGCCACGGGGAGAGTGGATGTGGAACGAGTCCTGATCGCGGACGATCACCCGCTGGTGCGCGACGGGTTGCGCACCGTCATCGCGGTCGCCTTCGACCGGGCGGACCTGTTCGAGGCGTCGTCGGTTGCCGAAGCGGTCGGGATCGTCGAGCGGGAGGGGGACTTCGACCTCGTCCTGCTCGATCTCAACATGCCCGATGCGCGGGGATTTTCCGGCCTCGCGACCCTGCGCGAGCGGTTCCCGGCGCTGCCCGTCGTGCTGGTGTCGGCGGTCGCGGACAGTCATGTCCTCAACGGCGCCATCGCCCATGGGGCCGCAGGCTTCATCCCCAAATCGATGAAGCGCAGCCAGATCGTCGCAGCGATCCGGTCGATCCTGTCGGGCAACGTCTTCATCCCCGAAGATTTCGGGCCGCGTTCCGCTGCCGAGGCGGAGATCGCCAGCATCCGCCGACGGATCGATACGCTGACTCCGCAGCAGCGCGTGGTGCTGGGACTGGTCGTCGCGGGGAAATTGAACAAGCAGATCGCCTACGACCTCGACGTGTCGATGACGACTGTGAAGGCGCATGTCTCCGCCATCCTGTCGAAGCTGAACGTCCATAGCCGGACACAGGCGGTGATCCAGGCCAGCAAGGTCGGCCTGGGCAGCTAGCGGACGCTGGCCAGCAATGCCCGTAGCTGGGCGGGCTTCACCGGCTTTTGCAGGACATGCAGCCCCGATGCGATCAGCCGTTCGCGCAAGGCGGGCATGCGATCGGCGGTAATGATCGCGGCGGGCACCTCGGCGCCGATATCTGCGCGCAGCGCCGCGACCGCGGCGTCGCCCCGCGTATCGCCGCCGAGATGATAATCCGCGAGGATCACGTCGGGACGCAGCCGGGTGCGGCGCACCATCGCCCGCGCGTCGTCGAGGCTTGCGGCCGTGTGCACGCGGACGCCCCAGCCGCCGACCATCGCCTTCATGCCTGCCAGGATCGATTCCTCGTTGTCGAGCACCAGCACCGTCGAAACCCCGATCCCGCGCACCGGTGTCGCGGGGGCCGGCAGGCGCGCGGTTCCCGTGACGGCGAGCGGGACGGCGACGGAAAATGTCGCACCGTCGCCCGGCGCACTCTTCAGGGCGATCGGGTGATCCAGCATCCGGCTGGCGCGCTGGACGATGGCGAGGCCCAGGCCGATGCCCTGCGACGCGCCGGCGTCGAGCCGACGGAATTCCTCGAATATCTCGCTATGATGGGCGGCGTCGATGCCCGGCCCGGTATCGGCGACGGTGATCTCTACCGCCGATCCATCCTGCCGCGCGGCCATGGTGATGCTGCCCTGCCGGGTATAGCGGACGGCGTTGGACAGGAAGTTCTGCAATATGCGGCGCAGCAGGCGGCGGTCGGAATGGACCCATAGCCGGGTCGGCACGACGCGGAGCGTCAGCCCGCGTTCGGTCGCGATCACGGCGAATTCGGCACGCAGCGCGGTGAACATCTCGTCGAGGGGGATGTCGCCGAACTCCGGGGTGATCGCGCCCGCATCCAGCTTCGAGATTTCGAGCAGCGCCTCCAGCAACCCCTCGATCGAGTCGAGCGCAGACGCCGCCTGATCGACGATCTTGCGGTTGCCCGCGGCGAGACGGCGGCCCGCGAGCGCGGACACGAACAGACGGGCGGCGTTGAGCGGCTGGAGCAGGTCATGGCTGGCGGCGGCCAGGAATCGCGTCTTTGACAGATTGGCCTGCTCCGCGGCCGTCTTGGCCGCGCGCATCGCAAGTTCGGCGGCCTGTCGCTCGCGCACCTCCTGCTCCAGCTCGCGCGTTCGGGTGGCGACCCGCTGTTCCAGCGCATCGGCGGTGCGAAGACGCTCGGTCACGTCGTCGAAGCTCATGACCATGCCGCCGTCACCCATCGGCCGGCGGCGGATCTCGATCGATCGGCCATCGGACAGGCGGCGGACGGCGACCACTTCGTCCGTGCCGACCCGCCCGGCGGCGCTCGTGCCGACCCAGCCGAGCGTGTCGGCGGCATCGGCACGGGGCAGTTTCGCCCTGCACCAGTCGAGCAGCGCGGCGTGATCCGCGATGCGCTGGCGGGCATGCCGGGGCGGCAGGTCGAGCAGCGTCAGCAGCGGGTCGTTCCAGGCGACGAGCGCACGGTCGGGCGCGAAAACGCACACCCCCTGCGGCATGGCGTCGAGCGTCCCCTGCAATACCAGCGCGCGCTCGGCGAGTTCGCGTGCCCGCTCACGGGCATCCTCGGCCTTGATGTTGGTGATGTCGGTATAGACGCCGACGATGCCGCCTTCGCTGGTGCGCTGTTCGTTGACCTGGATCCACCGGCCGTCCGCCAGTGCGATCACATGGCCGCCGTCGGCGACCTGGTGGTGGCCGATACGTTCCGATACCCAGCGCGCAGGAGCGACCAGCCGACCGAGGGTGGGGCCCACCTCGCAGATCGCACCGGCGATCTCGCCGAAGGCGACGCCGGGCCGGATACGATCGGCGAGTGTCGGCCACAGCGACAGATAGGGGCGATTGCACAGCACCAGCCGGTCATCGGCATCGAAGATCGCAAACCCCTCGTCCAGCGCCTCGATCGCATCGCCCATGCGCCGCCGCGCGGCATCCGCGGTATCGCGGGCATGGGCAAGGGCCGCGTTGCTGGCGGCAAGGTCGTCGAGCGCGCGCTCGAGGTCCGCCGTCCGCTCGCGCACCTTGCTCTCCAGCGCGATCGCCGTCTCGAACACCGAGAAGGCATTACCCTGCAGGTCGGTCGACCGTTCGACGCGGTCCATCAGCGCGGCGTTGATCCGCTCCAGCTTGGCGATCCGCGCTTCCAGCACGGCGATGCGCGCGCCATCGTCGGCTCGGCCCGTCACGGTCGCCCGATCGCCAGGCCGGTGAAGGTCTGATTGACGTGCAGGGCGCGAAACTGCTCGCCATAGGTGTTGAACCCGACGACGCCGCGCCGCGCATACAGCTCGGACACCGCGCCGCGGACCTGCCGCTGTTCGATCTCGATCGAATTCAGTACGCAGTCGAACCCCAATATGCGATCGATTCCCCCGACGTCGGCGTCCAGCCGGTCGAACAGGCGGTCCAGCCCCGCGACGATATCGTCGGCCTCGCCCAGCGTCAGCACGATCCCCGCGTCGATCGCGCAATAGAAGGTCAGACTGCCGTCGGGATTGGCCGACTGGATCGAGCGGACGTAATATTCGCCGCCCGCGCGCACCATCAGCGGATGACCGGCGAACACCGGCGGCCCTAGTCGATCGACACTGGTTCCCACCAGCCGCGCATATTCGGCGGCCGCCGGCTCGGCATTGATTTCATGGACGATGCGCCGCGTCGTGTCGGCGGCGGTAATGACCATCTTCGCCGCGCCGGGACGATAATGTTGCGCGCGGAAAACGGACAGCGGGCGGTTGGTCGACAGGATGGCGATGACCGCGGCGTCGCGGCGAAAGACGCCGTCGTGCAGCACGAACGTCTCGCGGAAATCGAGTCCGTCGCCCGACGACCCGCCGATCAGCGGCACGTCGCCCAGCGCGTCCTGCAGTGTCAGCGTCAGCATTTCCTCGCGATGCGACAGGCCGTCGACCAGAAAGATGGCGGCATGGTTCACCGGCCGGTCGAAATGGCGCGTTTCCTCGGTCGCCTCCGCCACCAACGACCGCACCCGCTGCTGCGCGTCGCTCGCGTCGAAATGGTCGAGATCGGTGAAGCAGGTGGCGGTCAGGCGGAAATCGCGGGCGGGAAAGCCGATGGCGGTCAGCGTACCTTCGTCGAGGCCGCCCGGCGTCAGTTCGCCCGATGAGGTGCAGCCGACGATGGTCAGCCCGTCGCTGCGCCCGGCGATCGATCGGGCGAGGTCCCTGAGCGGATAGCGGTTGGAACAGAACAGCAGCATGCCGGACAATTCGGGCACGTCGAGTTCGCGGAACAGCGCACGTATCGCCAGCTCGGGATCCTGCTCGCGCGATGCGGCGACACGAAGGGGGGTGTGGGTCGGCACGTCCGGGATGATGGCAGCAGATGACCGGGCGGTCACGTCCCGTCGCCGCGTGGTGGTGGACCGGCAGCCTCCAGCGCGTCGACCTCGGCATCGCCGAACACCCGGCTGCGCACGATGAAGCGGACGCCTTCGGGGCCTTCCAGCGAGAAGCCCGCACCGCGGCCGGGGACGACGTCGATGGTGACCTGGGTATGGCGCCAATATTCGAACTGCGCCGCGCCGATCCACACCGGGATCGCGCGATCGGGACCGATATGGCCGAGAAGCACGTCCTGGCCGCCGACGCGGAACTCCCCGGCGGGATAGCACATCGGTGCCGAGCCGTCGCAGCAGCCGCCCGATTGATGGAACATCAACGGCCCGTGCCGGGCGATCAGCATCGCAATGACCGCATCGGCATCGGCGGTGGAGAGGACACGGGGCGGGGCGGTCATCGTCGGCGTCTCCCGGGGACGAAGACGGCGGCCCTCGCGATCGGAGAGCCGCCGTTCGGAGCAGGCCGGGAAGCGCGTGGAGGAAGGGGCGTCCCGGCCGAGGATGTCAGAAGAAGCCGAGCGCCTTGGGCGAATAGCTGACGAGCAGGTTCTTCGTCTGCTGGTAATGGTCCAGCATCATCTTGTGCGTCTCCCGCCCGATGCCCGACTGCTTGTACCCGCCGAACGCGGCATGCGCCGGATAGGCGTGGTAGCAGTTGGTCCAGACGCGCCCGGCCTGGATGGTGCGGCCGGCGCGGTACGCCGTCGTCCCGTCGCGCGACCAGACGCCTGCGCCCAGGCCGTAGAGCGTGTCGTTGGCGATGCTCATCGCGTCCTCGAAGTCCTTGAACGTCGTGACCGCGACGACGGGGCCGAAGATCTCCTCCTGGAACACCCGCATCCTGTTGTGCCCTTCGAGGATCGTCGGCGTGACGTAATAGCCCGCGTCCAGCTCGCCGCCCAGCCTCGCCCGCGTCCCGCCGGTCAACACCCTGGCGCCCTCCGCCCTGCCGATGTCGATATAGGACAGGATCTTCTCGAGCTGGTCGTTGGACGCCTGCGCACCGATCATGGTCGCGGCGTCGAGCGGGCTACCCTGCCTGATCGCCTGCACGCGGGCAATCGCCTTTTCCATGAACCGGTCGTAGATCGATTCGTGGATCAGCGCGCGGCTGGGGCAGGTGCAGACCTCGCCCTGGTTCAGCGCGAACAGCGCGAAGCCTTCCAGCGCCTTGTCGAGATAGTCGTCGTCGGCGTTCATCACGTCGGCGAAGAAGATGTTGGGGCTCTTGCCGCCCAGCTCCAGCGTCACCGGGATCAGGTTCTCGGTGGCATATTGCATGATGAGGCGGCCGGTCGTCGTCTCGCCGGTGAACGCGATCTTGGCGATGCGCCTGTTCTGCGCCAGCGGCTTGCCCGCCTCGACGCCGAAGCCGTTGACGACGTTCAGCACGCCGGGCGGCAGCAGGTCGCCGATGATCTCCATCAGCACCATGATCGACATCGGCGTCTGTTCGGCGGGCTTCAGCACCACGCAATTGCCCGCCGCCAGCGCCGGCGCGAGCTTCCACACCGCCATCAGCAGCGGAAAGTTCCACGGGATGATCTGGCCGACGACGCCCAGCGGCTCGTGATAATGATAGGCGACGGTGTCGTGGTCGATCTCCGCGATCGACCCCTCCTGCGCGCGCAGGCAGCCCGCGAAATAGCGAAAATGGTCGATCGCCAGCGGCAGGTCGGCATGGGTCGTCTCGCGGATCGGCTTGCCGTTGTCGATCGTCTCGACCAGCGCGAGCAGCGGGAGCCGCTCCTCCATCCGGTCGGCGATCTTCAGCAGGATGCGTGCGCGATCGGCCGCGCTCATCCGCCCCCACGCGTCCCTGGCCTTGTGAGCGGCGTCGAGCGCCAGTTCGATATCCTCGGCGGTGCCGCGCGCGACCGAACAGACGGTCTTGCCGGTGACGGGGGACGGATTGTCGAAATACTGGCCGCGCACCGGCGCGACCCAGTCCCCGCCGATGAAGTTGTCATAGCGCGATCGGATCGCGATCTGCCCCTTTAACTCGTCGAGTGCCTGTTGCAGCATGGTCATCTCCTGTCGGTCGCGATCCGTTTGCCGGGTCGTCTCGATCGGCGAGCATCTGCCGTCCGCACCGGGCGCGCCATTGGACCAAAAGGCTATTGCCACCCCGCCGTGGCGCGATCGTCGCTGCCCCGTCGCGGGACGTTGCACGATCCGGCCAGGCCGGATCGGCATGCATCGTAGCCCGATCATGACGGCGGCGCGGTGGACGAAGCCGGTCAAGTGTCGGTGGAATGAACGGCCTTCGGCTCCATCGGGACATCGTTGACGTCCGCCTGCGCCGCTTCTGGACGGTGGTCGTGAACCGCGCCGGGTTTGTCGGAGGCTCCAACTCCTGAGAAGGTGGAGCCCGTATGAGCAAGACGACGAACAAGTTTGCGGCCGAGGTCCGCGAGCGAGCGGTACGGATGGTGCTGGATCACG
>NZ_JBDZDK010000026.1:0-56410 GCF_040049155.1 Sphingomonas silueang
CTTATGCACGTCCAGACCAACGTATTTCACTGCCTCCGTCATGACTCGCCTCCGCTGCTGAAAAATCCATCATCAGCATCTCAGATTCGAGCCTCCGAGGCTCGGGCAGTCATGGGGTCTAAGCCCGCTACCGTCCCGATTGGGAGGATGGTCGGGACGAGTGACGGTCGCAAGGCACGCTGGACGACAAGGAGTGAGCCGTTTTCCCGAAATATGTTCCCGATTGCTCGTTCCCGAAATAGCCGGTTGGAGACGGAGAAATGGGACGGCCCCGCCCGTGAGCGGAACCCGGCTTTGACATCCACCCGGAGCGGATAATGTAGGCAGGCATCTCGGATCACGAGCAACACCGGATGATGGCGAGCAGACGCCGCTATGTTTGCGAGCCTCTACACCTAGCGCGCCACCGGCACCTGATCGATCCGGGTGGTCCATGACGGACTCTTGAACGCGCGCTTGGTGTCATAGGCCTTCTGGCCGAACCCCTCGGATGCAAGCCGCATCGTGTGACGGCCGAACCGGCCGTTCAGCCCGTCGATCGCGGCCAGCAGCGCGGGCGAGCGCGGATCGGGTACGGCGAACAGGTCGGCCTGGTGCGCCGCCATCGGCTCCAGTCCTTCGAGCATCACCCCGCACTTGGTATAGACGCCGCCTGCCTCGTACATTGCATCGGCCATCCGCCCGGCCATACCGGCGATGATCCGGGGGTCGTGCGTCGCCGGCGACAGTCGCGCCACCCGCGATGCTGATGGGGCGTTCGGCTTGAAGCGGCTGCCGTGCGCGAAGGCGATGAGACGGGAGGCGGCGAGATGCTGCGCGCGGATCTTCTCGGCCGCGCGCACAGCGCGGCGCACCATCGCCTCGCGCAACGCCACCACGTCATGTACCGGCTCCCCGAAGCAGCGGGTCACCGCCGTCGCCTTGGATGGAGGCGGTTCGGGCTCGAAGTCGGTGCACTCGATGCCGTTCAGCTCGCGCACGAGCCGTTCGAGAACGACGGTGCCGACATCGCGCGCGACCTCCGGAGGCAATGCTGCCAGGTCCGCCGTGGTTCGCACCCCCAGCGGCCGCAGCCGAGCGCTCATGGCCTTGGCGATCCCCCAAACCTCCTCGACCGGCCATTGCGCGAACATCCGCGTACGCAGCTCCTCGTCGTGCAGGTCGACCACGCCGCGCCAGACCTTCTCCGATGCCTTGGCCAGCGCATTGGCGACCTTGCTGAGCGTCCGTGTCGGTCCCAGCCCGATGCGGATCGGCAGGCCCGTCGATCGCTGGACCGCCGCAATAATGCGGTGCGCGGCCGCCACGTCGCCCAATCCGTTCGCCAGAACCGGTAGACGGAAGAAGCTTTCATCGATAGAATAGACCTCTACCGTGCAGCTATGCTCGGCAATTACCTGATTGAACCTGCGGTTCATGTCGGCGTAAAGTTCGTAACAGCTGCTTCTATACTGAATGCCGTGTTCGCGAACGGTGTCGCGGATTTTGAACATCGGTGCGCCCATTTTGATGTGCAGCGCCTTCGCCTCTTCTGAACGAGCGATAGCACAGCCGTCTCCGTTCGACAGGACTATCAACGGTTTATTGCGCAGTGACAGGTCGAAAACCCGTTCCGACGAGCAGTAGAAGTTCGCCACGTCGGCGATCGCCCACATGGTCCCTCAGCCCTGAAGGTTGCGGACGCAGGCGCGCACCACGCCCCACACCTCGACGTTCTCGTCCGCGACCACCGGCTCATAGCGCATCCGAGCATTGCGCGCCTCGAGCAGTGGCTTGCCGTCACGCCAGACGATCTGCCGGATCACGAAGCCGCTATCGACCACCGCGATTACGATCCGGCCGCTGGTCGGTATCGCGTCGCGATCGACCACCACAACGTCGTCGTCATGGATGCCGGCATCGATCATCGACTGGCCGCTGACGCGGAATACGAAGCTGGCGGCGCGGTCGAGCCGCAGCAGCTCGACCAGGTCGATCGCCGTCTCCTCCCAGTCCTGCGCGGGTGACGGAAAGCCGGCACCGGCCGCGCTTACGACCTGCAAGCGCAGGGCAACGGGGACTTCGGCGATCGGTACGGGTCGGGACAAGGGAATGGCACACGCGGACATGCGCGCATGATACGCGCCTACAGAACATCTTGGGAACAGGGATTTCTGCTTTTGTTCTCATCCTACAAGCCGCATAAGTGGGGTCACGACACGAAAGTGAGTTTTGCGTACGCTAGGAGCGAACAGAACGTGTCCGTAAACCCGTTGCGCGCCGATCTTGTCCGGCAAGCCGTCAAAACCGTGCGCTGCCGGACACTCTGACGCTGACCGGCATACCAGCGTTTGACGGCGACGGCAGGAACCGCCCAAATCCTGCCGTTCAGTAAATCGTCTCGGCGTTTCGAAACCGGCCATTTGCCGTGCAGAAATATTCCCGCTTTCCCATGTACGACGGGCTGTTTTGAGAAAACTCAATCGGGAACAGATTTCGAGAAAGTAGCTCCCCTAGGCGCATCAAGAGAACGATCCTGCCCAGCTTTCTCGCTGCGCCTTCCCATTCGGGACGGCAGGTGCCGACCACGGCTCGTCGTTCTCCGACGCGGTCGTAAACGGCCGCTTTTGCCTTAACCCGCCACCCCGTCTCGTCGAGCGTTCCGGCACTAGCCCGGCCAAGCTACGCCATCCAAAGAGCCCAATTTATACCTGGATACAGCCGCTCACTACCGCATAGTGAATGGGACATGCTTGACACGTAATTGCGGGTTATTGCGCCAATTCCGCGACGCTCCCCCAAATTCGCCGATCCTCTTCCGAGGCACGTTCCAAAAGGGCGCCAGGGTTGATGATGTGAATAAATTCTCCGCGCTTTCCTGACGCATCTTTCCTGTCTGTTCGGCGCAACCGGCCTTCGTGAGCGAGCTTCTCTTCGATCGCAGGCCAGAGATCTTCCGATAGGTAGCGTCCCGCAGGGTCAAATGGATCGCTTTTGATAAAAAACTGTCGCAAAAATACGCGGGCAACTTTCTCGAGAAGTCTGGTGGCTTCGTTCTCTGCCTGCGACTCATCACGATGGGTCTGATGCGCAGATACCCAGTCGTTGATCTCCTCCGGATTATACAGCACCGCCGTTTTACCTGCGGTTTCGACCATCAAGCTGCCCACAGCGGGTCTCGTTGCCCCGATCAAAGTTTGCTCGTCGACGACCAATACTGAAGCTGAGCATTGATCAAATGTTATAGCTGATAAGTTAGCTCCTCTGCAGTCGAGGCGATTGATACCGACCTCCACCATTCGAGCCGAACCGGTAGTCCCAAACAGGACCACATCACCCGCGTTAGCGCGCTCAATAAGAAGCTCATCTGAAGAATCTACGATGGCTGAAGTTACTAGCAGACTGGTAACGTTATCGCTAAGTCTTTCTGCGCCAGCATCGTTGCGCATCAGTGTGATCAATTTTGATCGAAGATCGTTAAATATCTCAGTGGGCAAATCCAACATCTGCTCGCCCGCGATTAGAAGTAAGTCAGTTCCAAAGTAGCCGCGTCGCAAAAAGCGCGGCACCTTACCTGACAGCACCTCCTTGAACAGGGCACTTGCGAGAAAATGATTCGATATTTCCGTATGTGGAAATCGCCGAAATCCCTGTCGAGTATCGACGTCCATAAGGGCGAACGAACCCGCTTTGTGACGAAGCTTGGCTAAGTCGGAGGGGTCCTTCAGTGCACGTTCAAACGTGAGATCAACAGCCAACTGTAAAAATGGCAAATCAACGGATTCTGTCTCGGCTTCGGCCATTTCAAGCGCCACTAGCTCGAACAATTCCCACAGCAACTTGGCTGCAGTCGGCTCATCCATGTTTACACGCTGAGTGATCAACTTAGCTTCACGCTGGAGGAAGCTTTTCACAAGGAAGTCGCGTGGGCTGACTAGGTCTCCTAGGACGGAGTTAACGCCACCTAGTGGTGCGATCGTGCTCAAAAAGTACGGTCGGAGGACATAGGAGTCAGGCTTCAATAGCTCATTGGCTTCGCTGGAGTTGAGCTCCTCGGCTGACCAACCGATCTGCGTAAGCCATGTCTTCGCCGTCGCTGGGCTGATGGGCGACAGGCTGGCGTGCTTAATATCAACCTTTGCGCTGAGATCGTGTAGCCGTTCGGAGAATTTCGTGAGATCAAAGAAGGTATCTCGCCCTGCTAGAATAATCGGCCCGCCGGACTCGATCTCATTGAGAAAATCTCGAAGTACTGACCAAGTATCAGCATAGCCCTCGGCATCGACCAACTCATCGAATCCGTCAATCGCGATTTGCAAAACGCCATGACGGACCAAAGCTGGCACTTGGTCATACGTAAACCTGCCGCGAACGAGCTGAATCGATAATGCAATCAACTCATCCAGGCTAACTAAGCGTCGCCCACGATTTGCGACGTGTAGAACGGGTGGCTGATTGCCGTCTCGTCCGTAACTCTCTGCACGCGAAAAAACGAGCTGAGAAATAAGGGATGTCTTACCCACCCCGGCGGACCCATCTAGGAGAATGAGGCCGATAGGCTTATCGTGCGGTTGCCTTTCCTTAAGGCTCGCTAGCTGTTGAAAAGTGTTGAGTGTAAGAGGCTCTCTATCAATTTCACCCTCAGGCTCGATAAAATTGCCAACGCGTTGTGAGTCCAATAAGCGCCGTTGATTGTCTGCGAGAACCTGAACACTTGAAAAGTATTGTGAAGCAAGAAGCGAACGCAGGCTTGGGAAGTCACGCGTGACGGGTTCCCCGTCTTGTGAGGTCTGAAGCCGCACGTGGCCGGAGTCTGCGGCCAAGGTAATGGTATGGCCTTCGCCGTCGCGGGTCAGCAAAACCCGGATTGTTTGTCCATTGGCCAACACGTCGACTTCCGTTGCCGGATCCGCGAACGGGCGAAGGTCGCGCTCCAAGAAATCAGGCAAGATCATTTAAATCCCCTCAAGGACAGAGACAATCCGACGGGTGTCCAAGTGCCTGCTCCCATGGTCTGGGCGAAACATGTGGACGTTAGCGCCCCAAGCCTCAGCTGCAAACACACCCGGCAATAGGTCGTCATCGTTGCCATAGACTAGATGAATGTCATCACGAGAACTACGGGAAGACTGTAAAAGATCGCAAACTAAGCTAGTATCAACCATCTTCTGCCTTACCGTCTTCGTGCCATCCGCCTCTTCTAGTTTTCGTAAGGTATCATACAATGGCATTCTTTGCCCCCCGATGAGCATCGACGTTGCAACTTCGATGTCGATGCCGAAGGAGACGTTCCTAATAGCGATCGTGCTTGCGTCTTGCAAAAATCTGCTCACCGCTTGGTAATCAAAGGTCTTGCTCTTGCCGCTATACCAACCGTGGTAAAGTCGCCAACGAACCCGGAACAGCGACTTCGAATCCAGAGCTGTCAGGTGAGATGCGACGATGCCCTGAAGGGCCGAAAAGACCTGCTCGATCTGCCGTGCGGCGCGCTTGAGATCGGAGGTCTGGAAGCGATCCGCAGGAGCAATCCGACGGGCGGTATCCCAATCCAGGAATACGATAGCTCTACGGACAGATGCCATTGTTCAGCCTTCGGAATTGCCGGCAGATCGACCAAATTCGGTATGTGGTTGCCGTTTCGATTCCACGCCGTTCGCCTCCCATCTACCTTGGGGCGGTGCCTGAGAAATCGTCGGCAGTCTAGGCCATCCTCTCGGTGTAGGAGTGGAGCGTTGGTCTTATCAGTTCGAGGGATTCCAAGACGCCTTTCTTTGCACTGGAAGCTACATTGGCCCCACACACCAAGACCGGACAGATTGCAGTCGACCAAGCTTGCCCGTTCAATGAGCTAAGGTCGCCGAATGCGCGAATGTCGGCCCGTGTCGCAAGCCGACATATGGCGAACCGGACGAGAACGACGGCTTTGTCCCACATCACGCCATTTGAGAGGGCTGAAGCCGTCCCGTTATTCGATCCTTTTCGAGAAAGGCAGCAGCGCGACACGGTAGCAGCTATCAAACCTACCTCCCGGAAAGCGGTCGGATTGCTTCTCGCGAAGTATCGCCGTTCGCTGTCCGTTCGCTCCTAGCGTACGCAAAATTCACTTTCGTGTTGTGACCCCTAAGTGGCCATGCCGATCCGCCCCGAGAACCGCTGGCTCTATCCGATCGACTGGCCGCAGATATCCGACCGGGTTCGCTTCGGTCGCGCCAGAGGCCGGTGCGAACGGTGCGCGCGGCCGCACAAGCGCCGTGTCGCCCATCTCGGCGATGGTCGGTGGTGGGACGCCGATGCGCGCTGCTGGCGGTCTAACACCGGGCGGCGGATCAAGGGACAGAGGTTCGTGCTGGCGCGGATAAGGACCACCTATGTCGTCCTCGCCTGCGCACACCTCGATCACGATCCTGGGAACAGCACCCCCGGCAACCTCGCGGCGCTATGCCAGCGATGCCACATGCTGCACGATGCCGAGGAACATCGCTGGCAGCGATGGTGGAACGCTTACCGCATCCGTGCCTGGCGCGACCTGTTCGAAAGTCCGCAGGAAGTGCGGCTGCGTAATAACGTGAGCAGATGAAAACTTCAGATCGGTCCTACAACACCCTCTCGCAGTGGGCCGCTGATCGTGCCGACATGCGCATCGTTTGTGATTGCGGACGAACGATAAACATCCCTTCGGAACAAATACTCCAGCGTTTTCGCCGCGACAGCGATGTCCCGTCCAGCTTTGTCCGGCTGCGATGCCGTCGCTGCGGCCGGCGTGGCCATGCCACGGTGACTTCGGTTCCGATTCTGCGCCGGTAACGACATCATCTGATACATGAACCATGTCGTGATGGTTCGATGGGTAGCCACTTGAGGCCGCGTCGGATAGCTAGGCCACGTAGGTTCGCAACAAGTTTTTATGAGCCAGTAGTCGTTGAGATGGCCATTTCGGCTATACCCAATCGAGCCATGCGGGACGAGGAGCGAGGAAGCGTGATCCAGGCAGCGCGCGTATATCTACGGGTCAGCACCGACGAACAGGATCTGGCGCGGCAGGAGGCGATCGTTGGCAATGCGCGCACCGCCGGCTTCTATGTCGCGGCGGTGTACCGCGAGAAGGCATCAGGCGCGCGGCCGGACCGGCCCGAACTCCTGCGGATGGTAGGCGACCTGCAACCTGGCGAACTGGTGATCGCGGAGAAGATAGATCGCATCAGTCGCCTTCCGCTGCCCGAAGCGGAGCTGCTGGTCGAGACGATAAGAGAGAAGGGGGCTCGACTGGCGGTGCCGGGGATCGTCGACCTCTCTGACTTGGTCGCCGACAGTTCGGGGGTGGCGCGCATCGTGCTGGAGGCGGTGCAGGACATGCTGCTGCGCGTCGCGCTGCAAACCGCACGCGACGATTATGAAACCCGACGCGAGCGCCAGCGCGAGGGGATTGAGATCGCAAAACGGGCAGGACGTTATACCGGACGTAAGCCCGATCTTGCTCACCACCGCCGGATCGTCGCCCTACGCGACGCCGGCATGAGTATCGCGCGCACCGCCGAACTGGCGGGGTGCAGTATCGCGCAGGTCAAGCGCGTGACCGCAATTCACCGTAGAATGCTCGCCGCCGCCCCCTCACCCGCGATCGGAACCAGCCCTTGAGCAGCATGTCGAGCGATGGTGCGAAAGGTCGGGTGTACGGGCTTTGGACCGCGGCCGCACACCTTGCCGTAATCGTGCACGCCACCTTGCCAGCAATCAGGCGTTGTGGCGTTCCAGCAAGCTGGCAATTGCTTCACGCATCAAGTCTTCAATTGTCCGATCAGTATCAGCCGAAAGACGCTTAACTCTCCGGTGCTCTTCGGGCGGCACCACGACGGTCAGGCGCTTCATACCCTCTCTCGTTTTTGCGCGATAAAGGCTTGGAGCCTCGCGCTCGCCGGTGGCGGGTAAAGCGGATACTCCATTCGCCTCGTGTCTCGCTGACGGGGAAGCCACGTTGGCTACGGGCTCTTTTGCCGCCGCTTTCATACTCTCCGCCAGGCTCGGACGTTTAGCCATAGATATTCCCTTTCGCTGTAATGCCAGCTTCATGACATTGGTGAATTGCTGGTAAGCCGCCATGCCTGCACCTGGGCAATAAATGTTGCCTAGATTGCAGGTTGCCATCAAGCGACCATGCCATATTGCTGGCAACAAGGCATACTATCAATGTTGCGGTCGATTTTGCTGGAAATCAGGCATTCTGGCTTGCCTTAGAAGTTCAGGGTTTGACGAAGCCAAGCCACCACTTGGTCAACCTCCTCAGCAGCCTTGCCTCCTGGTTCGTACTCGGACGCGGTTTGGCCGACCGTAAGAGCGTGCCCGAAGGCAGCTCGTTGCTGAAGACCAACTGGCGCAACATCCATGCCGTGCTGGGCTATAGCGGTCTGGGCGTCAGCCAGCAGTTGGGTTGCTCTCGGCGGGACAGCGTTTAGAACGACGAACGCCTCCTTCCTCGCGCTGGCGACCAGCTCCGCAGTGCTCACAATCGCGCGAAGATCGAGGATGCCCGCTCGACAAGGAATCAACACGAGGTCCGCCGCTTTAATCGCGGCGATTGCTACGCTGTCAGAGTGGGGCGCAGTGTCGATGACGACAAGCTCGGCACCGCCGTCCGAGGCGGCTTGTAAACCGTGGGAAAGACGGGAGTAAGGCAGGGCAACCACGACAGGGGCCTCACCTTGCCGGCTGTCACCCCAACCCGCAGCACTCGCCTGTGGATCTAGGTCAATAATGGCCGAGGGGAGGCCCGAAGCCTCCGCAGCGGTTGCGATGTGAAGCGCAAGGGTCGTTTTCCCCGCGCCCCCCTTTTGACTAACTATCGCGATTGTTTTCATTATTGCTGGCATATTGGCAAAACGGCAAGCATGCAAGATCAATTATCAGCAATAAGACATGCCAATAGTCCGATATGCCGGATTGCCAGCAATATGGCAGCTTCATGCTTTCGCAGAATTCCGTGCACATTCGCATTCGTTAAGGGCAGTTACGCAAGCCTGCGCTTCTCCGCCTCCCACCGCAAATAGCCAAAGTAGCGCATCTCCGCAGGAGAAAAGACGTCTGCCCTTTGCATTGCCAAAGCTGGCTGGCAGACGCTTTACTCGATATGCTATCTATGTCCGATCATCGAGTGGGAGAATGAGGATGCGTACGATTATCGCCGCTGCTGCCGCACTTTCCCTTGTCGCAGGTGTTCCGGCTTTCGCTGCACCCTGCAAGGACGCCAAGGGCCGCTTCGTTAAATGTCCTGAGAAGCCAGTCAAGCCGGCACGCTGTAAGGATGCAAAAGGCAAGTTCGTCAAATGCGGTGCGCCTGGCAGCAAGCCTGTGTAACAACAATGGCATACTAAAGCGTCTCGCGACGCGGTTATTCAGCCTATCGGAATCAACAGTTGACCACATCGGTATTCAAGGTGGACAAGTTCGTCGTTCCTGCCGCGAGCATTAATACCTTCGTTGAGAAGCTTGCTGAAACGCACAGCTTTCTTGACGACATGGAGGGGTGTCTACAGAACCTCATCCTTACCCGAGAAAACGGGCTGGCCAGCTATAGCGTGGTGACGATCGTCGAATGGCGGGACCAGGCATGCTTCGATCACGCCAAGTCACTTGCTGCCGAACGACACCGGGCAAATGGCTTCGACCCGGCGACCATGATCGACGCGCTCGGCATCCACGCCGACCTTGGCAACTATCGCGTGGTCGAGCATTGACGAGCTTATCGCACCGATATCAGAACGTCATCACCACTGCCTGGCGAACCGGCCGAGCAGCGGGGGCGGGGGCTACGGCGCGGGGTTGCCGCGCAACGACAACTCCACCGTATCTCGGCGATGGCGACAGCGAAAGTGCAACCGATCGATAGCTGGCCGGGTGAATACCATCGCGGGTATCGATCGCTGCGAGATGGACGATCTCATCGCCGAACGATCGCGCGATGGCCGCGCTGATCCGCGCCGCTGCCGGCGCGTAGGGAGTGACCCAGGCAACCCGCGTAGCCCTGACCCGCTGGCGCAGCGCAACGAGATTGCGCAAAAGGTTCGGATTGCCGGCGTCGTTCGATCCCAGCGCGATCACCGCGCGCGCCCGATGTCCGCCATCGGTGAAGGTACGCAGCATTTCAGCAGAGGACGCACCGACGCGCGCGTGAACCTCGCAACGCAACCCCTCGCTGGCGAGTGCGCCTGCGGTTCCCACCGCGATGCTGTCACCGATCACGATGCAGGCAGGTGGCGGGGGCGGGAGCGGCATCAAAAATCCAGATCGCGGGCGCGCATCTGCTCGGCGGCAAGGTCGGCCACCGGCCCTGCGCCTTCAGCCGCCTCGTGGATCTCGATCACGGCCTTGTCGTCGAGCCACTCGACCATCAGCGCGACCGCACGGAGATTGGCGGGATCGAGCACGACCCCGCCGGCATCACCGTTACCGTCTGACACCGAACCGGTCCCGCAAGTCGGCCATCTTCGTCCAGATCTCGGCCGAGCGCAGCGCACGCTCGCGCTGGTTCGGCAACTCCGCCTCGGCGGCCTCCGCCAGGGCAGCGGCAGCGCGTGTGCGCAAGTCCATGACATTTTCCGACATATCGTCTCCCGGTTGCTTCGGCGGGCGGTGTCGCCCGCCGAGTGGATCTCAGTTGCCGTTCATGCGGTCGCGGACCTGCTTGGCCGGCGCGAAGGTCAGCTTGCGCTGTGCCGCGATCGTGATCGCCTCGCCGTTCGAAGGATTGCGACCCTGCCGCTCGGGGACGTCCTTCACCTTGAACTTGCCGAAACCGTTGATGCTGACCTCTTCGCCTCCGGCGACCGCCGCGGTCAGATTGGCGAAGACAGCATCGACCACCTTTTTGGCATCGCCCTTGGCGAGACCATGGGTGTTGACGAGCTGGTCGGCGAGATCGGAAGTCGTAACTGCCACGTATATGTTCCCTTGCTGTGATTTCCGATGCGAACCCTATCCACGATCAGGCGTCACCGCCATCCGGTGTTGCGATCTGTTCGCGCATTTCGCCTTCGTACGGCCGCACCAGCGCCAGGGCCGCCGCATGATCGCCGTCGAGCCAGGTCGTGAAGTCGCCCGGGTGCAGGATCGCCGGCATCGCCTTGGGATGCCACGGCGCGACCGTCTCGTTCGGACTGGTGGTGCAGAAGGCATAGGCGTCGCCACGCTCGGTCGGTCGCCACAGCCCGGCGAAGAAGCCGATCGGCCGATCGGGCAACGAGAACCAGACCTGGCGCGGCTTGCCGTCGTCGCCCTTGCCGCCTTCGGGATGCGGCTCGGCAAAGTGCGTGAAGGGCACGAGGCAGCGCCGCTCCGGGTTCGCGATCGAGGGCTTCCACATCGAGGACGAAAGGTTGCGCGCATTGGTGACGTACTTGTCGAGCTTCACCGCCGGATCGCGCTTGCTCGCGACCTTCGTCGGGAAGCCCCATTCCATCGCCACGGGCTCGAGCGGGCGGTTGCCTTCGCCCGATCGGCGCACGACCAGGCCATGCCGCGCGGTCTTCTTGCCGGTCGGAAAAATCTCGCGCGGCACGGGGAAGTTCGCGTCCTCGGGGTAGGGCGGCTCATAGCCGCACGCCCGCATCACCTCCGCCTGCTTCGCGCTCAGTCGATACCGATTACAGACGATCGCCTCCCTGTGTGAAATGGCCACGCCATCCTGCGCCGATCATCGAATTTCCACCACCGGCGGCTCGCTGACGATGACGTCGCCATCGGCGCCGGCGCGGGCGGCTAGAATGGCGACCGCCCCGATCAGTTCATCGACGGTCCGCGAACGGGCCTGGGCGATGCCCGCCGAGAAGGTCATCATGCCGAGTTCGACGTCGCTCTCGCGGACCTTCATCCGCCGATCGGCGAATGCCTGACGGGCTGCATCGAGACGCGCGATCAGCTTGTGTGCCGGCATGTCCCGGAAGACGGCGAGCAGCCGATGGTCACCGGCACGCCCGATCGCGGACGGGCGGCATTGTTCGGCAAGGGTCGTGACGAGGACACGCAACAATCTCACCGCAACCGCCTGACCGTGACTCGCCTCGACATGCGCGAACCTGTCGAGATTGAACATCGCGACCGATACGTGCTGCCGCTCGGAGGCGAGTGTCATCGCGAGCCGGTCGAGCACCGCGTCATGCGACAATGCACCGGTCGCGGGATCCTGCTCAACGACGTCAAGGATCGCGAGAAGATCGTCATGGAGCGCTCGGGTCCGGCTGCTGACCGCCGCGAACGACTCCTCGGCCGAGCGGCTCTGCGCCAGCATCCGCATGACGATCGCGCGCACGGTCTGCACATCGCCCTCGGCGAGTTCGATAGCCGCCAGGGTAAGTTCGCGGGTCAGCGCGGACGCCTCGCCGCTTGCAGCGGTCATGACCGCGAGGATGCCGAGCGAGATGCGTTCGATTTCGGGTAGCAGCCGGTCGTTGGCGGGGGCATCCACTGCCGGGGCGGGTGCAAGGCTGGCCACCTGTCGCTCGGTCAGCCGGACGCCGCCATCGATCAGTTCATCGACCCGGGACCTGAACATGGCATCGCGTCCGTGCAGGTAGCGGTGGGCGAAGGCATAATGTCCCGGCGTATGCTCCAGCTGATGGGCATCGAGAAACTTCAGCACCGCCACACCGCTGCGCGTTTTGCTCCGACGCCCGGTCATGCGCCGGCCACGAACAGCAGCGCGGCGAGCGACATCACGAACAGCGACAGCCAGATCGCGATCTGGCCGTAGATGTGCATGGCGAGCCCGACCCAGCTATAGCGGCGGCGCAGCACGATGCCGCTCGCTACCGCCACGAAGAAGGAGATCAGCGCCGGCGTCGCGATCGAGGGACTGCGCGCCATCGTCGCCTCCGCCAGCGGCAGGAGTCCCAGCGCCAGCACCAGCAGCCACGAGAAGGCCAGTACCACCCTCGATCGCAGGTCGAGTTCCACCTGTTCGGTGGTGCGGGAGCGTTCGGTTGTGAACCTCGTTGTCATGGTCTACCCTTCGCGCGAGGAGGCTGGGCTATGTTCGACAGTGAAACGTACACGACAAGCCGGGATAGGTTGGGGACGCCAATTTATGCTGAAACACAGGAGCCAGATCGATACGAGTTTGGGCCTTTCTACGACGAAGAAGGTAACGAAACGATCGGTTCAAAGATCGGCGGATATCTTTCCCTGCTTTTGATGATCGGGTTCATTTTTTATCTGTGGGCTCGCTAGGACCAAAAATCTTCTCTTTCAGGTAGCGGGATCCAGGGAAGAGTTCCGGCATCTCGCGAGCCTTCGGATCGGTGAAGAATTGCCGGTTCATGTCCTTGTCAACCTCGCTACGTACACCCGAGCCAGCATCCAGATGTCCCTGACGCATGACGGAAGCCACGCCTCCTTCATCCGCGATCCCGGCTTGACCCGCTGCGATGCTTCCCGCCGCCCCGATGGTGTCAGGCAGCGATCCCGGGATGTTCACAGGCAATAGCCCACCGGGCCGATGATGGCCGCGCACATCCGCCTCCGATGTGATCGGTGAGGCAGGAACGTCTACAAGATCCGGCTCGTGGAGGCGCGATGCCACGGAGTCCATGATCTCCTGCTTCGACGATGCGAGATACTCGGACATCAACTGGTCGCGGACCTGCCGCTGCTGCGGCGTCATCACGACGGCAAGCGGGGAGGGGGCATCGAGACCCTGGCGTCCCGCGATACGACGCTCGTACCACTGCGAGAAATCCTGGCTGAGGTTCTGGCTGACCTGGAAGTTATGGCTCTCCATGTAGCTGGCTTCGTTCGACAGCTGGTCCGCACGCTCGTTCAGCTTGCGCGCACGCAATTCGTGGGTCGCGGCCTCGGAAAGCGCTTGCTCGCGGCTGCGCGACGCCGTGCTGGATCTCTCGTTGCGGCTCGTGAGCGCGGTACGCTCCTGATGCCCTGATCCATCTGTGAAGCGCTCGCCACCGGACTTTTCATTTCGCACGCCACCGGAAGCTGTATTCGTATCATCGTTCGACTGCGTTCGTTCCGTCGAATGAGCCAAATTATCTGTTTGCTGAGCAGACATAGTTCTACCACCCTCAACGCCTGCCTTTGGCCGTGGGGACGATGCGCCAGTGCCAGATGCCCGACCTGCTCCACCTGATCCGCCTTGGGCTCCACTCCCCGAACCACCGCCGCCAAGGCTAACGGAGTACCCACCTTTCGTTGCATCGATGTCATCGGAACTACGCCGATGCGACCCAGATACTTTCGTGCCATTCCCGACACTGGACCGATCCTCGATCCCGTTGAAGGTGCTGCCGCTGTTACCGTAGAAGTTCTCCACGCCGCTGCTGTCGGTGTTCGACGAGGATGTCTCGAACCCGCTTCCAATCGTGGTCGAGGTGCCCTGAGACGCGCGATCGGTGTTGGTCGAGGTCAGGATGCGCGCTGCGGCTTCCTCTTCACTGACCGCCTGGCGACGCATCTCGGAGGCGGTCTGTCGCAGGTCGGCCGCGATCCCGCGGTTCTCGGTGAAGCCGGTGCCGAGCTGCGACATGGCACCCGAGACATTGTAGACGGACTCGCCGTTGCCATACGCCGAACGGGTCGCACCGTTGTTCGCGCGCTCGGTAAACCCGGCCGCGCCGGTCGTGTAGGTCGGTGCGTCGGACCACTGGTTGCCCTGGTGCATGTTCGACGACGAGTTGGCGAAGCTGACGTTGCCGTAGCTGTAATTGCCGGTGGTCTGCTCGACGGCGGCTGCCTCGGCCGCGTTCTGCGCCGGGTTGAGCATCGACATCGACTGACCCGAAATGCTCATGGCCCCGCGTGAGAGGGCTGCCGCCATGAACGGCACGCTCATGAGCATGAACCCCGCGATCGTGGCGGTCTCGGCGTTGACCGCGCCGATGCCCGCGAAGCTGCCGAGCGACACGCCGCCCTCGGCGACCCCGTTGGCGGCCGACATGCCCCGGCTCATGCAGATCATGTGGAGGATGACGTAGAGCGGCCCCCACGAGGCGAGGTAAAAGAAGCCGGTAAGATAGCCCTTCAACGCCTGGACGCCGGTCTGCGGCATCAGGAACAGCGGGAAGATCACCGGGAACATCGCGTAGAAGACGACGGTCAGCACGATATTGAGGATCGGGACCCAGGTCATCGCCTGCTGCGAGATCGAATTGTAGGTGTTGCGCGCCTGGATGTCGGCGCGGGTGGTGGCGAAGGTGTCGATCGAGGCTGACCCCGGCCCCCCGGCCATGCCGTCGCGCGCCTGCATGAAGGCGTTGATCGCGGTCATCTGGCGCATGGTCGAGGTATAGTCGCCCGACGAGCCGGTGAAGGCGGAAGCCACGACCGGTATGTCCTGTTTCAGCTTGGCCGCCGCCTGCGCGGTCGACAGGCGGGTATAGGCTTCCTTGCCCCACAGGCTGGTGGCCGCCTCGATCATCGGCACCCATTGCGCACTGAGCAGGTTATAGGCCTGCTCGCAGGTGACGATCTGGCTGCTCATGCCCGACCCGTCGCGCGCGATCCACGGCTGTCCGCGCGCCGGCGAGCCAGGGGCGAGATCGCGCCACAGGTCCTTCGATTGCGACAGGACGGTCAGCGACTTGCGGTGCAGCAGGATGTCGCCGAACACGCAGTTCTTGAAGTGCATCTGGAGGTTGGTGGAAAACTCGGCGTCACGGATCTGGAAGTTGCGCGTCATGTCGAACAGGCGCGAGCCGTAGATCATGCCGTTGGTCGAATAGTTGAGTTCGTTCGGCATCACGAACACGGTCTCGGCGGTGCGCGTCAGCCAGTCGCCGACCTGGCTGGTGAAGCTGGCCATGACGCCGAGCCCCAGCGGCACGTTGGCGACGACGGCGGGGGCGAGGCTGGGATTGATCCGGTCGGTGACCTTGACGGTGACGGTCGGCACCATGAGGCACGAATAGATGAGCGACGAGCCCAGGAACCAGTTGAGCCAGGCGCGCACGTTCATCGTGAAGGCGACCGCCATCAGCGCGTAGATGAAGCCGAGCACCATGACGACGCGCAGCAGCGCGCGATAACCGCCGCCTCCGGTCCACGCGGCGACCGCGTTGAAGACGTTGACGATATACTCGCCGCCCCCGATCGTGAACACCTCGACCATCGTCAAAGCCCCCTTAGTTGAGCCCCTGCGCGCTCAGGCCCCGCGAGAAATTGAGCGCGGCCTGCATGCCCGGCGACATCGCGTTCTGGAGTGTCGATTCCAGCATCACCGAACGGTTGATGAGGTTGGTCGCCATCGTGACGGTGTCCTTCACCTTCACGTCACGCTGCGCGTATTTGTTGCGCGCATCGGCCAGTTGCCCGCGCCACGTCTCGGCGGTCGCCTGATCGGCGGGCTGGAAATCGACCTGCGTCACCACCCGGTCGATCATGTTGTCGATCATCGAGGCGAGGAGGTTGACCGCGACGACCTCGGCCAGCGCATCGACCTCGCCGTCGGTGAAGCTCGAATGCGCGAGCGCCTGGACGGTCAGCATCTTGTAGAGCGGGATGTTGGTCATGTTGAGCAGCTGCTTCTCGGCATTGTCGAGCGCGCTGTCGGTGCGGATCTTGCCGTTCATCGATACGATCATCGCCTTGACGCGCGGGCGCAGCGCGCTCGCGGTCGGGATCGGCAGCGATTGCTCGCTGATGTCGAGGCAATCATCGTCCCGGCACGACAGGATCTTGACCGGGTTGCCGTTCTGGGTGCCGTCGAGCAGTGCGGTCACCACCGCATCCTCGCCGGGGCCGAAATACTTGATGCTCCGGTCCGCGTCCTTGCCGCTGATGACGACGGTGCCGACCAGCGTCATCAGATATTCGGAGAACTGCTTGTCGAAGCCGCCGAACTTGTTGGAGCGCTTCAACGCCTCCCAGGTATAGTTGCGCGGCTTGGCCGGAATATGGTCGGCCATCTTCGGGTCGGTATTGCCCTCGAGCGTCGCATCCTGCTCACCGCCGGCACCGCAGCCCTGCCGCGCCTTGGCCCAGTCGGAAAACTTGCCCTGGCTGTTGCCGACCGCCGCGCAGATGGTCGATCGCGCGCCCTGCATCTTGGGCCACACCGCCCCGACCAACCCCTGCGCGGCCTCGCACGACGAGATGTTCATCTGGTTGAGCTGCTGCGCCGCGCCCTGCAGGAAGTCGATCTCCTTCGAGATCTGCGGCGAGATGCTGCTGATGGCGAGCTTGAAGGCGAAGCCCAGCGCATTGTTGGCGACGCCCTTCATCATCGCGACGAGTTCGCCCGAGTTGATGAACGAGAAGGAGCCGGCGAACAGGTCGATCCCGCCGCACCCGGCGCGAGCACTCGGCAATTGCAGGTTGAAGGGCTGGACGCTGCGCTGGGGGAAGCGGGTCCAAACGTTGCCACCTGAATAATAACCGGCACTTTGCCCCTGATAGGCCGATGGCCCGGTCACGTTGGCGGCACCGCCGGCATCGTTGAAAAAGTCGTTCATCTTGGCGGCGACCTGAGCGGAGGCGATGTCGGCCGGGATCATCGAGAGCGCGGCGGCGCTCGCGAGCCCGGCGGCAAGCCGCCGGCGAAAGACGCGGAAAGGTGAGCGGGCGGGGGGCAGGGGAGTGTGCATCAGTAGTCGCTCCCGACCTTGGTGTTGGTAAGGGTGAAGATGCGGTCCGAGATTTCGTCGGCCGAGAGGATGCCGAACCCGATGGGGACGGTGCGGCGGGTGACGGTGTCGAAGAGGACGAGCGCGGGGGTGGCGTTGCCGGGCACGCCCATGCGCGCGCGCTGGCCGCTGTCGACCACGTAGTTGGGGAAGTCCTTGCTTGGTCCCCCGTCCATCGAGACCGCCATCACCGCCATGCGGTGGCTGGCGGCGACTGAGCGCAGGATCGGGCCGAAGACCTCGCAGGCGGCGCAGGACTGCGCGAAGAAGTAGAACATGCCGTACCGCTCGCCCAAGCGGTTCATCACCGTGTCGCGGTCGGCCTTGCGGGTATCGGTCCAGGCACGCTTGCCGACGGTCGAGACCGGGCGCTGCAACGTGTAGTCGATATCCGGGTTCTGCCACAGCGCGCGCTGCCAGGTGTCCGAGAAGGTCGAGGCACGGTCGAGCTGCTCGCGCTGGTAGCGGACATAGGCGATGACGTTCGCCTCGCTCGGCTCGAGGATGGCGCGGGCCTTCAGTTCATCGAGTTCCTTGCCGATCGCGGCGAGCCGCTCGCTGGCGGAGGCCTGCGGGGTGGGCGCGGGGGTCGCCGTCTTCGGCTTCGCGCGAGGCTTCTCGCAGTAGAACCATTGCCCGAGCCGACGCTCGCGGCAGTAGAAGGCGTCTTCAGCGGCCTGCGCCTCGTCGGCCGACGCGGGCGCTGCGACCATCTGTGCGCGCGCATCGTCCTCGTACGCGGCCGCCTCGGCGAGCGACTGCGCCGGAGCGGTCGCCGGCAGCAAAACGACACCCAACGCCGCGAGACAGACGATCCGCAACCGGCGGACCAGATTCCTATCGTTCGTCATCGTCATTCTCCCCCCGGGTCTTTCCCGGCGCCCCGGGCTCGTTCGTGGCCAGCTTTCCCGTGTCGTCACCGGCCGTGTCGGCATCGTTCGCGGCGCTATCGGCCGGGGCGTCGCCCGCGCCGGCGTCGTCACCGCTACCGGCACTCCCGGCCGGTTCCTCGCCGGCCCCGGCGCTCGCGGCGTTTCCGGCTTCGCCATCTCCAGAGCGGGTGCCCTTGGGTCCGCTGCCGTTGCGCCACGGGTCGGGCTTGCCGGTCGCCGGATCGATATCGGTCCAGCCATCCCTCGTCAGCCAGCGGTCGGGCGCGTCGGGATGGTCGAGATCCTCGTCGATCGGATCGAGATCCTCCTCGTAGGGCGGGTCGACCTCGTGCTTGGCGACGTTGAGGATGTTCATCATCAAAACGACGTCGAGCAGCTTGGTGCCCATCCGCATGAAGTTGACGATGCCGTGGAGGCTGACGCGCGCCTGGTCCCGGCCGTCGGGCGCGGCGCGCAGCCCCCCCTCACGGTGGGTGAGCCAGCCCTTGCGGATCATGCGGTCGGCGACCGCGCGAACGTGCGCCACGGTCACGTCGCATTCGAACCAGTGGCCGACCGTCGCCGCGACATCGCCGGGATCGACCGGGTTCTCATCGCGGAAGATCCGCATGAACATCGCCAGCTCGAATACCGACATGCGGATCTCGCACGGGCCTTCGCCCCCGCTGCTGCCCCATTTAGTTGCGAGGCGTACGACCATAATAATCCTCGATCTTCTGTTGTATCTTTGCCATCGTCTCCACCTCGTCGGGGAGTTTGGCGGCATCGGTGAACTCGGCGTAGACCTCGGCGAAGTCCATTCGCGACAGGTCGAGGCGCTGAAACTCCTCGATGGTGAAGCCTTCGCACTTCGCGTCCTTGGCCTTGCCCCACGGCTTGTTCAGCTGGGCGCGACCCTGTTCCTGCAGGATGCGCGAGAGCTTGCTGCCAAAGCAGCAATAGGCGTCGCGCGAGGTGACGCAGATGCCAAGGACGGAGTCGGAGCAATAGGTGCCGACCTTGTGGCACAGCCCCTTGTCGTCCTTCTCGTCGAGCGCGCGATCGGCCGCGCTGCACAGCCATGGGGTGAGCAGGGGCACGCCCTTGCCCGAACAGCAGTTGGACGCGCCGAAGATCTTCTTGCTGCAGGCACCCCGCTCGCCCGAGAAGACGGTGAGGTTGTCGGGATCGAGCTGCTTGCCCGCTTCACCCAGCGAATGGAGGGCGACCAGCGCGTCCTTGAACTCGGTCGATGCCTCGCGCTCGATCGGCTCGCAGTCGCCGTTGATGCAATAGACGTCGCCCCCGCAGATATACTGCTTGTCGCCCGGTGCCTGTTCAGCAGGCAGCGGACAGCTGTAGACCCGCTGCGACACCTTGCAGGCGCCCGACTGCGGATCGTCGAGGCATTCGTCGCGCAGGAACGTGCACTGGCGGTTCGCATCGAGATCGGTGCAATCGTTTGCCTGGGTGATGCGCTTGCAACTGAAGCTCCGCGACCACGCCCAGCAGGCTTGCGTGACGGCGACGCCCTCGATCATCCGCGTCTCCGGTCCCTCGGTGCACACCTCCCCGGTGACGGGGGTGCAGCCGTCATTGTCGGACAGCGCCGGACAGCTGCCCTCCTGCCGGGCGACCGAAACGCTGGTCGAACCCTCCGTGCGCAGATAGGTCGTTCCGGTGCGGCCGTTTACGTGCGCCGGGATCTCGGACCGCGGTATTTCCGACGAGCAGGAATAAAGCTGGGCGTTCGTCTTCATCGAACTGAGGCCCTTGCACCATTTGACGTAATCCGCCGGACGGTCGCCCCCTGCGCCCATCTCGATCTGCGCATCGCACACATTGGGGGTCGAGGGCTCGGCGCGGCAGAGGCCCGCGGCGACCTTGGCCTGCATCACGCTGTTGCGGGCAAAGCCGTTGCCCTCGTTCTGGTCGCGCACGCCGTAATAGAAATAGCGCTGGGTATTGACGACGGTCGGCACGAGCCGCGCGGTGCAGGTCTCGGACCCTTCCGACACCTGCGAGCCCTTGTTGCAGACCGCCTCGTAATAGCCCTTGGCACCTGCACCCGGAGGCAGCGGCGTACAGGTGCCGTTCTCGCCACCCAGATGCTGTCCCTCGAGATAGGCATCGGGGTTGTCCGCGATCGTCATGCCGCGTCGCGTCACGTCCTCGATCTCGGCGTTCGAGAAGCGCGGGCGGCTGTTGTCGGCGTCGGTCACGGTGCGGAAGTTCTGGTCGGCGGTCGCGATCGGCCGCGCCTCGGCGGTCAGACGATCGGGATCGTCGAAATAGGTCGATTCCGGGAGCGTCGTGCCCTGGTATCCCGGCAGTTCGCCAAGCTGCCCCTGGCCAGGCGTATTGGCGCCGTTGGCGCGCATCGCCTTGCCCAGATCGTTGCCCTCGCGCCGCGCCTCCTCGTTCGTCGTCTGTGCGAAGCCGCCGCCAGCAGCGAGCAGCGCACAGAGGAAAGGGAGGACGAAGCGCCTCACGCGCCGGCCTTGCTCATGTTGCGAAGCGCGACGCCGGCGACGCCCGCGCCGGGGCCGCGCGCGTCGACGAAGGTTTCGAGGACATGGCGCAGCGTGACGTTACCCGTCATCCGGTCATAGGCGGGGACCTCGCTCTTGCACGAGAGGCCCGAACACAGGTCGAAGTCAGACGAGACCGCGACATAGGCGGGCACCGCCTGGATATCGAAGGCGCGGAAGAGACGCGGATCGATGCCGACATTGGCAAGCTGGTCGCGGTCGGTCACGACCTTGCCCATCTGCTCGCTGAACGCGCGCATCGAATTGTTCGGGAAACCGCGAAAGGCGACCACCCCGCCAGCCTTGGCGGTATCGGCGATGAGCCGGCGCAGCGCCTGGGGCGGCATCGAAAGGCTGGCGAAGACGATCAGCTGCGGTGCATCGCCGCGCGCGCCCGCCGCATTGGCGCCGGCGCCCTTGATGATCTCGTCGAAGTCGACCGCGCCGTCATACCCCTTGGGCAGGTCGGCCTTCGCCAGCTGGACGGCATTGGTATTCGCCTTGTCACGCACCGCGATGGCTTCCTCGCGAAAGGCGTCGCCGCGATTCCGGACATGGGCGACGAAGGCTTCGGCATCAGGACCCATCGCCTGCGCGCGGGCGCGCACCGCATCGAGGTCGAGCCCCTCGACGGTCTGGGCGAAAGCCTGGAAGCCAGCGACCCCGGCAAGGGCGGATGCGAGAATGAGGAAGCGGCGCATCGGGTTCTCCTCAGAGCACGCAGCAGTTGCGCTTGCGCCACACGAGGTAGCCCATGTCCTCACCCTTGACGGGGAAGGACCGGCCGGCCTGCGGCGGCATGTCGGACGCGCCGATCGGCGAGCAGGCGGCCTTGCCGCTGACCGTCGGGATCGGGTTGGTCATCTGGATGCGGTATTGCTGCTTCCTGAGCATCGGCATCGGATATTTGTTGCACAGGCCCGGCGCGCCCATCGTGCCCCAGGCCAGCCCCTCGCGGTGCATCTTGAAGGCGAAGCGCGACAGCGCGAGGCGCGAAGCCTGGACGTGGCCGACATGCGAGGCGACGTTGCCGTTCATCGGGTACATCGGTCCCTGGCATCCCGCGCACCAGAAGGTCGCATCGAGCGGCAGCCGCGCGGTCGCGGCGATGCAGTCGCCCGCGCACGCGGCCTGCGCGACCGGATTGGAGAAAACCACCGCCTCGGGGTTGATGAGCGCGGTCAGCGTGTCGTCCTGCCACAGGGGGTCGACCTCGGTAATATAGGCGATATCGAACGAGGCCTGCTCGAAGCAGGCGAAATCGGCGAGGATCTCCATCCAGTAGAGGAGCGGGTAGATATACCAGTGGACGTGCCACTTGGACGTGCTCTGCTGCTGGCCGCCGACCTGGCCGGCGGCGGAGATCTGGCCGTTGCCGATGTCGAAGCCGGGCGAGATCTTGGCGCCGCCCAGGTTCACGAAGCACCACGGCTTGGTCGAGACGTCGGCGAGGCGCACCGGTTCCCAGAACCCCGCCGCGATGCCGATGCGCGGTACCGGCGCGCCGCAGGCACAGACCGGCAGGCCTGGGTTGGGCGTGTCGGGGCGACCGCTCGGCCAGATGTTCAATCCACCGACCGACATCGGAAACAGGCATGACCAGCACACATCCGTGATCGGGTTCACGAACTTGCCGGTGCATTTGGACGGGCCTTGCGCGGCCGCGGGCAGCGCCAGCATCGCGGCGAGCCCCACCAGGAACGTCACCAAGGCAAGGCGCAGCGCCTTCATGCCTCGTCGCCCCCCGATACCGCCGCGTCGAGGAAGGCGGCGTCCGCGCGGTTCTTGCGAGTCACGTAGAGCGCGGTGTGTAGCGCGGTCATGATAAGGAGCGCCGCCACGCCGACGCCGGCCGCGCGACCGACCAGCGCGGTCAGCGGCGAGATCGCCAGCACGCCGAGCGCGCACAGGACGCACAGGACCTGGAAAGTGCGGCGCATGGCGCGCAGCTCGTCGGTCTCGGGCGCTGCCATGGGGGTGCGCAGAAGGTCGAGCCACAGCGGCATCAGCCTTGCCCCCGCAGCACGATCTCGCTGAGTTTCACGACGCGGCCGTCCTGCTCGGCGACCGCCGGCGTATGGCGCACGCCCAGCTTGCCCGTGAGCCGGCCCTCCTGATCGAAATAGAAGCGCCGCTGGCGCTTCGTCATGGCATCGATCGGCGAGCCGTTGACCATGATGATCTTGGCGTTGGCGTCGGTGTAGCGCTTCGTCGCCCACTCCATCTGTTCGGGGCTGTCGCCGTCCACGAACACCAGCGCCTGGCGCATGGTGACGAAGTCGAGCGGATTGACGGTGTGCCCCGCCTTCGCGACGAGGTTGCCCTTGGGATCGCGGATATCCTTGTCGATCGTGATCGTCGGATCGTAGAGCCACTCGCGCGCATCGCTGGCGGGTGTGACGCCCGCGACGGGTTTGGGGCGACGGATGCGCGCCTCGGACCGCTCGGCGAAGACCTTGTTCATCCGCTCGATCCCGCCGTTCGCCTCGAGCGTGCGCAGCCGGGTCTCGATCGTGGTCAGCAGGTCGGCTTCCGCGATGGGAAAGGTCTGGCCGACCGTGCCGTGATCGCGCGCGCGGATCGGGGTCGACATGCCCAGCGTCAGGATCGCGGCGAAGGCGGCGGTCTCGAGCAGCGCCTTCACAGGATCGGCTCCCCGACCCCGACGATCTTGTCCGAACACGCATAGCCGATCGCGGCATAGCGGCTGTCGAAGCCGTCCTTGTGGGGCGTGCCGACATAATAGCAGCCCTGCGGGACCACGCCGTTGCTCCCACGCACCAGCGGCTCGCCGAAGCGGGTGGCGGGCTTGGTGTGCGATACCACGCGTCCCGCGACCAGCACGGTGTTGCCGCGATGCTCGACGGTATCGCCGGGCATCCCGTAGACGATCTTGCCGAACATCTGCTTGTTCGACCCGAAATGCCGGATCACGATCGGGTGCGCGGGCGGCACGAAGAATACATAGTCGCCGCGTTTGGGGACATGCGTCTTGTGGATCACGAACGCCCAGTTGGGCAGCGATGTAGTCTGGTTGATGAGCAGCGCGTGGCTCTCGCGCCAGTCGGCGATGGCGGTGAGCGCGATGCTGCCGGCGAAGAACAGCCCCATCGCCGCCCACAGGTTGCGGCGCGGCCGCCATGCGGGGGCGGGATCGGAAGCCGGGGCGAGCGCCTGCGCCATCACTGCTGCCCGAAGACCGAGACCGCCGCGCCGGGAAGGCCCGGATCGGAGGCGGGTGCAGGTCCGGACATCGCCGGCGCGCCGGCAGGCGCGGGGCCGTCACCGAAGATCGCGGATCCTGGCACCGGGCC
The DNA here is from genome assembly GCF_040049155.1 of Sphingomonas silueang. Lineage (NCBI taxonomy): Bacteria > Pseudomonadati > Pseudomonadota > Alphaproteobacteria > Sphingomonadales > Sphingomonadaceae > Sphingomonas > Sphingomonas silueang. Next base: position 24,315 of record NZ_JBDZDK010000026.1, read on the forward strand.
GATCCCCGGCTGCGACGCCGACGCCAGATCGACCGGTGCTGCCATCGACGCGCCCTGTCCGGCCTGCCCGACCTGGCCTTGCAGCGCGCCGCTGCCGGCACGCGGGCGCGGCACGCCGTTCGCATAGACCGCTTTCGCCACATCGGCAGTGATGTCGGCGACGTTCTTGGAAAGGACCGCCTCGCCGACCAGCACCACCTCGCCCGCCTTGCCGCGGCGCTGGAGCTCGCCGTCAAGCGATGCCATGAAGCGCCGCATCTCGGCCTGGACGCGCTCGGGCGGTGTGTCGCTGCGCGCCTGCGCCTGCACATAGTCGCCGACGATCCGCGACAGGTCCGCCTTGACGATATGCTGCTCGGTGGGAGCCATGAGCGTGTGCGTCACCCACATGCCCCAGATCGCCAGCAGGATGGCGAGCAGGCCCATGCCGAGCTGCGCGGGGGTGAGCCCGGCAAAGCCCGCGGCGCGGCGCGCGTTCGGCATCGCGGAGACACTCGCGGAAGCGGGAGTGTCCACCTGGGGGGAGGTCACTGTCGAATCGACGGCCATGTGGACCTCGGGGCCGATCACGGGCGCGCTCACTTCGCGTCCTCCTTTATCTCGACCAGCAGCGCGACGAGCGCGTGCCGGCGGAAGAAGGCGATGGCGAGGGTCGACACGAGGAAGGTCGTGCCCGCGATCGCCTTGAAGCCGGTGATCCGCGAAGGCTCGGCCTCGACATAGCGCCCCGCCATGTTGGCGAGGTGCGCCATCATGCCGTCGAGCGAGAAGCCGCCGATCGCGAGGAAGAACAGGACGTACACGCCGAACGCCATCAGCATCGTCGAGGCGAGAAAGCCCGTGGCGCGCAGCATGAAATAGAGCGCGAAGCCGTAGTCGGTCCGTGGTCGCGCGCTCGGCGCGTTGCGCTCGGGGGCGGGGGAGACGATGGTCGCCATGCTGGTCACTCCGCGGCGATGGCGAGATCGTCCGCGCCATCGTTCCACTTCTCGGGGTTGTCGGGGAAGGCGATCCGCTCGATCGCGGCCTCCATGGTGAGGCCCTGGTCGAGCAGCTCGTGGATCGCGGCGAAGGTGCGCGGCGAGGAAGAATAGACCGTCGCCGAATAGGGATCGAGGACGAGCCGGCCCGAGGCCAGCATGTCGGGCCCCTTGATGAGCACGTCGGAATATTCGACGCCCTGGCGTTTCAAGGAGCGCAACAGCGCATCGGTATGATCGTCCATCTCGAAGCGGTCGTGCTTCTTGAAGTCCGCGATCGTCTCGGCCTTCTGCTGGAGGATGACGAACCAGTCGCTGTTTTCCAGCGCCGCCTTCGAGCCGTCCGACTTGTAATAGTCGTTGAGGCTCTGCGTCGCGGTGACGAGGCTCGCGCCGTATTTGCGGCAGGTGCGCGCATAGGCCTCGATGAAGTCGGCCATCGAGCCGCCCTTGAGCATCTGCCATGCCTCGTCGAGAAGCAGCGCCTTGGGCGTCGCGCGATCGACGCGGCGCATCATCTGCGAGGCCATGAACATGATCGCGGTGAGGACGACGCTGCGCAGTTCCTCGCGCGAGGACAGGTCGGACAGCTCGAAGACGGTGAGGTTCGCCTCCAGCTTGAACGACACCTCGCCCTCGAAGAAGCGGCCATAGGTGCCCGCCGACGAGAAGGGGCGCATCGCGATGCCGAGGTCGCGACCGAGATCGTTGCCGGTATCGTTCAGCGCGTCGATCACGTCGTCGATCGAACCGGCGCGTCCCTTCGCGCCCCAGACCTTGTTGACCGCCCCGTCGATGAGGCCGCGTTCGGTGTCGTTCAGCTTGTCGATGTGCCGCGCCATCTGGCTGATGATCGATTTGAGCATCGCGAAACAGTCGAGGAGATAGTCCTCGTCATTTTCGGCCTGCACCGGATCGATCATCGAGAACGGGTTGAGGCAGAAGCCCGACGCCATGGTGAACTCGACGAACGAGCCGTTCTGCAGCTTGGCGGAATGCTCGAAGGAGCGGCCGTCGTCGATCACCACGACCTTGGCACCGGCCCCCACCATCGAGGCGCACAATTCCTGCAGCGCGACCGACTTGCCCGAGCCGGACTTGCCGAACACCGCGACATTGTGGTTGCCCGCCGTGTTCTCGAACGGGCTCCAGAAGAAGGGCTGGCCGCGCCGTCCGATCAGCATCAGGTGGGGCACGTTGGCGCCGAGATACTCGCCCTGCATCGGCATGAGGCTGGCGGCGGTGGTGGTCAGCACCGTGCGCAACCGCTTCATGTTCCTGAGGTCGTACGACAGCCCGTTGGCCATCGTCATTGGCATCGAGGCGAGCAGCCCCTGGATCTGGAGATAGCGGTCATCGAGCAGGTCCCAGCCCGCCGCGCGGTATACCGATTTCAGGATACGCTCGTTGGTATCGCCGTTGCCCTTGGGGCTGAACGAGGTGACCGAGAAGAACGCCTGCACCAGCTTCCGGCCCTGGCGCAGCTCGTCCTTCACGAACTTCCACTCGGCCGACTGATCCTTCAGCTGCGGCAGCAGCCGCGCCGACTTGCTGTCGGCAAGGCTGGTGGTGCGCATGAACTTGCGGCTCGCGCGGCCGCTGGCGGCCTCGGCATCGGGAAAGTCGAGGCACAGGTTCGTCGCGACCGGGCAGGGCATGCGCAGCTTGTCGGCGAAGAGGTCGCCGATGAGCTTGGCCATGTCCCATGGCGCCCAGCGCGTCGGCAGGTTGCGCACCGAGAAGGAGCGCACATCGAAGACGTCGGGGTAGATCTCGCCGATCTCGGGCGCGTCGTCGATGACCTTGCCGGTCGGACGGAAGCGCTCGGTGCGCAGCAGCAGCCGGTCGGGCTCGATCCGGACTTCGAGATCGTGGCGCACCGCCTGGTCGGCGATGGGATCGAACGGATTGTAGCTGATCGCGTCCGACCCCGGCGCGGTGGTCGGCGAGGTGATATCGTCGATCCAGGCGATGAGCGCTTGCGGGTCCATCGGGCGGGCCTCGACCCCGATCGCCTCGAGGCTCGAGATGAGCCCCTGCAACACCGAGACGATCTCCTCGTTGCTGACCCGGCTCGATTCCGGCGTCGCATAGCTGATCGCCACGCGGTGGTTGCGCAGGTGGAAGGGGGCCGCGACCGAGAGCGAATCCCAGACCCCGCCCAGCAGATAATCGGTGCGGTGCTTGGCCATGCGCTCATAGACGCCGGCGGCCATGAAGCGCGGCAGATACCAGCCCGACAGGCGGTCGCCGACGCGCGGGCTCATCCAGCCATGGATCTGGAGCGTCCCCGGCGTCGGCACGCCTTCGGAAAGGAATTGCGTCAGGATCTCGTGGCTGCGCTCGCTCGCTCCGATCATGGGGGCTGCCTCGACCACGAAACCGCGCGAGGCGGAATTGTAGAAGATATGCGTCTTGGGATCGAAGCTGCGATAGGGTAACCAGTGGACGAGCCGGGGGACGGCTGTCGCGGGGCGCGCATTGTCGGGCTTGTCGTCATCGCCGAGGATGCCGCCGAGGATCGAGCGCAGGACGTTCATTGGGGTGCTCCCGGGAAAGAGGGTGCGCGCAGGACCGGTAGCGCGACCGGTGGACGGGCGCCCGTCGCGGCCGCGCTCATGCCGCCGACGCCGGCGGCAAGGGCCGGGTTCGCCTGCAAGCGTGCGACCGCCGCCTTGCCTTGCGGCGTGGCATGCGTCGGCGTCGCGATCCCGGCCGCGACCGGAGCACGAACAGGCACCGGGGCTTTGGCTGCGGTCACCGCCTGGTTCGCCGGGGCGCTACGTGTTCCGGCCGGTGCCACGGGGACCTTCACGGCGACAGTCTGACCGGCGGGAGCCGAGACCGAAGCATCTACCGGCAGTGCCGCCTTGCCGACTTCGAGGCGGGGCGGCGCGGGCCGGGCGGCACCGGGGCGGGTCACGGCGGTACGCGACGGAGCCGCCAGCTTGCTCGCCACCTGTGCCTTGATGTCCTCGATCGGATCGGATGCACGCGCGCGTGCCGCCGCGACCGCGGCCGCGCTCGGTGCGTCTGGATCGCCTCCGGCATAGCCGTTGCCCATATCGGTAAGCGCGACGCTGACGCGGTCGACCGCCGCGAACAACGGTCCGCCAACAGCCGAGGACGCGACCTGCGCCGGCGACGAGGCAACGGGCGCGCCGACCGAGGCGCTCTGCCAGTCACCGTTCTCGACGACGGCGTGAACCGCCGTCTGCTCGTAGAGCCGTCCCGACGCATCGATATGAGAGGGGAAGACGATCCGCAGCACCTTCTCGCGGGTGCGCGAGGGGTCGGCAGCGGCGATCTGCTGGCCGCCCCGCGCGGACGGAGCCGGGGTATAGGGACCGGCCGGCGTCGTCTGTGCCTCGGGCGCATCGCCGAGGATCAACGCGAGCGCGCGATCGTCGATGACCGAACTCGGCGCGCAGATGCCGTCGGGCGCGCGGCAGGCGAAGTCGCCCTTCACCGTCCCGCCCATCGTCATGCAGCCCGAGAGCAGCGTGCCGGCGAGGATCGCGGCGAGCGTGTGCGCGCGCGCGGTCACGAGGGCTTCCCCGCGAGCCACGCGGCGAGGAACTCCTTCGGCCGATAGCCCTCGATCGCGGCGCCATCGGCGCGCACGATGACCGGCGTGCCGGTCAAGCCATGCTTGCGCGCGAAGGCTTCGTTGGCATCCAGCCCGGAAGTATCGCAGGAGGCATCCCCCTTGACCGGCTCGCCGGCGTACGCCGCGTGAAGCGCCTGTTCGCGGTTCTTCGCGCAATAGACGCGGTTGGCGAGGTCACGGCTGCCGAGCGTCGAGATCGGCCGCTCGATCACATGCACGTTCATCGAGCGCAGCGTATTGGTCAGCGCGCGGCAATAGCCGCACTGGAAATCGCTGAAGACGGTGACGCTCTTACCACCGCGCGGCCCCCACTCGATCGCGCCGGTCGCCGGCAGGGTCGAGATCGGCAAGGACTTGAGCGACGGCGCGGGCGCGCGCGCCGGCGCGGCGCCGGGCGGGGAGGGCGGTCCGCCCGCCTCGGCCGCGGCATTCGCCTTCGCCGCACCGCCGACCAGCATGTCGGGATTGATCTCGAGCAGCCGCGCGGCGGTCAGGTCCTGGCGCGTGTCCATGTCGTAGACCCGGCCGATGACGAGATAGCGCGCGCTGCGATCGACGTAGAACAGGTTGTTGCCGGCGGTGACCTCGCACAGCCCCGCGACCTTGCCGCAGTCGAGCCCGGAGACCTGTGTCTTGGGCAGCCGCTCCTTGAGGAGGGCGGCGACCTTGGTGTCGGACGCGCCGACGATGCCGATGCTGGACGCGTAGCTTGCCGCGCCGAACCCGGCGAGCGGCGAGGCGATCACGGCTGCCGCGAGCAGCGCGGACTTCGCGGGCCGCGCACGGATGCGGTCAATTACGGACATGGACACCCTCCAGGAAAACGACCTCGACATCGACACCGGTCGGCATCTCGATCACGGGCTGGTATTGCTCGGCGCGCTCGATGAGATACTTCGAGACCATGTCGCCGCTCTCGGCGACGCCGTTGCCCAGACCCCCTTGGGCGATATCGCCGAGGCCGAGTTGCTGGCGGCGACCGTTCACGACGACGTTCCCAGGTTGCAGCGCGAGATTGGTGTTGGTGGCAAAGCCGCGCCCGATTCCGCCGACAAGCCCCGCGATGAACGCCTGCCCAACAAGAGAGCCTTCGCGGCTGACCACCCGCCCGCGCACGCCGGTCTTGCCGGCAAACGCGATGAAGCCCTTCACTTCGGACACCGCGTAACGCCCGCCGGGCTGCGGGCAGGTCATCTTTTGAAGCTTGACGTAGACCTTCTCGCTCGAGAGTTCGCCGCGTGCCGCACCGTTGATGAGGCAGCCCTGGATCCGGGTGGTCAGGAGCTTGCCGTTCTGGAAGACCGAGCGTGCAGGACCGGTCACGCGCAGCACGACCGGCAATGGGTCGGTCTGGCTCTGGACGCCGGCCGCCGCATCGACGCCGACGATGACGCGCGCGGTCGCGAAGGAGTTGGGCGGCAGGTAGTTCGGGCTGTCGCTATAGACGGTGTTGCCCTTCTCGACCTGCGTCGCGGTGCCGCCCGCCGTCTGGAACGAGACCATTTTCACCTCGGATAGCCGCGCCGGGGCGGGGGCTTCGGGGACCTGCGCGCCGCCTGCCCCATCGGGCCGCTGGTAGAGCGCCGTCCCGGCCGGACCGTACATCGCGGCGGGGCCGGGGGCAGGCGGCGTGCTCGCGCGCTCGTTGACCTGGCGGCGCAGCTGCTCGTTCTCATTCTGGTAGGCCGAGACCACACGCTGGCCGTCCGAGGCCATCGACTGGTTCTGCGCCTTGAGCGCCTCGATCTGCTCGGAGAGCTGGTCGACCCGGTGGTTGGTGCCGTTGATGCCCTTCAGCTGGTTCTCGGTGGAATCGAACCGGTTTTCGCTGAGCGCCATCCACTCCTGCTCGGAGAGATTGCGGTTCATCATGTCCTTGGTGGAGACCTTCACCTCCTCGGCGGTGTCGGCCGTCTCGGGTTTCGCGTCACCGCCGTCGAAGATGTAGAAGGAGGCGCCGACCAGTGCGACCGCCGCCACGCCCGCCAGCATCATCTGCTGCTTCTTTTTGGTCGCGTCGTTACCGGCGAGTTCGGAGGCGACCGGCGAGACGCCGTCGCCCTCGGGCGCGTCGAGCGCCTTGCGATTGCGCGAGAACATGTCTTTGAATGCCATCGGCTTACTTCCCGCTGCGTGAGACGAGATAGGCCGTGGTCACCTTGCCCACGGCCAGTTTGGGATCCGCGATCGAGACCGCGAGCGCGCCGCGCGGTGCGACCATGTCGTCGGTCAGCACCGTCTCGGTCGTGCCGGTGTTCTCGATGCGCAGGACATGGCCGGTGAGATCGGACCCGCGATATTCCGCGATCATCTGGACCTTGAGATCGCCGACATGAACCGGCCGGATCGCGCGCTGCTTCATCTCGTAGCCGTCGCCGACCTTGTTGGCGTACATCGCCTGGATGAGCTGGATCGCGCCTTCCTGCGGGCTCGTGGTTGATGCCGCTGCCCGGCCCATCGGCGCCTCGTCCGCTGCCTCGGCCTTCTCGATCGCGGGGTTCGAGAGAAACACCTGCGCGGCTTCGTTGCCCGCGATCCGACAGGCGAACTTGTAGACATAGCCGCGCTTGCTGGTCGCAAAGAACGACAGCACCGGGCGGCTATAGCCGTCGGGCACCGACAGGTAGATGTCGCCGCGCACCGGCTCGTTGACGACCGAGAAGTCGTCGCTCGGATTGCCGGTGTTGATCTTGGAGACGCTGGCGAACTCGTCCTGGACGAGACTGATCCGCGTCAAATCCCTCGCCGAGGCATTGCACTGCACCGCCGCGCCGTCCGAGACTTGGAGATTCTGGTCGGCGAAGGCGGGCGTGGCGAACAGCAGTACCGATGCCCCGATCAAGGCACCGCCCGCCAGACGGCTGAGATGGCAGAAGCTACGCGAGGCAAGCACGGTGCCGAGCGCTGCGCTGCCGAAGGCGAGGTAGCTGGTCATGCGGGCATGCCCTTCTTCTCGGGCTGGACCATCCCGAAGCCGATGAGCTTCAGCGACACGCCCGAATATTCCCAGTCGAACCGGAAGGTGCGCACCTGCGAGGTGATGATCTTCTGGCCGACGACGGTGTTGAGCTGGCCCGTCACCGTCGACTGGAGGTTGGCGGGGTCGATCTTCATCGACTGGAGCGTGAAATACTGGCTGATGCTCGACCCGCGCTGCTCGTCGACGATGCGCAGCAGATCGGCCTTGATCTTGCCCTGCGCGCGCGGCGAGACGATCTCGAGGACCGACTTCATCCAATAGTCGAGGTTGGCGGGCGAGCGGTCGAGGGTCAGGATCGCGGTATCGCGCGTGACCATTTCGAGATATTCACGACTGACGCCCGCGCTGCTGACGGTCAGCGGCGAGCGCAATACCGGCTGCAACACGACCTCGCGGTCACGCGAGGCGGAGAAGAGGAGGAGGAGTGCCACGGCTGCTGCGAGCACGATCGCGACCACGCCGAGCAGGTTGCGCTGGCGCAGCACGCGCTGGCTGTGCGTATGTTGATATGCGAAATCCATCTCAGCCCACCATCAGCCGGAGATAGGAAGGTGGCGTGGCGCGCAGCGACGGAAATCCGCCCGGCAGATGCCAGTAGGCCAGGTGTATGAGCCACGATGCCGCCCGCCCAGCTTTGGCTTTTTTTAGACCCCACCAGCCCGCGAACCCTAATGCGATGCCGATGATGATATGCTGGGACAGGATCCCCCACACGAAGGGGATGACCATGAAGAGGAACTCATCCAGCGTCCAGAACCCGATCAGTTCGGGGTCATCCAGATGAGACGGGATCACGTATTTGTCGGCTGACATCACACCACCTTCCGGTAGGGACACCGGCCGGGCTGCAACCCGGCCGGTGCGCACGGGGTCAGACCGTCGCCGTGACGGTGGAGGTGACGATCGGGATACCCGTGCCCGCGCCGACGCCGACACCGACCGGGATCGCGACCTGGCCGAGGCTGAAGCGCCCCGAGGCGAGGCCGACGATGCCGCCCGCGAGGCTCAGCACGGTGATGATCTTACCGCCCGAGCCTTCGAGGAAGCCGGTGAACGAGTTCAGCGCGGTGTTGAACGTGGCGTCGGCGCCGGCGAACGCCGGACCGGCCAGAACGGCTGCGGCCCCTACGAGGCCGAGGGCTGCGAGGCCCGCGGTCTCGATGCGGCCCTTGGTCAGTGCTTTCATGGAAGTCTCCTTCAGATGGAGCGCTTTGTGCGCCCAAGGGAAGGATGCGGGGGGCAGGACGGCTTCGGCAAACGGTCGGTTAACGATAGAGTGATTTTTTCAGAATGTATTTGAGGGCAGCGGCACATTTTCGTTCGAAAACCCCGATTCGGGCCTCGGGTGGCCCGCCCAGCGGGCCAGGGCGGCCCGCCCAGCGGGCCGGGGTGGCCCGCCCAGCGGGCCGGGGTGGCCCGCCCAGCGGGCCGGGGTGGCCCGCCCAGCGGGCCACCACCGAACGGTATAGCGATTCGCCATGCATCGAGCGCAAATCGGAGATGTCGCAACTACGGCACTTGCGTTAGCGACATCCCGGCTATCGGCCACGGCCGATGCCTAACAACGGTTTTTAGCGAGAGACGTTTCTACCATGACCGCCCCCGGCCAGGTGCCGCAAACCCAGATCGACATCGACGCTTCGGAAGCGTTCTTCCGACTGACGACGGAAAGCATCCGGCAGTTCTCCAACGAACACCAGCTATACGCATCGATTTCAGACGTGATCACCGCTCGAACCGCGCTTGCGCTGGAACATAGTCGCTATCTCACTGCACGGATGATTTCGGCGCATCTGGCCGCCGTCGAATCCCACGGGCCGGTCACCATTCAGCTGACATTCGAGGAGGGCAGCGTCGATATGATCGATGAAATGCGCGAGGAATTGTCACAAATCATTTCCCGAGCGTTATCAAATGTGGATGCGATCTCGATCCTGCTCTTCGACTATATCGCCGAGCAGGAGAGCGCACGCCTGGCTACAAGGCTCGGCTTCTACGGTGACGATGCCAAAAACTATCGCGATATCCTGCAATCCCATCGGGACAACGTCACAAAGATGCGAACGCACTAAGCCAGCGGACAGGTTTTGTTCAGAATGAGGTTGCGAGGCTGTCGCAGTTAAGGTTAAGGAATCGGCGACAGAGGGGACTTACCCGACATGGCGCACGTCGAGGGACCACGGCAAAACCGCACATCACTGGCCGATGCAGTACGCACTCGTATGGGTTTGGTTCCCGCCGATAGTGTGGTCGAAATCCTGTGCGGCCTGATCGACGAGGTCGGCCTGAGCCAGCGTTATCTGTCAGGCGTCACCGGCATCAAGCGAACGCGGGTTCAGCGTATCCTACACGCAGATCCCGAGCAGCGAGCGCTCATGACGATCGACGAGGTCGAGGCATTGAAGGCCGCGTTGAGCGTCGATGATTATGACATCGCGGTCGAGCTTGAGTTCCGGCGCCGCAATCTCGATAATTCAGGAGACATCCCTCAACGCAAAGGCATCATCAAAGGGATCCTCCGGGGGCTACCGAGCGAGCTCATCGATGAAATGGATCTGATCTGCGAGATCGACTACGATGAGGTGACCCCGGAACTGACCCTCAACCTCCAGAAGATTCTGGCGAAATGCGCGGGCCGGTCGCTGAAAAGCTTCAAGCGGGTGTGCGACCGACATAATCAGGAACGCTCGGATCCGTTTCGCGACTGAGCCACCTCAACGTAGTTCCTCGAACATTCTTTAGAAAATCAATACTGAAGTTGATCCCGTCGACCAAATGCCTTATGGCCGAATCATGACGGATTCGGCAACCCCCGCTACGAAGCGCCCCAGCGGCAAGAAGGCGTCGCAACAGACGACCTTTTCGTCCGCACAGTCGGCGGTCGCCATGCGGGAACGGTCCAGGCAACTCAGGGCCGAGGGCTATGTCCAGTCCGCGATCTGGTTCGGACCGGACGCCATCAAAATCCTCAACGAAACGCAGAAGAAACTCGGACAGTCGTCGCGGAGCGAGACCGTGAACCGGCTGATCGAGTTCCTTGCCGCGGACAAGGATCTGTATCGGGAGTTTCTGGCCGTGACCACATAAAGGAAAGCCCGGCACGAGGCCGGGCATCCCAAAGTTCGGATCGGGGGTCGCCCGATATGTCAGCGTCTGGAAAACGCTAAACGGCTTCAACATCAAGCCCCGACATATCGACCCTCGGTCCGGCCGTCAAGGATGCGCGTTTCGCGCCACGCATTTTCTTTGCCTGGGCCCGGCCTCCATAGGGAGGAAGGAAGATGGGGTTGTTTTCAGTCGGCGAGGCCGGCATCGCGGCATTGTCGGGGATGCCGGTGTGCCGCTCGCGTGCCCGATCGGGCGCGCCGCATCCGACCGGCGCGCCGGTGCTGCGCGGCAGCCGCGAGGCGGGGACGTTCGAGGAGACGTTCTTCGCGGTGCCGGCCAAGGGCGAGACCGATCGGCTGCTCAGCGCCGCCAGACGCGCGCTCGATGAGGGACGCCGGCTGAAGAGTGAGGCACGCGCGGGCAAGCGCTCGCTGAGCGCCGCCGAGCGTCTGCTGACGTTGCTGACCGGCGCGGCGATCCGCGTCTACGAGGAACTCCTGACGCTCGCGCGGCTGTGCCGCGGGGAGGTCTATCCTTCTTACGCGGGCCTCGCCGAGCGGACAGGATTGGGCGAGGCCACGATCGGGCGAGTGCTGAACATCCTCGAGGAGGTGGGGCTGCTTGCCCGCCAGCGCCGGTTCAAGCGGGTGCCGGGCAGCGGGCCGGGGCCGCGTTATGCGCAAACCTCCAACGTCTATCGCGCCTTCCTGCCCGATTGCGTGAAACGGCTGCTGCCGCGCGGCTTGCGCCCTGCTCCGCTACCCGACGACGACATCCAGCGCCGCGCCGATGTGGAGCAAGCGACGCGGGATATGCTGGCGAGGCTCGGCCTCGGCGAGCGGGCACGCGTCGAGATCGGCGGTGAACTCGGCGAGCTGCTCGCCCGCATGGGGGCGACGATCGAGCGCCGTGAGCGTGACACTCATTATGATGCTCAACCGCTACAAGATTCTATTTGATACAACGCCAATGGCGTTGCCCTAGTCGGGCAACACGTCGGGCCTGACGGCCTGAATGCCGAAATGTCCAAAATCACCTCAACGCTCGCATGTGCCGAACATGCGGGAGCGTCGGCTATCGCCGCCGCAATGCTCCCCGATGGGAGCAAGCGGATATGGCGTGCCCCCTTCCCGGCGTCGCGCAGGTAGCACCGTCAGAAGGTGGAGACCGCGACGCCTGACCGGCGTACCGGCATGGAGGTGAGAGGCGGTGTCCCGCGTGACGATGACGCCTGGAGCGTTGCGACCCGACCGAAGCCGGAGAGGCGCGACCAGTTGGTGAGGATGTTGGCGACATAGTCGCGGGTTTCGGTGATCCGGGGGATCTGCCCGCCGCGAACCCGGCCGGGACCCGCATTGTACGCGGCCAGCGCCAGATGGACCTGCCCGAAGCGGTCGAGCTGCTGGCGCAGATAGCGTGCCCCGCCGCGCAGATTTCCCATGATGTCAAAGCGATTTACGCCGAGGCCATCGGCGGTGCCGGGCATCAGCTGGGTGAGACCATAGGCGCGCTTGGGCGAGATCGCGGCCGGATCGTAGCGGCTCTCGCGCATGATGACGGCATCGAACAGCCCGACCGGGATGCCGTGCTCGCACGCGATCGCGCTCATGTTCGCGTAGAAAGCGGCACGGCGTGCCTCGGCATCACGGGACAGGATACCCGACGGGCGATAGCCGCCGGGCGTACAGCCAGGGGTGAAGACCGCCGGCGCCATCGCGAGGACCGGGCTTGCCGGCCGCATCCAGAACGGCACCGAGATCGGTGACGACGCCGCGACCGGAAGGGTCGGCGCGGCCATGTTCGCGGCATCGATCGGGGCAGGAACGACGCCGTCGACGTTGCCGCGCAGCTCGTTGGCCATGCGATATTCGACGTAGCGCCGGCTGAGGTCATGGACCGCGAAGCCGGGGATTTCGGGTGGCGACGAGATGCCGGCAGGCTCGCCGGCCTCACTTCGCACGACAGGACCGGCGGGGTCCGACACGCCGCCCATCGCGATCATCTGCACCTGGCGCATCGTGTGCTTCGACTGCGCTTGCACCGGCGCAGCGAAGGTTGCCGTCATGGCGACCACCCCTATCCATCCCTTCATGTTCCCAAACCCCGCTTCACTCATTCGATGACGCCAAGGAAAGCCGGGGCGACGATTGCCCGTCAAACGCCGACGACAAAATCAGCCGCCGAATGAAGAAAGTTCTGGACATCGTACAAATCATGATTCCCGATATCGGCCTGACCATCATCTTCGACGGATGCGCAGCGCATGTGGCTGGTCGACCGCGACACTTCGGGCGAAGGCCCCGACCGTATCCCGCTCCGGGGCCGCTGCGCGCGGCGCTGGTGCGCTGGTACGTCGGCGACGGCGATCACGGTGACGAGCAGGCGGGGATACGCCTCGTCCAGAATGCACGCGTCGGCCACAAATGGCTTGCCTGCGACTGCCTCGGCCGCGGGGTCGCTCCGCCGATTCTGACGCCGGCCTATCTCTCCGAGGCGGAGACCTATTATCTGCGCCGCCTGACCGGCACGAAGCGCGCCGAACATCGTGACGACTGCCCGTTCTTCCGCGACCAGGCCACCGCGCGGATCTCGGAGGTTCGCACCCGGCATGCGCCGGCCAGGCCGCTCGAGGGCTTCTTCGAGGTGCTGAAGCCCGCGCCAGAAAAGCTGTCGCAGCGCCCCGAGGACGACAGCACCGACGACCGGACGCGCAACGCCGCCACCCCCAAACTCGCGCGGCAGCTATGGCGGCTGCTCGATGTCGCCGGAGTCAACCGGATCGCGCCGCTCTCGGCGCGGGTGGATTGGTCGCTCGGCACCAGCCTCGCGTCGGCCACCCGCGCGGCCAGGGGCATCGCCGTGGCGCCGGGGCTGGAACTGTCGCGCGCCTTCTGGACGCATGCCGCCCCGCTCCATGCCGGTCATGTCCATACCCGTCTCGACACGCTCACCCCGCACTGGCCGCTGGGGCACGCACCGCAGGGCTTCCTGCTGCTTTACGCCCGGGCGTTCAGGGGAACCGCGATCGAGGTGGCGGACGGCGAGCCGGTTACGCTGGTCAACCGCCTCCAGTCACCCTCCACGCTCGGCAACCGGATCGCGGGGCCATACCTCGTGCTGGTCGTCGTCGGCGAATATCCCGATGGTCCAGGACACATGCCGCTGCGCGGCTATGCCCAGCCCGTCCTCAACGGCCGCCTTCCCGTGCCGGTCGAAAGCGAGTTCGAGCGCCGGACGCTCTATGCGATCCTCGCCGCACAGGTCCGGCTGCATCACCGGGGAATCGACATGGCGATCGACAAGCCCCTGTTCGATACGCTAACCAGGGACGGGCCGTGTCGCCCCGACTTCCGGATCGAGGCGCGTTCGCGCGTCACCGGCGAGATCCGCGATCTGGTCATCGAGGCGATGGGACTCGACAGCGATGCCTATCATGCCGGCAAGGCGGTCACCCATCCGCGCATGGCGCATCTGGGTCGTATCGTCACGATCGAGCCCGAGGACGTGGGCAGCGACCGTGCGGTGCGGCGCATCCTCGACGCGCTCGATATGTAGGACCAGGTCAGCTCCAGCTGAGCGTCGCGGCGAACCAACCGACGATGCCGAGCGTAACCGGGGTCGACAGGAAATACAGCTTCTGCCAGCGCCACCACAGCTTCGGCAGGAACAGCGCGGCACCGCGGACCGTGCGCGCGTCTTCCCACGCCCGCTCGCGCCAGGCGCCGTGCGCGGCGACCGATACCGACATGACCATCGCGATGGCGCAGCACAGCCCCGCGGCCAGATAGATCGCGATCCAGTTGGCGATCTCGACGGGAGTGAGATGGGCCATGGGCAGCAGCACTCCTCGAGGGGGCTCGGTTCGACATGAACCGGCGGACCCATCAGCGGTTCCAGCTCGCTGCATAATGAAAACCCCTTAGCGCTCCGTAAAGCCCGAGGCAGCGGGAGAGAAGAGGGCGGGGAGAAGGCGGTCGCGGGAATAGTCCCGGGACATGACCGCCGGTGACAAGCGTCACCGCCCTCCTTCGGACACCTCCCATGCACGCTTTATATCTTCGCGATCTCGCGGGACGCGAGACGGTTACCCTGCACGCCTCACGCGACGAGGCCCGTTCCAGTCTGGTCAAACGGATCAAGTCGGACTGGTCGGCTTCGCTCGGCACGCAACCCCTTGACGATGACGCTCTGATCGAGCGCTATTTCGCCTCGGGCGTCGCCCGTTACGCCATCGCCGGCGTCGCACCGGATCTCTGATCGTCACCGGGAAGGAGGCAAGCTGATGCCGATCACCGCCCATCGACCAGAGCAGCGTCTGGTCGATCTGGTCGGCGCGCTCGGCGGCACATGGCATGGCAACATCGCCATGTGCCGCTGCCCGGCGCATGCCGACACCACGCCCAGCCTGTCGCTGCGACAGGGCGACACGGGCATCCTCGTCACCTGCTTCGCCGGATGCAGCGCGCCCGATGTGCTGCGCGAGCTGGACCGCGTGGTCCTCACCGGCCGCTACCGCGCACCCGAACCCGCATCGGCACCAGCGATGCGGACCGGCAACGTCACGCGGCTGTGGAACGAGGCCCGCCCGGTCGCGGGCACGCTTGCCGAACGCTATCTCGCCGGACGCTTCCTCCTCCCGATCGCGGGCGACCTGCGCTTCCACCCCCGCTGTCCGTTCGGCCGCAAGCCGCTGACCGTCTTCCGGCCCGCACTGCTGGTCGCGGTCCGTGAGGAAGCGACACTGGTCGGGGTGCAGCGCATCGCACTCGATCCGGCGAGCGCGGCCTACACCCACAAGGTCACGCTCGGGCAGCTCGGCGCGGGCGCATGGCATGGCGGTGGGCATGGCGCCCGCATCGCGCTTGCCGAGGGTTTCGAGAGCGCGCGCGCCTGGTCGATCCTCCACGACGACATGCCCTGCTGGACATCGCTCGGGAGCCGCAGGCTCGACCTGGTCAACGTGCCCGACAGCGTGACCGACCTGACCCTGGCGGGCGACAATGACGCGCCCGGACGGCTCGCGGTCCGCAAGGCGATCCGTCGCTACGTGTCGGCGACCAGGATCGTGCGCGTCGCGTATCCGCCACCCGGCTTCAAGGATTGGGCCGAGGTTCTGGAAGCCCGGGAGAAGGAGAGAGCGGGAGAGGGGTGAGCTGCCGGGAGGGCAGCGACCCTGACGGAGTATCCCCGATGACCGACCTCCTCGACCTCGTTACCCGGTCCGCCCCGGAACCGGCGTCGATCGCCGCGCATGCGTTGCTGCCGCTCGTCGCCGGCGATGCGCCAGTCACGCGCCGCGATCTCAACGCCGCGATGACCGCCGCTTACGGCGGGAGCGACGCCGACGGCCACTGGACCCAGCGCGACAGCTTCGAGGTCCTGGAACATGGGCTTGCGCTGCATCTCGCGTCCACGGCCTGGTCGATGACCGCTCTCGCCGACGTCGCCCGCGCCTCCGCGCTGATGGAACGCCTGCCGACCCAGACGGTGCGCAGCGAGGAGCAGATCGACCTCCAGCAATTCTCGACGCCCGCCGACATCGCCGGACTTGTGGTCCTGCTGGCGGCGATCGGGGCGGAGGACATCGTGCTCGAACCCAGCGCCGGCAACGGCATGCTGGCAGCCCAGCTTCCGCCGCATGCGGCGCTGCAACTCAACGAGATCGATCCGCGACGCCGCGCCCGGCTCGCCGACATCTTCCCCGCCGCCACCATCACCGGGCATGACGGGGCGGCGCTGGTCAGCCGCCATGCCGACCTGCCCCAGCCCTCGGTCATCGTCATGAACCCGCCCTTCTCGCGCAGCGTCGGACGCGGCGTCGACGACCTGGCGGCGGTGCGGCACCTCCAGGCAGCGCTTCGCCGGGTCCTCAAGGGCGGCCGCGTCGTCGCCGTCATGCCCGACTGGTTCGCGCCCTCGGCGCGGATGAGGAAGGCGTTCGACACCGTGCTGTCGGGCGTCACGGTCCGCACCTCGCTCCGGCTCGAGCATTGCTACCGGAAGCACGGCACCGACATCGCGGTGCGGCTCTACGTCATCGACAAGGCTCCGGGCGACTTGCCGCCGGCCACGATCCAGCGCGCCTCGGTCGCCGAACTGGTGCCGGCGCTCGCCATCCCCGAACGTCTGGCTCTTGCCGACCCGGCGCGCGCCGTCCCGCGTGCGGCGGTGCCGGGCATCTCGATGTTCGGTACGGCGCGCGTCACCCGATCGGCCCCGCCGCGACCGGTCCATGCGCCGGCGCGCAACGACGTGGCTCCGGTCGGCTATACCCCGCTCGACGCCCCGGCGCCGCTCGGCGACCAGGCCGGGGTCTATCTGCCATACCGTCCGAGCCGGATCGCCTTCGACGCGGCGGGCGAGCATCCGACCGCGCTGGTGGAATCGGTCGCGATGGGCTCGATCCCGATGCCGGTGCCCGCCTATATCCCGCATCTGCCCGAGCGCACGGTGAGCGAACGGCTGCTGTCCGCCTCGCAGCTCGAAACCGTCGTCTATGCCGGCCATGCCTGGACCCGGATGCTGCCCGGCACCTTCCGCCCCGACAAGCAGGGCGTCGGCCTCGTGCTCGACCCCGACGGGGGGCGCCAGTACCGGCAGGGCTTCTTCCTCGGCGACGGCACGGGGGCGGGCAAGGGCCGCCAGGTCGCCGCCTGCGTGCTCGACCATTGGCTGGCAGGCCGGCGCCGCCATATCTGGGTCAGCAAGAACGAGCCGCTGCTCGACGATGCGCGGCGCGACTGGACCGCGCTCGGCGGGCTGTCGGGCGACGTCCAGCCCCTGTCCAACTGGAAGATCGACCAGCCCATCGCCATGGCCGAGGGCGTGCTGTTCGTCAGCTATCCGACGCTGCGCTCCGCCCGCGCCGACAGCACCCGGCTCCAGCAGATCCTCGACTGGGCCGGTCCCGACTTCGACGGCGTGATCGCGTTCGACGAGGCGCACGAGATGGGCGGGGTCGCGGGCGGCGAAGGCGCGCTCGGCAAGACCGAAGGCTCGCAGCAGGGCATCTGCGGCGTCCTCCTCCAGAACCATCTGCCGCTCGCCCGCGTCCTCTACGCCTCGGCCACCGGTGCCTCGGACGTGAACAACCTCGCCTATGCGGTGCGGCTCGGCCTGTGGGGACCCGAGACCAGCTTCGCCGATCGCACCCAGTTCATCAGCCAGATCCGCCAGGGCGGCATCGCCGCGATGGAACTGGTCGCGCGCGACCTGAAGGCGCTCGGCCTCTACATCGCGCGGGCATTGAGCTTCGCCGGCGTCGAATATGACGTGCTGCGCCACACGCTCAGCCCGGCCCAGATCGAGGTCTACGACCAATATTGCGAAGGCTGGCAGGTCATTCACCGGAACATGGAAGCCGCGCTCGCGCTGACCGGCGTGGTCGATGACCTCGACGGCGCGACGCTGAACAGCGGGGCGAAGGCATCGGCGCGCAGCCGTATCGAATCCACCAAGCAGCGCTTCTTCGGCCAGGTACTGCTCGCGATGAAGCTGCCGACGGTCATCGCGGCGGTCGAGGAGCATCTCAAAGCCGGCCAGTCGGTCGTGCTGCAACTGGTGACCACCGCCGAGGCGATCCTCGAGCGCCGGCTGTCCGCGCTTTCGCCCGAGGAGCGCGCCGACCTCGATATCTCGCTCAGCCCGGTCGAATATGTCGTGGATTATCTCAGCCGCGCCTTCCCGACCCAGCAGCAGGAGAATTATACCGACGACAGCGGCAACGTCCGCGCGCGGCCGATGCGCGACGAGCACGGCAACCCGGTCCATAACCCGGAGGCCGAGGCCGCGCGCGACGCGCTGATTGAGCGGCTGTGCTCGCTGCCCCCGATCGAATCCGGGCTCGACGCGGTGATCCGCCACTTCGGCACCGATGCCGTCGCCGAGGTGACCGGGCGTACCCGCCGCCTCGTGACCACCAGCGACGGTCGCCAGAAGGTCGAGGCGCGGACCGCGCGCTCAGGCCAGGCCGACAGCGCCGCCTTCATGAACGGTGCCAAGCGCATCCTCATATTCTCCGATGCGGGCGGCACCGGGCGGTCGTACCATGCGAGCCTCGATGCGGTGAACCGGGAGCAGCGCGTCCATTTCCTGCTGGAGCCAGGCTGGCGCGCCGATCGCGCGATCCAGGGGCTCGGGCGCACGCACCGCACCCATCAGGCGTCCTCGCCGCTGTTCCGCCCGGTCACCACCGACTGCAAGGGCGAGCTGCGCTTCACCTCGACCATCGCGCGCCGGCTCGACAGCCTTGGCGCGCTGACGCGCGGCCAGCGCCAGACCGGCGGGCAGAACCTGTTCGACCCGGCCGACAATCTCGAAAGCGACTATGCGAAGGACGCGCTCGTCACCTGGTTCCACCTCCTGAACCGGGGGAAGCTCACGAGCATCTCGTGCGACGACTTCACGGCGCGTACGGGCCTCGAACTCCACGACCAGGACGGGGTGCTGAAGGACGAACTGCCGCCGATCCAGCGTTGGCTCAACCGCCTGCTGGCGCTGCCGATCGCGTTGCAGAACGTGATCTTCGACGAGTTTCTGACGCTGGTGGAAACGCGCGTCGCGGCCGCGCGCGAGGCCGGCAGGCTCGACGTCGGCGTCGAGACGATCCAGTGCGAGCGCGCGACCCTGATCGAGGATATCGTGCTGCGCACCGATCCGGTCAGCGGCGCGACCTCGCATCTGCTTACCATCGAGACCGAGCGCCGCAAGACGCCGATCACGCTGGACCGCGTCCTCGATTTCGCCCGCTGGGACGATAGCGCGCGCTTCGTGCGCAATGCCAAGTCCGCCCGCGTCGCGCTGATGAGCAAGGCGCGTGCCTGGATGGACGATGACGGGCTGCCGATCGCGCGGCTCGAACTGCAACGGCCCTGCCGGCGCGAGTATCTCCACGAGGCGGACTTAGGCGAGACCGCCTGGGAGGAGATCGACCGCGACACCTTCACGACGCTGTGGGAAGCCGAGGTCGCCGAGGCGCTGGTCACGCCCGAGATCGAGACGGTCCGGCTCGCTACGGGTCTGCTGCTGCCGATCTGGTCGGCGCTTCCTTCCGACCACATGGCGGTCAACCGCATCGTCGATGAGCAGGGCAACAGCTGGCTCGGCCGGCTTGTCTATGAGCAGCATATCGTCCAGCTTTACGGGAAGCTCGGGCTGGCGAGCCCCGAAGAACTGCCGGTCGATGCCATCGCACGCTCGGTCCTGTCGGGGCGCAGCGTCGAGGTGACGCGGCCGTTCGCGATGACGCTCCGGCGCTCGCTGGTGAACGGCAAACCCCGCGTCGAGATCGTCGATGCGCCTTCCGCGCAGCTGCCGTGGCTGAAGTCGCTCGGCTGCTTCACCGAGATCATCTCCTACAAGACCCGCGTCTTCGTCCCCGCCAACGACGCCGAAGCCGTGCTGGCGAAGATCCTCAAGGCGGCGTGAGATGGACGGCAGGACTTCGCAACCGGACAGCGGCAGCCTATGTAGATACGTAACGACATAAGGAGGCCGACATGGCGACCACATTCTCGAGCCGCGACTTCAACCGCGAGCCGGGCCGGATCAAGCGGGCTGCGATCGACGGGCCTGTCATCATCACCGAACGCGGTGAACCGACGCTGGCGGTCATGAACTATTCCGAATATCGTCGGCTTACCGGGCAACCGAACGATATCCTGAGCGCACTTGCCCTGCCCGGCATCGGTGACATCGACCTCGATCTTTCCCGGCCCGCTTCGTTCCCGCGCGCGGCGGTGTTCGACTGATGTACCTCCTCGATACCAATGTCCTGTCGGAGATGCGCAAGTATGAGAGCGGCCGCATCGACCGTGCGGTCGCCGCATGGGTGCGCAGCGTGGCGAAGGAGGACCTCTATCTGTCGGTGATGACAATCATGGAGATCGAGCTCGGCATCGCGAAGCTCGAACGACATGACGCTCCCCAGGCCGCACTGCTGCGCCGCTGGCTGCGCGAGCATGTCGAGCCGGTGTTCTCCGACGCCCTCCTGCCGCTCGACCTGTCCATCGCCCGCCGATGCGGACCGCTCCACGTCCCCGACCCGCGTCCCGAGCGCGATGCCTGGATCGCGGCGACGGCGCTCGAGCATGATCTGATCGTCGCCACCCGCAACGGCAAGGATTTCGCCGGCACCGGCGTGACGATCGTGAACCCATGGGACCATCCATTGTCCTGAAGGGGAGAGGGAAGGGGGCTGGTGTCCGTCGATTGGGCGGGCCACAGATAAGGACCCTCTCTCATGACCATTCAGAGCGTGAAGCTGGCGAAGCTGGTGCTGTCGCCGATCAACGTCCGCCAGGCGGGCGAGGATTTCATCGAGCAGCTGGCGGCGGATATCGCGGCGCGCGGGCTGATCCAGAACCTGATCGTGACGCCGGCGAAGAAGCCGCGCGGCACCTTCGCCGTGATCGCGGGCAGCCGGCGCTTCCGCGCGCTCGAACTGCTGGCGCAGCGCGGCGAGGTGGATGCGGCTGTGTACGACGTGCCGGTGCTGGTGCTCTCGGGAACCGATGCGGCGCTGTCGGAGACCTCGCTCGCCGAGAACTTCCAGAAGCTCGCCATGAACCCGGCCGACGAATGCCGCGCGTTCCAGCATTTCCTCGGCACCGGCGGCGACATTGACGGCGTGGCGAAGCGCTTCGGCATCACCCGGCGCTTCGTGGAAGGCCGGCTGCGCCTGGCCGATCTCGCCGAGCCGATCTTCACCGCGCTGGCCGAACGACGGATCAGTCTCGATCTCGCCAAGGCCTATGCCTCGACCTCGAGCCAGGAACGCCAGCTGATGGTGTGGCAGGCGTATGGGAATCAGGCTTACCAGAGCGCGGACTCGATCCGGCGGATCATCGCCAACGAGACGATGAAGTCGAGCGAGCCCATCGCGCGGTACATCGGCGAGGACGCCTATGTCGCGGCGGGCGGCAAGGTCGAGAGCGACCTGTTCAGCGACGACGGTGACCGCTGGATCGATCCCGGCATTGCGCAGACGCTGGCGGCCGCGAAGCTCGAAGCCGAGGCGCAGCGGCTCGGTGAGGAACAGGGGCTGGCCTGGGTCCGCCCGGTCGCCGGCACCAGCACCTGGGAAGCCGCGCGCGACCTGCACCGCGTCCATCTGCCGACGCTGCCGCTGACGCTCGCGGAAGCCGAGCGGCTCGATGTCATCGCCGACCGTCTCGAAGAGATCGAGGACGGGATGCAGGGCATCGAGGGTGACGAGGACGAGGCCACCTATGCCGCGCTCGAGGAAGAGCATGAGACGCTGTCGGACGAGCGCCAAGCGCTCCATGAGCGTCCCCAGATCCTGCCCGACGAATTGAAACAGAAGGTCGGCACGTTCCTGCTGCTGAACCGCGACGGCACCACCGCGCTCGACACCACCTACTACAGCGAAACCCCGATCCGGGTCACCGCGGTCGAGGCAGACACGGACGAGGGTGACGACGCCGGGAGTGACGGCGACGACGGCGAGCGGCGTCCGGCCGCGACCTTCCACATCGAGGAAGGTCCGGCCAGCCCTGCCCGGGGCGGTGCGTCCGCGCCGGTAGCGGCCGAAGCCGCGGCTCCGGGCGGCAAGGCGCTCAGCCAGGTGCTGTATGACCAGCTCGCGGTGCAGCGTCGCGACGTGCTCGCCGCCTCGATCCTCGCCAACCCGGCGCTGGCGCTCGACTATATGCTGTTCGCGATGATCGACGGGCGGGTGAACATGGGCTCGCACAGCGGCACCACGATCCGTGCGGGCAATCCGCAGGATCCGATGCTGGCGAAGAACGTGCCGGCCACCCGCGCGCGCGATTACCTCGCCGAGGCCTATGACGGGCTCGATGCGTCGTGGTGCGAAGGCCGGGACGCATCGAGCAGCGGGGCGGCGACGATCGCACGGTTCGAGGCGTTCCGCGCGCTTGGCGACGAGGCGAAGACCGCGTGGCTCGCCTGGATCGTGGCGGCGTCGTTCGAGGCCAAGGACGGCTATACGAGCCGGCAGAACGCGCTCCAGAACCGGCTCGCGACCATTCTCGACATCGATGTGGCGACATGGTGGCGGCCGACGGCGGAGAACTTCTTCGACCGGGTGCCCAAGGGCGCGCTGCTGTCGCTGCTCGACGAGGTCGGTGGTCCGGCGCTGTCGGGACGCCATGCCAGCCAGAAGAAGGGCGAGATCGCGGCGAGCTGCGAGAAGCTGTTCGCCGGCGAGGCGATCGTGGAAGCCGAGGTGAAGGCCGCCGCGCTCGCCTGGGTGCCGGGCGCGATGCGCTTCCTCGACCAGGCCGACGATGCCGGCGACGACGGCGACGAAGACGGCCTCACCGACCTGATCGTCTCGGACGAGCCCGACATGGACGACGACGCCGGAGACGACATCGATATCGGTGACCTGATCGATGACGAGGACGCTGACGACGACGATCTCGATCTCGTCGCGGCCGAGTAGCGGATGAAGGCGGAACGCCGGCGACCGGGGCAGCCCGGCGCCGGCGTTGCCGTCCAGTCCGCGCCTTGGGGTGTCATTTCGCCCCGAGCCGGAACCACCGTCCCGCCACATTCATGGGAGGATCGTCCCCATGTCCCGTTCGACGTCCCGTATGCCGACCGTCCGCGACATCGCGGGCGAGGTCACCGCCACCATCCTTGCGCGTCTCGAGGCCGGCACACTGCCATGGGCCAGAGGCTGGTCGCTGACCGGCGAGGGCGGGCGACCGCTGCGCCACGAGGGCACGCCTTATGCCGGCATCAACACGCTGTGGCTGTGGTCGATCGCCGACATGCGCGGCTATCGCAGCCGCTACTGGATGACCGCGCGACAGGCTAACGAACTCGGCGGGCGCGTCCGCCCGACAGCCATCCCTTCGATGTCGATCTACGCCTCGGCGTTCCGCAAGCCCGGGCAGCCCACGCTCACCGGTGAGAGCAGCGCCCGCTTCATTCGCTTCCTGCGTTCGTACCTGGTCTACAACGCAGACGAAATCGACGGCCTGCCGGCATATTACTACCCGCGCGACATACCCCCGACGCCGGCACTGCTGTCGCAGCGGCAGGATGCGATCGACGCCTTCTTCGCCGCGATCCCCGCCAGGGTACGCCATGGCGGCGACGAGGCATATTACTGCCCCGGCACCGACCGGATCCAGTTGCCTCGGCCCGGCAGCTTCGTCTCGGGCGATGCCTACGCATCCACGAGAGGTCATGAGACGGCGCACTGGTCCGGGTCCCCGGCACGGCTCGCGCGCACCTTCGGCAAGCGCTTCGGCGACCGCGCCTATGCGATGGAGGAGCTTACCGCCGAGCTTTGCGCCTCGATGATCTGCGCCGATCTCGGGCTGCCGACCTCGCTGCACGACAGCCATGCCAGCTACGTGTCGCACTGGATCGGCATCATGCGCGCCGACAGCTCGGCGATCTTCACCGCCGCGGCGAAGGCCGAGCAGGCGTTCGCTTATTTGCGCGGCTTCTCGGCACCCGCCGCGGGCGGAACATCGCCGCCCGTCGCGCTCGCGGCCTGACACTGCGCCCATTCACCCCGTTCATTTTAGGAGAGCCGTCATGGGATGGTTGTTCATGAGCCGCTACGCCATGGGCGGACACGAGACGCCCAAAGCCTATCTCGACGCCCAGTTCACGTACGAACGCGACCTGCCCGAAGGCGGCACCAGCGGCCTGCGCATCCTCGACAGCGCGATCGTCGGCCTCACCACTTATTATGCCGCCGCGCAGGTCACGCGTGACGGCACGGGCGGCGAGGTGTTCGCCATCGTTTGTCTCGTGCGCTGGAACGCGCGCAGCAAGGACGGAGAACATTTCGGGTACAAGGATATGGAGGAATCGATGGGGCCGTGCGAGGACGATTGTCCCGAGCGGATCCTGCGCCTGCTGACCTCCAGCGACAGCGAATCCGCGCTCCAGTGGCGCCGGCGCTGCCTCGCCAACCTGCGCCTGCGTGCACGCAAGCTGAGCGAGGGCATGCGCATCCGCCTCGCGGTGCCGCTCCACTTCACCAACGGGCACGAGGGCACCGACTTCACCGTGGTGAAGCACAGGCGCGGGATCGCCTTCCGGCCCGTCGACGGCTTCGGCCTCTACCATATCCGGGGCGTCCGGACGCTCGCATGGGAGGTGCTGCCGCAGACCCGTGTCCACAAGACGCTGTTCGCGTGAGCGCCGCATCATGCCACACCAACCGGATCGTCACGAGGATCGTCATGCCCGAGCCCCTGTCCCCCTTTCGTCGCCGCCTGTGCAGCCGTTCCAACGCGGTCCGCGTCGCGGCGCGCCTGACCGCGGCCGGCGAGCACGTTGCCGTCGTCGCCACGCCCGAGCCGCTGCAACCCTGGCGCGTGGTCGACGTCGCCGAGGCCGCAAGCCCGTGCCTGCCAAAGCTCGACCGATGCGCCTGACCGCCCTTGCCGCGCTGGTTCTGGCCGGTGCCTGCTCGGCCGCTACGCCGGCCGACACCGGTCCGGGGGAGACCCGCGCCATCACCGCGCGCGGCCGCGCACTCGACGGCGACACCGTGTCGATCGACATCCGCCTGTCGGGCGCCGACGCCTTCGAGAGTCGCCAGCTGTGTCGTGGCAATGCGGGTTGCTGGCAATGCGGCAAGGCGGCACAGGACATTGCCGCCCGCGCGCTCAAGTCCGGCGATGCCGTGATCCGGCTGACCGGAACGACCAGCTACGGTCGCCCGGTCGGCACGGTCACGATCGGGGGCCGCGATCTCGGCGAGACCATGATCGCGGCGGGGCTCGCGGTGCCGGTGACCGGCTATCTCAGAAACGACCCCGACCGCGCCTCCCGCTATGTCGCCGCTTACGATCGCGCGGTCGCGACGCGGGCCGGCGCGCATGCCGGCTATTTTATCGACCCCGCGCGCTGGCGTCGCGGCGAGCGGCTGTCGTGCGAAACCAAGGGTTCCCCACGACCACCGCGATCCTCGCGACCACCGGGGACATAGGAGCGGAGGGGGAGGGGGCCGGATGTGTCCGTATCCAAAGGAGCACCCCATGACCAGGACCTTCGCCTCTTCCCCGCGCCCCGAACATAGCCCGTGGGGACCGCTCCAGACCGCCACGCAGCGCCTCCCCGGCATCTGGCATGTCACCACCGCCAGCCATGGCGGCTTCCTGCTGTCCGACGAGCGCCAGGCCGCGGTGCCGGGCGTCCTGCGCCGCGACGACGGCGCTTACGAGGAAGACGTCGACTGGACCCGCGTCATGATCGCCTTCGAGCGCGAGTGGCGCGCGTCGCGCGATCCGCTGCTCGACCTCGAACTTCCCCTCGCGCACGACATCGCGCGCAACTGGCTGCCCGAAGCCTACGGCACCTTCACCGGCAAGGCGGTGCCCGCGCGCGACAGCCATGTCCTGCGACGCCGCGCCGCCTACGAGGCGGCGATCGGGGACTATGTCTCGACCTCCGCCTATGGCGATTGGGCCGACTGGGTGCCGGCGGGCAAGGTCGGCCTGGTGTTCCGCAAGGTCGCCGGCGTCGATGCGATGGGGTTCGCCGACTATACCGCGGATCAGATGTACGGCCTGGTCGACAAGGACCGCTACGCGACCCGTGCCGAGGTCGAGACCTTCGAGAGCCTCGGTGCCGTGCGCGTCGAGAGCATGGCCCCGATCACCAAACAGGTCGCGGCACTCGCCTGAGCGCTGCCCCTGACGCGGGTGCGGCCAAGCCTTCCACGTCCCTTCCATCCAGAGGACCGACACGATGAGCGTCTACCTCTACCTCTTTCACGGCCGCGACCGGTTCGACCAGGACATGGATGCCTGGGGCCGCGAGTGTCCGGCGATCGGGCCGCTCTCCTACGTCCACACCACCTATGGCGGCGACGTGAAACTGCGCGGCCCGCGCGAGGTCATGGAAAGGTTTTTCCCGAATACGGAAATCCATTTCCACGACGGCTACGGCGAGCACGCCATCCCGCTCGACGGCGACTGCCTGCCGCATGGCGGCACGCTCTACGGCGACTGGTCGGTGTGCGGTGCCGAGGCGCTGCGTCCGCACGGCACGGCGCATGTGACGCCGGTCTGCGATATCTGCGGCAGCGACGACCTCGTAAAGGATGCCGCGGCGGTCTGGGACCGCGAGGCGCAAGCGTGGTCGCTCGCTTCCACCTACGATTCCACCTCCTGCCAGTCGTGCCTGCGCGAGGGCGACGACGTGGAGCAATGGATCCCTGCCGCGGCCTGAGCCGGTGCCACTTTGCGCGTTCCCGGCCGTTCACCCATATGATAGAAAGATCGACGACGATGGCGACCATGTTCAACAGCATCCGCGCTTCCCGCGAACTCGAAACCGCCGGTGCGGCCAAGCCGCTCGCCGACGCGATCGCGACCATTCTCGGCGATACCATGGTGACCTCGCGCGAGGACCTGGTCACCAAGGACTATTTGAAAGCCGAAATCGCGACGGTGAATACCGAGATCGCGAAAGTCCGAACCGAGATCGCGTCCGCCAAGAACGACACGATCCGTTGGCTGATCGGCAGCCAGGTCGTGCTGATCGCGGCCCTTGGCGGCATGATGAGCCTCATGCGCGCCTTCGGCTGACGCCGAACAGCCGGGGCACTGGGAGAGGAGCGGGCGAGGGAGGGCGAGCGCGAAGGTTGCGCTCTGACCCGGAGACGCCCCCATGTTCGACGTCGCATTCCGCCATCAGCAGGCGCTCGACCCCAGCGCGCTGACCACCATCCCGACCACGATCCACGCGATCGAGAAGGCGATCGAGGATTGCCGGCACGCCGGGCTCGACGCGAACAGCGATCCCGCGATCGTGCTGCTCGCCCGTCACCTGGCCAGTATCTGCGCTACCCGCCCTGACGACACGGTGCTGCGCGGCACTTGCACCGACC
Organism: Sphingomonas silueang; assembly: GCF_040049155.1. Taxonomy (NCBI): domain Bacteria; kingdom Pseudomonadati; phylum Pseudomonadota; class Alphaproteobacteria; order Sphingomonadales; family Sphingomonadaceae; genus Sphingomonas; species Sphingomonas silueang. The sequence goes on from NZ_JBDZDK010000026.1 coordinate 51,842, forward strand.
GCATTGCGACGCTCCGTCGTTTTCCGCCGCTGGTCGCGCTCGCCGTGCGCGGCGTCGCCTATGACGCGGTCGCCAAGGAGCGTTTCCACATCGACGGGCGCAAGGCGCTGCGCCGGCTCGCCGCCGCGCTGGATCTGTCCGCCAAGGATTATGACCTCCACTCGCTACCCGGCGAGGTATCGATGGCGGGCGAGATCGTGCTGCACACCCGTGCGATCCATCTCGAACTGACGATCGGGCGGCTGCGCGAGGGACGCGAACTGCTCTACCGCCGCGCGGGCACGACCCGCGATCCCGCCGGACCGCGCAACCATTATGCCCCGATGCGCGAGGTGATCGCCCCCGACCGGCTCGCCGCCCGCATCCGCCGCGATCTGGATCTGGCCACGCTGCCCGCGCTGCCGGTACTGCTCAGCGCCTGACGGGAGAGCGGACATGCACATCGATCCCGCCATCATCGCCGCGCGGGCCGAGGTCGCCCGGCTGACGCGCTACATCGCCAGGCGCGAGGACTTCCTCGACGCGCTCGACTGGCACGCGTTGTCCGACGACACCGCGCGCCAGTCCGCGATGCTCGACGAATTGCTTGCCGGCGACCTCGCCGATGCGATCCTCCACCGCGACTGGCTCGAAGAGCGCGCCGGCGACGGCCATACGCAGGTGGTCGGCGTCCTGCGCTTTGAGCCGAGGCCGCGCCCGTGGCACGCTGAATGGAACACGCTTGCCGCCTGACCGGGAGAATGCCCCATGAGCTGCCACCAGTTTCCCGGCCTCGACGGCGCGTCCACCGTCGCCATCGGATGGGACAGGCCCTTGCAGACCTTCTTCGTCCATGTGCTCCGCCCGCATCCCCATCTCGCCGGCGAGGAGGAGACCGTCGCATGGCACGGCACCGCGATCGGTGAGCTTCGCAGCGCACGCGAGGCGGTGACGATCGCGTCGCGATGGGCCGACCTTCCGCACGACCTCGCCATCCACCTCGAGACCGACCGGCTGAAGACACTGGGACAGTCGGACGGCGAGGCGCAGATCGCCGCGAAGCGGCTGATGGGACACTGAGCGCCCGCGGAATCGGAAGGGGAGCGGGAGAGGGCGTGTCGATCCAGTCAGGATCGACGGAGAACCCAAATGCCCTACACCATCGACCTCGGCGCAGGCCCCGCCGAAGAGGATTGCGCCCAGCTCGGCCGCTCGCCCGACTTCGACACGCTGAACATCCTCGAGATCGAGGCCTGGCGCTGCGCCCTGATCGCCCGCCACGGTCCGCCCCCCGAAGGATGCCGCTTCAAGGTCATTCCCAACCCGCACGACTTCGGATGCTACCGCACGCTCGGCTTGCGGGTCATGTCCGAGGACGATGCGACGGTCGCCGACTATGCCGAAGCGGTCGAGGAAGGTCTCGCCACCTGGATCGAGGCGGGCTTCCGCGCGCCGGTCCGCTATGACGGCGCAGCGCCCGTCGTCGAGCACGCCGATCCCGCCGAAACCGTCATCGCCGCGCTGATGACTACCCGGCCCGCGGCCGACGGCACCTTTCCGATTCCCGGCTTCGCGGTCCTGCACACGAATCTTGTCGCCGCCTTCCCGGTCGAGGCCGCGACCGCCCGCGCGCGCATCGCCGCGCTCGCCTGACCCTGCCCCAGGCGGCTTTACCCCCGATTCATCCGGAACGGAGCAATTCCCATGGCCAACAGCTACACCAAGGCTGCCTTCCACCTGCTGGTCACCGCCGAAGAGGCCGCGATGCTGCGGCTCGCCGAACGCGCGGTCGACATTCTCGACACCAACGGCGCCGACGAGGACCTGGCGCTCGGCTATGACAGCCTCGGCACCGCCTTCCACGCCCTGTTCCCGCCCAGGGGGGGCGAGCCGGTTCGAGAGCTTCCTCGACCTGTTCGACGACTGGAGCTTCCCCTATCTCGATTGCCGGATCGGTCTCGACGCGCCGGACGAGAACGGCAAGGTCATGGCGTTCTTCCACGGCGACCAGTTCGGCGTCGAGCCCGTCGCGAAGCTGATCCGCATCGCGTGTCCTTCCGCGCTCCCCTGCGGCTTCACCTGGTCGAGCGACTGCGACCGGCTGCGCGCCGGAGAGTTCGGAGGCGGCGCGGTCGTCATCACCGCCGACGGCATCGACTGGCACTCGACCACCGGGATCCTCACCCGCGCGCTGCTGCGCGCTGAAGACCCCGGGGAAGGCCATGACGGCTATGTTCTCGCGGTGCGCAGCCCCGAAGACGACATCGCCTACTGGAACAACACCGACGGATTGGGCGCGCTATCGAGCGCCACGGTCTTTCGCGGCGACGAGGCCGCCGGGGTGAACCCGCTGCCGTTCGAGGATGCGGCGTGGCTGGCGCTGCCCGCGCCGCGCCACGGCTGACCGACGATGGCATCGCCCTTCGATCCGGCCTGCGCCGATCACTGGATCGCGCATGGTCGTGACCCCGCGCATGCCGCCGCCATCGCGCGCGCATGGCATGACTTCCCCGACCTCGCGCCCGACGCGCCGCTCGCCGAGCGTCAGGCGCGAGGCCGCGAGCGCATCGCCGCGATGCGCCCGATCAACGATGCCATCGCCGCCGAAGGCGCGGCGCGACAGGAAGCGACCAACTTCGCCTTCACCGATCGACAGGTCCGTGACGGTAAGGGCAGCGACCGCGACATCGCGGTCCTGCGCGGCCGCGACGATCATGGCTACAGCTGGGACCTCGCCAACCGCTACGCCGATGGCTGGTATGCCGCGCATGTCGGGTGGCCGCACCGTTACCCGGACGGCATCCCGTGTCGCGCCTCGCTGGAAGAAAAGCGTGGCGCCTATGATCTAGGCTTCACCGCGGGCGGGGGCGACCGCACCGACCTGTTCGATGCCGCCCGCCGCACGCTGGCTGCCGACATGCGCCGCGACAACCTGCCGCCCGCACCATCGGTCACGCTTGCCGGCAGGCCGCTGCCGGGGAGCTGGCCGAAGCCCGGCGACGCGCCGCGTCCGGCGCGCTGGTCGCGCCGGCTCGCGATCCTGTCGGCCGGCGACATCGGCGGTGATCCGGCATGGGACTTCCTCGGCCTGCTTCGCGCCCGCCCCGGTGCCAGGGCCGCGACGGTTATCGTGTTGACTCCCGCCGGGTTCGTCTCGGCAGATGACCCGGATCGGTCCGATGTGCCCGCCCGACACCTTGCCGATCCCGGCGAGGCCGCCCGCCAGCTCGGGCACCTCCTCGCTTATGCCGAGTTCGACGACATACTGGTCACGCTGCAGGGCCACGACCTCGACCTGCTCGACGCCATCGCGCCCGTCCTGCCGCTCGCCCGCACGATGGAGCGCACCCGCAACTCGCGGCTCCAGCAACGCACCCACCTGCGCACCTGGCTCGATCGCGGCCTCGCGGACGGCGTGACGATGGCGCAGGGCCATATCCGCTGGGGGAAGGTCATCGCCGCCTTCTACGGCAGCCTCGGCGAGTTCACCGCGCGCCATGTCGGACCCGCCCCCGGGCGCGGCCACATGGTCCGTGTCGAGACGCGATCCGGCCTTGCCACCGGCTATGCCGCTGCCGACGGCACGCCGCTGACGCCTGAGATCATCGTGTCGAGCAAGGCGAGGCTGCGGCCTGCCATGGCGACGGCGCTACGTACCTTCGCCGCGGCGACCCCGATCATGGCCGCGGCGCGCGCCGTCTGAGCCTGGCGGCCGCGGTTGCGGCCCGCCCCCACCACCAGCCCCACGATGCCCGTTACGAGGAGCGATACCCCATGCCCGACATCACCGACCTGCCCGTCATGACCCGCGCCGATGCCGTCTCGCTCGGCTTCGCCGGTTACAATGACGTGCCGCACCGCTGCGTGGACGTGCCCGATGGCGCGTTCACGATCACGGCCAGGACCAGCGAGGGACGCCGCGTCACCTTCTGTTTCATGGGCAAGAGCTACGACGGCCCGGCGCGGTTCTGCGACATCCAGTTCCACGATCGCGGCACCACGATCCCCAATGCCGATAACGGGGTATCACCCACCTTCAACGCCTTTGCGATCACGCGCGGCGGGCGGCACATCATCGACAGCCGCCCGCTCGATGAGGATGAAAAGCCCTCGATCCTGGTCCTGCTCATGGAGAAGGCCGGGGACGAACCGCCCCGACCCGCACCCGATCGCCTGCCGATGAAGGACCACGATCTCGCCACGCTGCTCGACCGTGCCGCGATGGTCCTCGCCGATCCCCATGAGCACGTCCTCGCCGATCACGGCGACCTGATCGGCACGCTGACCGCCGAGGCTACCCGACGCCGTCGGTGAAGGGCCTCCCCTGCCGACCGGGAGCGGAGGGGGGAGGGCAGGGGAGAGCGGACGGAATGAACCGTGCGCATCGAACCGAAAGCACGCCCCATGCGCACCATCCTCGCCTTCTACGAGATCGACCGCGAGTACGGAGGGCCTGAAGAGGGCGGATGGTGTGCGCCGTTGTGGCGCGAGAAAGGAGTGCGTCTGATGACGTGATGCTTGTTGGCAATGGCATCTGCCCACCGAGCTTACCGGTGCCCTCGGGCTGAAACTTCGAAAGGAGAACGGGAC
>NZ_JBDZDK010000027.1:0-54443 GCF_040049155.1 Sphingomonas silueang
TCAAGACGGCTACCGCGCACTCAACATCGCCGGCGGACCCGGAGCCAAGGTGGCCTGAGCCGCCCTGTTCGCTACCTGTTCAGCTTACCGCTGTCCGTGTCACAAACCTTGAGGTGCTCCCTAAAGCGGCGCTCGAATAACGTGGTTGGCCGCCCCCTAGCGCAATTAGCGCAACTGGCTGTCCTTGCTGCCCCGGCGATTGATGCCGGTGAAGGTCGGGCGCTTATCGCGTTCGCTTTGACAGGCGACACAGGTTCTTACGCCGGGTATGGCCGTGCGGCGTTTCGCCGGGATTTCGTCGCCGCACACCTCGCAGTCGGTGCTACCCTCGCCGGAAGGCAGACGCGATCGGGCGGCGAAAACCGCGTCCATGATCGTTGCATCAATCTGGTCCTGCACCGCACTATCGGGTGCCCATCCATTTGCCATCGCCACAAGCTCCTCGATTTTGACCTTGGGGGTCAGATAGTCGGGGGCGCATGGGCCAAGCACGCGACTATCCAGCACAGCACCCGAATATAGGGTACTCCCTACCAGTATCAAGGAGTGTGCAAATTTAGCTCAGGACAGATTTATGGGGTTCCAGTGGCGGGGGTAGATCCTCTTCGCCAAGCAGCGACAACATATCCCGCTCGATTGTCCGCTTCATCGCATACAGCGGCAGACAGTTTGGCTCGACGCCGAACGGGTCTTCCAGCTCGTGACCCAGCGCATCGAGGCCGAAAAAGGTATAGGCGGTGAGGAGCACCGGCAGGAGCGTCCACCAGTCGAGTGATCCTGCGAGCGCGAAGGGAAGCATCACGCAAAAGATAAGTGCGGTGCGATGGAGCAGCAGAGAATAGGCGAACGGCACGGGCGTCGTGGATATCCGCTCACAAGCGCCCTGAACCTTGCCGAAGGATCGCATGTCTTCTGCCACGACGGCATAGTGAATCGGCGTAATGACGCCAGTCTGCTTTAGCTCGAGCAGCCTGCGCCCCATACGATCGAGCACGAGGTTCGTGACGTTCGGGCTCTTTGTCGCCGGGCCGATATCGACCCACGGCGCAATGGCGGCGATTTCATCCTCGCCGCGAAGGCGTGCGGTGAGGCCGCAGGCAAAGCCACATATGCTATGGAGCAACGCGCGCCGATCCTCGTCAGGGAGAAGCGATGTCTCGCGCGCGAACGAACGGGCCGAGATAATTAGCTCGCCCCAAAGCTGCCGCCCCTCCCACCATCGCGCATAGCAGGCATTGTTGCGGAAGCTCATGAAGATCGAGAGCGCGATACCGATCAGGGTGAAAGGGATCGTCGAAATCCGCGCGAAAATGCCGGGATGGGCTTGGGCGGCCAGGATGGCGATCACACTGACGACCGCGATCGCCGCCAGCCTCCGTGCGATGCGCGGCAGGATCGAGCCATGCACGGTGAAAATGATATCTTGGAAGCTCGGTTGCGATCGAACGATCATATTCCGTGGAATGTCCTTCGCCTGTTTGCCAGCATTTCCATCGGCAGCTCGTCGAAACGAGCTGCCGTCAGGGTTTGAGGATGAAGCGAATGACCTGCGCGACAGCCCCCAGCGCCAAAACGCTGGCCGCCCAGATTAAGACCATCCAGGCGAGCCGTCGACCGAGAGGTTTAGGCTCGTCCATCAATGATACCCATGCGTGCCGACCTTACCGCGGAACACCCAATAGGCCCACGCGGTATAGCCGAGAATGATCGGAATGATGACGGCCGCACCCGCCAGCATGAAGAGCTGGCTTTGCGGGGGAGCGGCTGCATCCCAGATCGTGACGGCGCGGGGAACAACATAGGGGTAGATACTGATCCCCAGCCCAACGAAACCGAGAAAGAACAGGCCAAGCGCCATAATGAAGGGCAGGCGCTCCGCGCCGCGCTTCAGGCTCCAGAAGAAGGTTGCAGCGCAGATCGCCACCAGCAGAGGAACCTGCGCGGTGAGAAGCACGCCGGGCATCGCAAACCAGCGTCGCCAATAGTCATAGGTCAGGAACGGCGTCGCCGCACTGACGGCGAAAAGCGCGAGTAGCGTCGCCCCGCCGAGCCAAAATGCCAGTCGACGGGCGCGTTCCTGGCCCGGCCCTTCGGTTTTCCAGACCAGCCAGGCCGCGCCTAGAAGCGCATATCCGATCACGACTGCCGCGCCGGTCAAGAGGCTGAACGCGCTCAACCAATCCAGCCATCCCCCTGCATAGGCATCGGCCTCGACCCGCACGCCTTGCAGGATCGCGCCCAGCGTGATCCCCTGCGAGAACGCCGCGAGAACGGACCCAAAGCTGAAGGCGACATCCCAGAAGGGACGATGGCGCGGATCTCGCCAGCGAAACTCGAATGCGACCCCGCGAAACACGAGACCGAGCAACATCGCGATGATGAGCGGGTAGGTCGCGGGAAGGATGATGGCGTAGGCAAGAGGAAAGGCCGCGAAGAGACCGCCTCCGCCCAGCACGAGCCATGTTTCATTGCCATCCCAGACCGGCGCGATCGAGTTCATTGCCTGATCGCGCTCTCCTCCGACCGAAAGGTTCGGAAAGAGGATGCCGATCCCCAGATCGAACCCGTCCATCACGACATAGGCGAAGACAGCAAAGCCGATGATACCGGCCCAGATTATGGTGAGATCGAGGTGCTCCACGTTCATGCCTCCCGTCCGGTTGATGCCACGACGCCGCTTGCCGGCGTGATGCCCGCCGCGCGTTGCGGCACCTTGGACGGTTCCGGTTCACCGGCTGCGGGCGGCTTTGCCATCATCCGGAGCAAATAATAGGTGCCGGCCCCGAACGCGCCGAAATAGACGAGGATGAAAGCGACGAGGGACGCCGCGACAGCCGGAGCGGCCAGGGGGGAGTGGGACTCCGCGGTTCGCAGCAGGCCGTATACGGTGAAGGGCTGTCGGCCTACTTCCGTCGTCACCCATCCTGCTATGACCGCGACAAAGCCTGACGGACCAAGCGCGAGAGCGGCGCGGTGCAGCCAGCGCCAGTCATAGAGCTTGCCGCGCCAGCGGGCGAGCAGGCTCCAGAGGCCCAACCCAAGCATGGCGAGGCCCATCGCCACCATGATCCGAAACGACCAGAAGACGATCGGCGTGGGCGGCCAGCGATCGCGCGGGAAGTCGTTGAGGCCGGGGAGGGGCGCTTTGGGATCGTGCTTGAGGATCAGCGATCCCAGATAGGGGATTTCGATCTTGCCGTGGACCACCGCATCCTTGTTGCTCGGGAGGCCGAAAAGGATGAGCGAAGCGCCCTCGGGGCTGGCCTCATAATGACCTTCCATCGCGAGAACTTTTGTCGGCTGATGCTCAAGCGTGTTGAGGCCGTGCTGATCGCCCGCGAGAATCTGGATCGGCGCCACAAGCGCCGCCATCCACATCGCCATGGAGAACATCTTGCGCGCGCCGGGATTCGCGCGGTCGCGCAGAAGGTGCCATGCTCCTACGGCCCCGACGACCATTGCCGTGGTCAGGTAGGCGCCGATGACGGTATGGACGAGGCGATAGGGAAAGCTCGCGTTGAAGATGATCGGAAGCCACGAACCTGCGGGCACGAACTGGCCCTTGGCATTGATCGCATAGCCTGCCGGCGTCTGCATCCAGCTATTCACGGAAATGATCCAGGTCGCCGAGATGAGCGTCCCGACGGCGACCATGCAGGTCGCGAAAAAATGCGGGCCCCTGCCTACCTTGTTGATGCCGAACAGCATCACGCCAAGGAAACCGGCTTCAAGGAAGAACGCGGTCAGAACCTCATAGGCCATGAGCGGGCCGATGACCGGACCGGCCTTGGCCGAAAATACCGACCAGTTCGTCCCGAACTGGTAGGACATCACCACGCCCGAGACCACACCCATGCCGAACGCGACGGCGAAGATCTTGAGCCAGTAGCGATAGAGGTTCGCATACACACCGCTGCCGGTCTTCAACCACAACCCTTCAAGCACCATGAGATAGCTTGCCGTGCCGATGGAGAAGGCCGGGAAGATGAAGTGGAATGAGACCGTGAACGCGAATTGCGCCCGGGCCAGGATTACCGGATCGAGATTCTCAATCACCAACATTCCTCCCTGTTTTGTCCCGCCGATGTTCGTCCGATTGTCCTCTGCAGAGGCTTTGCGATTCGAACACAGGGCTTGGGGGCCGGACGCGCGCCATTTCCTTTGGTGCAGCGATCCGATCGGGCCGGCAATATATCATACTCCCCACCAGTATCAAGGGGGTAGGAACCCAGGTCTGGCGTTCGATGTTTCTGGAGGCGTAGGGGAAGGTTCAGGCTCGCTTCGGCCGAAATTTGAGGTGTCAGCGCGGCGCAAGGCACAGGATAGGGTTGAAACTCCCCCCCTGTATAGTATGTGCATATCAACAGTCAGGAAAGCGCGATGCCACATTCACCAGAAGAGAAGAAGCGGGCCATAACACGCCTGCGTCGCATCAAGGGGCAGGCGGAAGCGCTTGAACGCGCGATCGAGGCCGGAACGGATTGCGCCCCTTTGCTCCAACAGATTGTGGCGATGCGGGGCGCCACCAACGGGTTGATGGCAGAAGTGATGGAAGGCCATCTCCGTGAGACCTTCGGCCCCGCCAACGGCGCGCATGGGGAAAATGGAGCCAGCCCATTCGACGACGACATGGAGGGTATAATGCGGATATTGCGAACCTATCTTAAGTAGGTCTTAGAAACCGCAGTACCTGTATATAGATTTATAAGAACAATTTTTTACCGATCGGCAATATAATGACGGTGCGCCCAATTTTCGCGTGGTACGACTTATGGGTTGGTATTTTCATAGATCGCCCTAAGCGGCGTATCTACATTTTTCCAGTTCCATGCTTTGGTATTTTCATTCAGCTTCGCGTGCCACCGGCATCATAACTTGATTGCGGGACTGCAATTTGTGGTTCCACTGGAAAATCGCAACTGGATGAGAACACGTTATGATCGTCAAGAATTTCGGATATCTGATTGCGCTCGATCAGGAAGGCCATTTCGGTAGGGCAGCCAAGAGCTGCAACGTGTCGCAGCCCACGCTTTCCGCCGGCATCAAGCAGCTCGAACAGGACTTGGGTGTGGAGATCGTGCGGCATGGCCGGCGTTATGACGGACTCACATCGGAAGGTGAGACTGTGCTGGCCTGGGCGAAGAAGATCGAGAGCAACTGCGAGGGGCTGGAGCGCGACCTTTCGGCCCAGAAACGTGGGCTGGAAGGTCAAATTCGCCTGGGCGTGCTGTCGGCCACGTCGATCATGGCATCGATCCTCAGCCTTGCCCTCGCTGAAAGGATGCCGCTCCTCGAACAGTGCATTTGCACAGCGCAAACCTCGTCGCTGACCAAAGCCTTGCTGACGCATGAAATGGACATGGCGCTGGTCTATCTCGAAGACATATCTGAGGAGGACTTTGACACGCACCTTCTCTACCGGGAGCGGATCGTCGTTTTCCAGGCATCCGGCGACCCGCTCCCGCGACAGGTTTCATGGGATCATGTCGCCGAGCTGCCTTTGTGCATCTTGGACTGCGCGCTACCCAAAGCCGCGCGTTCTAGACTCGGGCACCGTGCCGCAAAGTCGATCAGGACCAACAATGTCGATGTTCTCGCTGCCCATATCGCAAGTGGGCGATATGCCACCGTCCTTCCGCAATCTCTCGCAACCTATTTTGCTCGGATTTCCGACATTCGGGCGGTTGAAGTCGCAGGTGAGGGCGCAGATGCCGCTGTTGGATTGGCCATGCCCAGAAATGGGGTGAAATCGACACCCACAGCCGCGCTGTTCGAAATAGTCCGCGCACCCGAGACAATGGCCTCGATAGAGGCCGCTCTGGACCTGTACCGCCAGTTCCAACCCGAAGGGGGCTGACCGTTCATGCCGTGCTATCGCAGCATGAACGGTCGCGCGACCCACTATTCGACGTAGATCATTTTCTTGGTCATCCCGCCGTCGACCACAAGCGTTTGCCCGGTAACAAAGCCGGCGGACGCCAGATATAGCACGGCCTCGGCAATGTCCTGGGGGCGACCGACCCGGCCAACCGGATGCTGCGCCTCGTCCTCGGCGCGCAGATTCGTGTCATTGGTGATCCAACCAGGTGCGATTGTATTGACCCGGATTTTGGCGCCAAGTTGCACCGCCAGCGCCTGCGCGAGTGCCACCATGCCACCTTTCGCAGCGGCATAGGCAAAGTCGATGCCTTGGGACATCAACGCGCGGGTGGAAGCCATCATGACAATCGAACTGCCATCGGTGAGCAGGGGCAATGCCGCTCGCGACATCAGAAAGGCCCCGGTCAGATGGCTGCCAATGGTGCTGTTCCACTGGTCGAGCGAGGTGTCACCGAGCTGCATGAATGTGTCGTAAACAAGCCCACCATTGTTGACGAGCAAGTCCAGTCGATCCCAGCCAAGGGCACGAAAAGCCTCGGCTACGGACTCTTCGCTGGCAAGATCGCAATGGATCTGTTGACCGATCGCTCCTTCCTTCAAATCGAAGGATGCCACCTCCCAACCTTCATCCAATAAGGCGGAACATATAGCCTGACCGATTAGCCCCGATCCTCCTGTTACAATAGCGCGTTTCATAAGAACTCCTTTCTGTCAGAGGATGATAGAGAGACCGGCACCATTGCGCCAACACAACTCAAGTCCAGAGAACGGGCGCATAGGGCGTCACCCTGATAGACTTCAACTGCGCCTTGTCTTCCAGAAACATTATGCTTGCTGCAATGGAATATGATATATCATCTTGTTGCATTGCGGCAGTCATTCTCCTGTAGCTTGGTCATAGGAATTTCCGATCTTGGGATAGAATCTTCGAGTTTGCTCCGAAGGAGAAGCGCCGCCATTCTGCCAAGACGGTAATGATGAGACTGGCAACGACACTACTATGCTGCGCTGAATTAATTCGGTGCGGCATGTTGATCCGTGTCAAGTCCTACTCTCGTCAATACTTGGGGGGGCGTGAAAAAACGCAGGAGATATCTGATGGCTACAGGCAACCGGATCGTAACCTTCGAGAAACCGATGGAAATGAAGGTCAACACCTTCAAATTCCCGGAGCTGATTACTCCACAGGGCAAAAAAGCTCCCCACGGCGCCATTCTCAAGATCGTCACCACGAACATCTGCGGCAGCGACCTTCACATCTACCGAGGTTCGTTTGAAGTCCCCAAGGGGATGACGATGGGCCACGAAATGACCGGCGAGGTGATCGAGGTCGGCTCCGACGTCGAATATATCAAGGTCGGCGATATCGTGTCCGTTCCCTTTAACGTCGGCTGCGGACGCTGCTACAACTGCAAGCACATGCGCTCGGACGTGTGCGAGCACACCAACCCCGAAGTCGACTGCGGCGCCTATGGCTTTAACCTGGGTGGATGGACCGGGGGGCAGGGGGATTACCTGTTCGTGCCCTATGCAGACTTCAATCTGCTGGCTTTCCCCGACAAGGACGCGGCCATGGCGAAGATCCGTGATCTGACGCTCCTTTCGGACGTGTTGCCGACCGCGTTCCACGGGTTCGCCGCTCCCGACTGGCCGGCGCAACCGGCCTATATCGTCGGCGAGAATGTGCTGATCTTCGGCGCGGGGCCTGTCGGCCGCGCGGGCGCCGCCTGTGCGAAGCTCCTCGGTGCCGGCGCCATCATCGTCGCCGACTTCATTCAGGAGCGGCTCGATCTGCTCAAGCCGCACGGCGTCGAGACCATCAACCTGTCGGACGGCATTCCGATCGAAGATCATCTGGAGCGGATCACCGGCAAGCGCGAGGCCGATCGCGTCATCGACTATGTGGGCCTCGACTGTCGCGGGTTCGGGGCGGAGTCCGACCAGATCGTCGAGAACGCCGTCACCAACGCCCTGCTGAAATATGTCCGCTTCGGCGGGATGACCAGCACGGTCGGCGTATATTGCCCCAATCCGATCTCCAAGAATCGGGACAACAAGAAGGGCAGCATGGAAGTCGATTGGGCCAGTGGCTGGATCAAGTCGCCGCGGATGTCGGCAGGCCAGTCGCCGACGGCCAATTACAACCACGCCCTCATGCGGGCCATCCTGAACGATCGGATGCCCTATCTGACTCCGATGATGAACACGAAGATCATCAAGCTGGAGGACGCGCCGGCGGCCTACAAGGAGTTCGATGACGGATCGGCGTTCAAGTACGTCATCGATCCGCACGGCTCTGTGGCGGCCTGACCATCTAACCCGGAATGCCCCCCGGTCATGTCGGGGGGCATTCTGAGCCGTTGGGGGCGGACTGCTTGCCGCACGCACACCCCCTTCCGGCTTGTCGATCTAACACCCCCCCGGATCGGCAAGCCGCCCCCTTCTGGAACGCAGCATCAGCCATGGCGCTGCGCTTTTCCGAAGCCGTAACGCCCTGTCGGGCGCTTTCACCACCCTCAGACATTATCCCTCTTGCATACTGGCTAGGAGTATCTTATACATACTCCCAGCCAGTATGCTTGGCTCCGAATCGAGATATCGAAACGGGGACTCGCAACCGGCGGTCCGGTTCTAGAAAAGAGGGAGATCCAAACATGAAATCTCGCGCCGCCGTAGCCTTCGAGGCAGGCAAGCCGCTCGAAATCGTCGAGATCGATGTCGCACCGCCCCAGAAAGGTGAAGTGCTCATCAAAGTCACGCATACCGGGGTATGCCACACCGACGCTTTCACGCTGTCCGGCAACGATCCGGAGGGCATTTTCCCGGTCGTTCTCGGCCATGAGGGCGCGGGCATCGTCGTCGAGGTCGGCGAGGGCGTCACCAGCGTCAAGCCGGGCGATCACGTCATTCCGCTCTACACCGCCGAGTGCGGCAAGTGCGAGTTCTGCCTGTCCGGCAAGACCAACCTGTGCGTCGCGGTTCGCGAAACGCAGGGCAAGGGCCTGATGCCCGACGGCACCACGCGCTTCTCCTACAACGGCCAGCCCCTCTATCACTATATGGGCTGCTCGACGTTCAGCGAATACACCGTCGTCGCCGAAGTCTCGCTCGCCAAGATCAACCCCGAAGCGAACCCCGAGCATGTCTGCCTTCTGGGCTGCGGCGTCACCACCGGCATCGGCGCGGTCCACAACACCGCCAAGGTGCAGCCGGGTGACTCGGTTGCCGTGTTCGGTCTGGGCGGCATCGGTCTCGCCGCGATCCAGGGCGCGCGTCAGGCCAAGGCAGGACGCATCATCGCGATCGACACCAACCCGACGAAGTTCGAGCTGGCGCGTCAGTTCGGCGCGACCGACTGCATCAACCCCAAGGACTATGACAAGCCGATCCAGCAAGTGCTGATCGAGATGACCGGGTGGGGCATCGACCACACGTTCGAGTGCATCGGTAACGTCCATGTCATGCGGGCCGCGCTGGAATCCGCGCATCGTGGCTGGGGCCAGTCGATCGTCATCGGCGTCGCTGGCGCGGGCCAGGAAATCTCCACCCGTCCGTTCCAGCTCGTCACGGGCCGGGTCTGGAAGGGGTCGGCCTTTGGCGGTGTCAAGGGACGGACCCAGCTTCCCGGCATGGTCGAGGACGCCATGAAGGGTGAAATCGATCTGGCGCCCTTCGTCACCCACACCATGGGTCTCGATGAGATCAACGAAGCCTTCGATCTGATGCACGAAGGCAAGTCGATCCGCACCGTGATCCACTACTGATCCCTCAACTCTAACCTTCAATTTCAATAGTTAACCTCAAGGAAGAATATCATGGCTGATCCCGTTATCTCCGGCAACGGCGTGTTCTCGCACGTCTTCATCGGCGCGGCCGATGTCGAGCAGTCGGCAGCGTTCTACGACGCCGCTCTGGGCGCCCTGGGCGTCAAGAACCTCGGCCCCTTCGGCAATGGTTGGGTGCTCTACGGCCGCGAAAAGCCTGCTTTCATCATTGCCCGTCCCGGCAATGGCGAAGCGCCCTCCAGCAACGGCGTGACGGTCGGCTTCGCCGCCGCGACGCCCGCCGAAGTGGACGCTTTCCACGCGGCCGGCCTCGCCGCTGGTGGCACCGACGAGGGCCAGCCCGGCCCGCGGGGCCACCTGCCGGGTGCCTATGCGGCCTATCTGCGCGATCCGGCGGGCAACAAGGTCTGCTCGTACACCTTCATCTAAAGCCGGAAGGTGAGGGCGATACCGGCAACCCTATGACTGGCTGTCGCCGGCGCTGGAACAGGCGCCGGCGCTTCCCCCCGCACCACAGCCAGGAAAAGGGCGCCTATCACCACACCGTCCACCAACCGTCGAAGCAAGGAAACAAAAATGGAACGTGTCGAACATCACGCCAGCTTCGGCGGTTGGCAGGACGTCTATCAGCATGACTCGATCAGCCTGGGTTGCCCGATGAAGGTCGGCGTCTATCTGCCTCCCCAGGTGAAGGACGGTCGCGTGCCGGTGCTGTATTGGCTGTCCGGCCTGACTTGCACCGAACAGAATTTCATTACGAAGGCTGTCGCGCAGCGTTTCGCTGCCGAGCACGGGATCATCCTCGTCGCGCCGGACACGAGCCCGCGAGGCGAAGGCGTGGCCGACGATCCCAGCTATGATCTGGGACAGGGCGCCGGCTTCTACGTCAACGCGACTGAGGAACCTTGGGCTGCCCACTACCGCATGTACGATTATGTCGTCGAGGAATTGCCGGCGCTGATCGAAGCCACATTTCCGGCCGATGATCGCCGGGCGATTGCCGGTCATTCGATGGGCGGGCACGGCGCACTCGTTGCCGCTCTGCGCAATCCGGGGCGCTATCGCAGCGTATCGGCCTTTTCGCCGATCGTCGCGCCGAGCCAGGTGCCTTGGGGCGAGCGCGCTCTGACGGCCTATCTCGGAGACGATCGCGCCGGGTGGAAGCATTACGACACCATCGAACTCATCAAGTCCGCCAGCGAGCGCCTGCCGTTGCTCGTCGATCAGGGCATGGATGATGAGTTTCTGGATCGCGAGCTGCGCCCGGATCTGCTGAAGGCGGCCTGCGAGGCTGCGGGGCACCCGCTGATCCTCAACCTGCGACCCGGCTACGATCACAGCTATTATTTCATCGCTAGCTTCATCGGCGAGCATATCGGCCATCATGCCAAGGCGCTGTTCCAATGAGCGCGGCGGCATCCTCGGCCATGCGCGAAATCGCGTCCAGCAATGACCCCGCCTCCGGTCGCCATCGCGTGGTGGTCGTGGGCGCGGGCTTCGGCGGCCTCGAAACCGTCCAGCGGCTCGCGGGGAGCGGCGTTGACATCACCCTTGTCGATCGCCGCAACCACCATCTTTTTCAGCCGCTGCTCTATCAGGTCGCGGGCGCGTCGCTGTCGCCATCGGAGATCGCCTGGCCGATCCGCTCGCTCTTCGCCAAGCGCAAGGACGTTCGGACTCTGCTCGGTGAGGTCGAAGGCGTGGACACGGGCAACCGGCGCGTCGTTCTCGAAGACGGCTCGACGCTTGGCTATGACACACTCGTCATCGCGACGGGCGCGCGGCATTCCTATTTCGGGCATGACCAATGGGAGCCTTATGCTCCGGGCCTCAAATCGCTCGAAGATGCGACCACCATTCGCCGGCGCCTTCTCGTCGCGTTCGAAGAAGCCGAGCGCGAGAGCGATCCCGCGCGCCGTGCGGCCTTGCAGACCTTCGTTATCATCGGCGGCGGGCCTACCGGCGTCGAACTGGCCGGCACGATCGCGGAGCTTGCCCGTCTGACACTGGTGCGCGATTTCCGGTCGATCGATCCGCGCGCGACGCGGGTGGTGCTGGTCGAAGCCGGGCAGCGGCTCCTGCAGGTCTTCCCGGAAGATCTGTCGGCCTATACCGCTCAGGCGCTTGAAAAGCTCGGTGTCGAAATCAAGCTCGGCAAGCCGGTCACGGAATGTTCCGAGCATGGGGTCGTGGTCGACGGTGTGCCTATTCCCGCTGAAACGATTTTGTGGGCAGCAGGCGTTCAGGCCTCGCCCGCCGCGCGCTGGCTGAACGCTGAAGCCGATCGCGCGGGCCGCGTGGTCGTCGGGCCGGACCTGACAGTGCCAGGACACCCCGACATTTTCGTGATCGGCGATACCGCAGCCTCGAACGGGTATGACGGCAAGCCGGTGCCCGGTCTCGCGCCGGCTGCAAAGCAGGCCGGACAATATGTGGCCCGGCTGATCCGCCAGCGCTTTAAGGGGCAGAATGCTTCGGAACCGTTCCGTTACCGGCATCAAGGCAATCTGGCGACGATCGGCCGCAGCCTTGCGGTCGTCGATATGGGCGGGTTCAAATTGCGCGGTGTTCTGGCGTGGTGGATGTGGAAACTGATCCACATCTACTTCCTGATCGGGACGCAAAATCGGATGAGTGTTGCACTAAGCTGGATGTGGACCCACGGCATAGGATATCGTGGCTCGCGTCTGATTACTTACAGCGATCTCGCTCAGCACGATGCCGGGCAGGACCATGACAAGGGGAGGGAAGGCGATTGAGTGAAGAGGGCAGCGCCGAGAACAGCGGTTCAACTGTCTATGGAATGCCCACCTATGAGAATAGGCGGGTTGCCATCGACGAGGTTCATGCGCGCCCTTATTTGCTGATAGATGCGCCGCGTGCCCTGGTGCAGCTCGCCTTCATGAACGAGGGCAATCTGACGAAGGACAAGGCGACCCTCGCGGAAATATCGAGCCGGATGGGCGCCCCGCTGCCGGATCAGGACACACCTCTTCATGGCCTGACCTGGGATCAGGGTAAATTGCACTGTGAGAAGCACACCGAGTTCTCGACCTACTTGTGGAGTGCGCCCCTCGATCCGGGCACCGGGGAGCTGGCGGGTGAAGATCCGTTCAAGCACGGCTTTACGCCGCCCGGGCCGGTCATTTGCGGCGTCCGCCTGGACGTTGTTACGTGGACCGAAGAGACCGCGACCTATATCGATCGCTTCGACCCGATCAGCCGGTGTCATTCGCTCGTCGAGGATGGCATGGCCGATATCGTCACCGATTTCCGTCAGGACGCCGATGGGCTAACCCGCATCCTCATCCTCGATCGCGGTTTGACGCCGATCCGGCTTGGCGCGCTGGCACAGCGGCTCCTCGAAATCGAGACCTATCGGACGCTGGCCCTGCTCGGCATCCCACTGACCCAATCGCTGGGGCCGCATCTGCGCAGCATAGAGAAGCGCCTTGCCGCCATCACCAACGAGATGCGCAAATCTGCACGCCGCGACAGCGAGGGGCTACTTTCCCGGCTGACCGACCTTTCGGCCGAGCTGGAGGCGGACACGGCGTCCAGCCTCTACCGCTTCGGTGCGAGCCGTGCCTATTATGAAATCGTCGAGGAGCGGCTTGCAGCGCTCGGCGAAACCTTCGTCCCGGGCTGCTATCGCTGGCGCAACTTCCTCCATCGCAGGATCGCGCCCGCCATGCGGACCTGTCGCGTGATCGAGGAACGGCAAGCCAATCTCTCCGACAAGCTGGCGCGCGCGACCACGCTGCTGCGGTCGTGGATCGATGTGCAACTCGAACGCCAGAACAGCGATCTGCTGGCCTCGATGGACAATCGGGCGAAGCTGCAATTGCAGCTTCAACAGACCGTGGAAGGCCTGTCTGTCGCGGCGATCTCCTATTATGTGATCGGCCTGCTCTCCTATCTCATCAAGGGCATACCGGGGATTCACGACATGGTGGCGCCCGAGCTGGTGATCGCCGCTCTGGTTCCCCTTGCCGTCCTTGGTGTCTGGTGGACCGTTCGACAGATCAGGAACGCGCACAGCGACCATGGACCGCCGCCCGCAAAAAAGCAGATATGATCCCTTTATCGCCTCCGTGCGTCTAGCGCGCGCCGGGGGCGAAACCGGCAGGAGGATTTCCAGTGTCGACCGATGTTTTCATACTGCACTCGCAATACACGCCGGCAGGCGATCAGCCCGAAGCGATCGCGCGCCTGATCGCCGGCGTCGAAGAGGGGGCACATCACCAGACCCTCAAGGGCATCACGGGCTCGGGCAAGACCTTCACGATGGCGAACATCATCCATCGTCTGAAGCGCCCCACCTTGATCCTTGCCCCCAACAAGACGCTGACATCGCAGCTCTATGACGAGATGCGGCGATTTTTCCCTGAAAACGCCGTGGAGTATTTCGTCTCCTATTACGACTATTTCCAACCGGAAGTGTATCTGCCGGGCCGCGATGAGTTCATTCCGAAGGATTCCTCGATCAACGAGCATCTGGAACGGTTGCGCCTGTCGACGACAAAATCGCTGATCGAGCGCCGCGATACGATCGTCGTCGCCTCGGTATCGTCGATCTACGGCATGGGCGATCCCGACAATTATCGCGCGCTCCAGGTTCCGCTGACCGAGGGCGCGCGGTTGGGACAGGAAGAGCTTTTCCGCAGCCTGGCGCGCCTGCAATATGATCGGGCCGAGCATAAGCTGAAGCGCGGCACTTATCGCGCTGATGGCGACGCTGTTGAGATTTACCCGGCGGATTCGGAATATAAGGCGCTGCGCGTCGGTTTGGCAAACGGCGTGATCGCGTCGCTCCAATGGTTCGATGCGGCGACCGGCAAGCCGATGGAAAGCGCCGATCACTATCTTGTCTCGCCCAAGACTGTTCTGGCGGCGACCGCAGATCAGGCCCGCAAGGCCGCCACGGCGATCCTCGAAGAGTTGGAAACGCAGGTCGAACGGCTGACCAGCGAAAACCGCCTGACGGAAGCGGCGCGCCTCTATGATCGCATCACCAACGATGCCGAGATGTTGCGCGAGGTCGGATATTGCTCGGGCATGGAAAATTACGCCTGCTATCTGAGCGGTCGTGACCCTGCGCTCCCGCCCATAACCCTGCTCGACTATCTGCCCAAGGACGGGCTGCTGTTCGTCGACGAATCGCATGTGATGATCCCACAGATCTCGGCGATGTTCCGGGGCGACCAGGCCCGCAAGGATACGCTGATCGATTATGGCTTCCGCCTGCCGTCTTCGAAGGACAGCCACCCCCTGAGCTTCCACGAGTTCGAACAGGTCAAGCCGCAGACGATCTTCGTGTCCGCCACCCCCGGCGCTTATGAGGTAAAGGCCTCGCAAGGCAGGGTGGTTGAACAGATCGTGCGGCCGACCGGCCTGCTCGATCCGAAGGTGGAAGTCCGCCCGTCCCAAGGCGCGCGTGACGATTTGCTACGCGAGATCGCGCAGCGCACGCAGCGCGATGAGCGCGTGCTGGTTACGACGCTGACCAAGGTTGCGACCGAGGAGCTGCACGCTTTCCTCGAAAGCGAAGGCATTCGCGCGCGTTACATGCACTCTGACATCAAGGTCGAGGATAGGGTCGCGATCATCGAGGGCCTGCGCGTGGGCGAGTTCGACGTGCTGATCGGGATCAGTTTGCTGCGCGAAGGGCTCGACATCCCAGAAGCGTCGCTGATTGCGATCTTCGATGCAGACCGCGCGGGCTTCCTGCGCTCGGCCCAGGCGCTGATCCAGATGATCGGCCGCGTCGCGCGCAATGTGAACGGCACCGCTGTCCTCTACGCCGATATGGTGACGCCGGCGATGCGGGCCGCGATCGATGAGACCGAGAGCCGGCGACAGCGCCAGATCGCCTTCAACGAGGAGAACGACGTCACACCGCTCTCGTCGGTTCGCGGCCTGGCGTCGGCGCAGCCCTACGGGCAAGAGCCGTCGGTCCATTCGGAAGCCTTCTGCGAGAACCTGTACGAGCTTTGCGACCGGATCACGGAGAAGGAACAGGCGCTGCTCGCGGCGGTGGATCACGGCCAAGAGGATCGGGCCGAGACGATCCGGGGCGAGCTGGACGGCCTCTACCGTCAGTTCATTTATCTGTGACGCGCCGGGTGAAAGTGACCGAATGAGCAAGGATCAGGAGCCTCAAACCACCCCCGGCAAGGAACGCGCGCCGCGATCCGGCTTCGTACAAGTGCGCGGCGCGCGGCAGAACAACCTCAAGAATGTTGATGTGGACGTTCCGCGCGATGCCTTCGTGGTGTTCACCGGCATATCGGGATCGGGCAAGTCGAGCCTCGCCTTCGGCACCCTCTATGCCGAGGCACAGCGCCGCTATCTGGAATCGGTCGCGCCCTACGCCCGCCGCCTGATCGATCAGGCCGGCGTGCCGGAGGTTGACGCCATCGACGGGTTGCCGCCCGCGGTCGCGTTGCAGCAGCAGCGCGGCTCGGCCAATGCGCGGTCTTCGGTTGGCAGCGTGACGACGCTCTCCAGCCTGGTGCGGATGCTCTATTCGCGCGTCGGAGAATATCCGCGCAATCAGCCGATGCTCTATGCGGAGGACTTCTCCCCCAACACCGTGGCCGGGGCCTGCCCGACCTGCCACGGCATCGGGCGCGTCTATGACGCGACCGAAGAGACGATGGTGCCCGACGACAGTCTCACCATTCGCGATCGGGCGATCGCGGCATGGCCGCCGGCGTGGCACGGCCAGAACCTGCGCGATATCCTTGTGTCGCTCGGCTATGATGTCGACACGCCATGGCGCGATCTTCCGAAGAAGGATCGTGACTGGATACTCTTCACCGACGAGACGCCGACGGTGCCGGTCTATGCGGGTCTGACGCCCGAACAGACGCGCGTTGCCCTCAAGCGTCGTATGGAGCCGAGCTATCAGGGCACCTTCACCGGCGCCCGTCGCTACGTGCTGGAGACCTTCGCCAACACCAAAAGCGCGCTGATGAAGAAGCGTGTCTCGCAATATATCATCGGCCGCGATTGCCCGACCTGCGACGGCAAGCGCCTGAAGCGCGAGGCCCTGTCGGTGAAGTTTGCCGGCCTGGACATCGCCGAGTTTGGCGACCTGACGGTGCTGAAGCTCCGGGACTTGCTCACGCCCGTCGCCCATGGCGAGTATGGTAGCGCCTCGACGACCCTGAAGGGCCATGTTCTCGGCAAGGCGGCCCGCGATGCGGCGGTTGAACGTAGGGTCGCGGCGGGAGGCTCGGCACACAAGGCAGCGCCTGACGTGCGCCGCACGCCCAATCTTTCCGATGAGAAGCGGGTCGCCGCGCAGCGTCTCGCATCCGAGCTGCTCGAACGGCTAGGCCCGCTGATCGACCTTGGCCTTGGCTACATCTCGCTCGACCGCAGCACGCCGACGCTTTCCTCCGGCGAGCTGCAACGCCTGCGCCTTGCCACTCAATTGTCGTCACAGCTTTTCGGCGTGGTCTATGTGCTGGACGAGCCATCGGCGGGGCTGCACCCGGCAGACGGCGAAGCGTTGCTGACCATCCTTGAGCGGCTGAAGGCGGCGGGCAACTCGCTGTTCGTTGTCGAGCATGATCTTGACGTGATCCGCCATGCCGAATGGCTGGTCGATGTGGGGCCAGGTGCCGGCGAAAAGGGCGGCGAAGTGCTCTACAGCGGCCCGATCGCAGGGCTTGCCGGCGTCGAGGCGTCGATCACCCGTCGCTATCTGTTCGCAGAACCTGACGCCCATGACCGGACCCCGCGCGAAGCAAAAGCATGGCTCCGTCTTGAAGGTGTGACCCGCAACAATCTTCACGGGCTCGACGTCGCGCTACCGATTGGCTGCTTCACCGCCGTCACCGGGGTTTCAGGATCGGGCAAGTCCAGTCTTGTCAGCCAGGCACTTCCGGAGCTTGTGACGGAACAACTCGGCGGCACGCCGGCTGCCGAGGAGGAGGATACCGATCCGCTGCTCGATGTTGCGCGGGAAGAGACCGAAGGCCGCATCGTTGCGGGCATGGAGCATGTGCGCAGGCTGGTGCGGGTCGATCAGAAGCCGATCGGCCGCACTCCACGCTCGAACCTCTCCACCTACAGCGGCCTGTTCGATCATGTGCGCAAGATCTTCGCGAACACCCCACTGGCGCGCCGGCGCCACTACAGCCCGGGCAGGTTCTCCTTCAACGTCGCACAGGGCCGCTGCCCGGTGTGCGAGGGTGAGGGCTTCGTCATGGTGGAGCTGTTGTTCCTGCCCAGCGTCTATGCGCCCTGCTCGACCTGCCATGGCAGCCGCTACAATCCGCAGACGCTCGAAGTCGAATGGAACGGCCGCAACATCGCCCAGGTGCTTGAGCTGACGGTGGACGAGGCGTGCGACTTCTTCGCGAGCGAACCGTCCGTCATGCGCTCGCTCGATGTGCTGCGGGAGATTGGCCTCGGCTATCTGAGGCTTGGACAGCCGGCGACGGAACTGTCGGGCGGCGAGGCCCAGCGCATCAAGCTCGCGACCGAGCTGCAACGCGCCCAGCGTGGCAACACCATCTACATCCTCGACGAGCCGACTTCGGGGCTTCACCCTTCCGACGCTGATCGGCTGATGCGGCACCTGCAGGGCCTTGTCGATGTCGGCAATACGGTCGTCGTCGTCGAGCATGACATGCGAGCTATTTCACAGGTGGATTGGGTGATCGATCTGGGGCCTGGCGCTGGCGAAGATGGTGGCCGGATCATCGCGAGCGGCGTCCCTCACGATGTTGCCGAAGCGCAAGGCAGCCTGACCGCGCCTTATCTAAAGGCGGCGCTTTAGCCGCTTGGACGCCGGCGACAGGGGGGAGTGGGACTATGGTGAGTCTTGTCGATTGGGGTGTGGCGATCCCGATGATCGAGCACCGGCCATGTCTTGCTGGGATGTGATAGCGATGGTCCTGCCCGACCATTCAGGGAGTTGAACGTGCCTTCTACCGTCTCTCAAGATGTTACCGCTCGTTCCCAGGCCGTCGATGCCCGGCTTACCCGCGCTGCGATCTTTCTGGTCGTCTCGATGGGCGCCGGGGAGAAGCCGGAAGCGGGGGTGCGGGGTCTTTGCGCCATCCTGTCGTCGCTGGTTCGTGGCGTGGGCTTCCGGGCGGCAGACGGCGGACTTTCCTGCATCATGGGGATCGGCTCCGATGCTTGGGACCGGCTATTCGGAGCGCCGCGGCCGAAGGAACTGCATCCGTTCCGGGAAATCCGCGGCGTCCATCATGCGCCTTCGACGCCCGGCGACCTGCTGTTTCACATTCGCGCCGCGCGTCAGGATTTGTGTTTCGAGATGGCGGCGCAGATCGTGAAGCGTCTCGCCGGCTTCGCCTCGGTGACGGACGAGGTGCATGGCTTCCGCTACTTCGACGATCGCGACCTGCTGGGATTTGTCGACGGGACGGAAAACCCCGTCGAGCAGGGAGCCAGAGATGCCACGGTGATCGGGGCGGCGGACGATCCGGTCTTCGCTGGCGGCAGCTATGTGATCGTCCAGAAATACCTCCACGACCTCGACAAGTGGAACGCGATTCCCGTGGAGCAGCAGGAGAAGATCGTAGGGCGCGAGAAGCTGTCGGACATCGAGCTGGACGAGGCGGCCAAGCCGAGCTTCGCGCATAACGTGCTCACCAACATCGAGGAGGACGGCGAGCAACTCCAGATCCTGCGCGATAACATGCCGTTCGGCGATGTTGGTAAGGGCGAGTTCGGCACCTATTTCATCGGTTACGCCCGCTCGCCGACCCGCATCGAGCGGATGCTCGACAATATGTTCATCGGTTTGCCACCCGGCAATTACGATCGCTTGCTCGATGTTAGCCGGGCCGTGACCGGCTCGCTTTATTTCGTGCCGTCGGCTGATTTTCTGGACGAGGTAACGCCGGAGCCAGCCACGGCCGATGGCGATGAGGCGGTAGCCGAGGCGCCCGCATCCACGGCGCCGGCACCGGAGCCCTCGTCAGCATCGGATGGATCGCTGCGCATTGGATCACTCAAAGATGAGGCAGGACATGAATAACCTCCATCGCGAACTCGCCCCCATCTCCGACGCCGCTTGGGCGCAAATCGACCAAGAAGCGACCCGAACTCTCAAGCGCTATCTGGCCGCGCGCCGCGTCGTGGACGTGCCGGAACCGAAGGGGGCCACGCTCGCGGCCGTGGGAACGGGCCACACCAAGCCGATCGATGCGCCCAGCGATGGCGTCCAAGCCGTGCGGCGTGCGGTCAACGCCGTGGTCGAACTGCGCGTGCCCTTCACGCTGACCCGCGCGGCGATCGACGATGTGGAGCGCGGCTCCGAGGATTCGGACTGGCAACCGCTCAAGGAAGCCGCCCGCACGATCGCCTTTGCCGAAAATCGCGCGATCTTTGATGGCTATGCCGCTGCCGATATCGGCGGCATCCGTCCCGGCGCGAGCAACGAGCCGGTGCCGCTGCCCACGGCCGTCGCCGGATATCCCGCCATCGTCGCCCAAGCCGTCGATCGGTTGCGCCTTGCCGGGGTCGAGGGGCCTTATCGACTGGTGCTGGGCGATGATCCGTTCACCGCGATCAGCGGCGGCAGCGAGGAGGGCTATCCGGTGCTCCAGCACATCAATCGTCTGGTGGACGGCGATATCATCTGGGCGCCGGGCATCATGGGCGGCGTCGTCCTGACAACGCGGGGCGGCGATTTCGAACTCGATCTCGGACAGGATTTGTCGATCGGCTATCTCAGCCACACCGCCGAGGCGGTCGAGCTGTACCTGCAAGAGAGCTTCACCTTCCGGCTGTTGACGAGCGAGGCGGCTGTTTCGCTCCCGACAACGGAAGCGTCGGCGCAGCCGGCGTGAAGGCGTTGCCGGTTGCGCCGCCCGCACGCGGGCCGCAGCGAGGGGTGGGACAATGATAAGTCTCGTCGGTTGGATCGCCACGATCGCGACGATGATCGCGGCGATGATGACGGCTTCCAACCTGGGCGCGCGCGTGACGGGCTGGGGCTTCGTGGTGTTCAGCATCAGCTCGGTTTGCTGGACCACATTGGGCTACGCCACAGGACAGACAGCCTTGGTTGCCACCAATGGATTCCTGATGCTGACGAACCTAGTTGGTATCTGGCGATGGTTGGGGCAGCAGACCAAATATGAGGATGGCGGCCGATCGGCCGAAACAGCCAGCCAAAGATCCGATACGCCGAACCTGTTCACCGCGACCGGCCTGATCGGCATGGCGGTTGATGACAAGAGCGGGATGAATCTGGGCCGGGTTGTCGAGGCCCTTATCGAATGTTCGACCGGCAGGATAAACTATGTGGTGATCTCGGACGAGCGATATGCCGGTCTTGAAGAGACATTGCGAGCGGTGCCGCTCGAATCCCTCAGGATCGGCTACACGCGCATGACGCTGTTGCTGGACGGCCCGAGCTTCCTGTCACAGCCCGGCCTCAAAAGTCGTGACTGGCCCGCCTTCGCTCCGATCAATCCCTAGCAAGCGATCGCTCACACCAATTGGAGCGCGCGATCATGATCTTGACCGGGGCCAAGAAAGCGCAGGATCAGGATACGGTGGGCTTCTGGCCGGTAGATGTAGGCGCTTGCAATCGTAGCGGCGTCTGCTCGCAAACAGCCGGTTTTTCTGCTCACGCTCTCTGCCACTGGCAGGTGGCATCCTGCTCGAATTATCTGCCAATGTGCTCGCCATCATCCGGCGCTGCTTGCAAACGGGGCGTCGTGCTCACGCTTCCTGCCAATGGGTTCTCCAAACCCGTCGCCGGCAGCCGCTTTTGCGAAGAAGGTTTTCAGAACAGTTTTGACAAGCAGCAGGCCGCAGAAATGCGTTGCGGTCATGGCCCGCCGGCAAGGTCGTCAGAAAGGAAGGTTTTCGCGAACAGAGGACGGCGCATAGAATGGGCACAGATATACGTTTATGACCGAACCCGTCGAACTGCGCTGGCCGCGATCGTCCCGTTTGGGATCAATGGTCGGGATAGGATTCTCTTCATGCCCCAGCCGGTATAAAGGAACCGCCCCGATCGTAGCGGCTGCGTCGTTATCCCGCCTACCCAACCCGTGGGCTCGACCTTCGGCCCAGCCGGGCCCGCCTCAACGTGGCCCGTCGACTGCGATGACCGCGGCGTCGTCTAGCTGGAACCGGCCAAAGTCGTCGTCGCCCCATAACGAACGCTCCAGCCGGCCGACAAGCCGGATCGGCTTCCCGGTCGGCATTGACCCATAAGGCAGCGAGTATTCATGGTTTTGCGTCGAGGGAGCCGATCATAGGCAGGAATACGGCACAACCCGTTTCCTTGCAGGAAAGATCAAGCACCAGGTTCTTCCCCGATCCGTCGTTCCGCCCAGCAAACGTCCACAGAAGGCTGCGGCGCTCGGGATAGTTCGGGTCGGCGACACGGTAGGAAGCTACGCCTGCGGGGCGGCCGTCGAGCGTGAGCTGATCCGCTTTGTAGTTGGTCCCGGAGCTCGCGATCGGCAGCGCCGATCCTCGGCCTGTCACTGTGAACATGCCTTCGTAGCCCGGCCCGCGCAGCAGGAACACCGGATCGTCTACCGGGTCCTTTCCCGCCTTCAGAGTCGCATCTGATGGAATGGCGACCGTGCAGCACGAAGGGATCCCGACCGACTTCCAGCCGGCCGGGACCTCGGGTTGCGGTGCGTTCGGCGAGCAGGACACTAGCAGCAATCCCGCTACCGACCACACCGCGACCCTCATATCACCGCACTCCGTAGGCGTTGCGAAGCGCTGTCGTCTCCGTCGAGCACGGGGTGCGACGCACCACGCCCGCCGGCTGACTATAGTGCATGACGCACGCCGTGTTGTTGGCTTCTGAAGCGCGTCAGCCCTGAGCGCTACGGCTCCCTATTGGGGCGATCGAGCTTCGCCCAAATTGCGGGTGCCCGCAGCTTGGAGAAGGATCTTGCGACCAAGCACCTAGTCGCCCTCTACACCGCTTGTGGCGGTAGAGAGCGCTTTTCCGATCAGCACGTCCGTGAGCGGACGGAACTGACCATACCCGATGTTCAATGGTTTGCCGCTAACGACAATCGACCCCAGGGAGCTGTGCATCCCTCAAATCCACGGTTCACTACCCGCTCTGCTGAGGCCTTGGCGGGCGATTTTACATTGGAGGATCTGGGCTTCATCTTCGTTCCTTCGTCACTACGACGAAGCCCAGATCCTCCTTAAATCACAACCTCAAATCTGTGCCATTGGTGCTGACGGCGGACACGCGACCTTGGTGAGCTTCGAATCCGTGCCCGCGGACTTGAACGCGAACGCGGCCCCGGCTGCCGCGGTGCTGGCGACGGCCGCTCCAACGAGCACCTTCTGCTTCGTGTCCATCAGACTGTCCCTCTCTCAAGGGGCCGCGCGACCGACGTGTTCCTGCTCGTCCTCTCCTCATCACCAGCGGATGCAATCTTGAACGCCAAGATTTGTGCGCGGTGGATCTGGGGAGGCTCGGCGAACAGCGAAGCAGCGCTTCCGGATAGCGCCGTGCCGATTTCGCCCGACAGATGCGTCTCGCGCCCTGCCTCGTCGGCGAAGGTATCGAGGATGGCGAACCGAGTCTTTCCGAGACGCAGAGCGTACCACGACAGGGTGCCAGGCTCCCGCTCCACGGCCGATCGGGCTCCTTGGAGGAAGCGGGCAACCTCTTCCTCCGCACCGTCCCGTGCTTCAAGCGGAACATGCAGGGCCAAGCGCGGCAGGGCGTCCGCCGCCGGCACCTTGAGGGCGAGGATGTCGGCCGGCTCGATCTCCGGCAATCCGTTGAGGATGGTGAAGGTCTTCACGACCAGCGCCCGGCCGACCGTGCCGAACAGATGCTTCAGCCGGCCGGCATTGCCGGGGAAGGTATCGAAGATGGCGAAGTCGGCGGGGCCAAAGCGCAGCGCGTACCAGTGCCGCGTGTCCTGCTCATGCTCGACCGGCTCCAGCGCACCCCGGAGGAATTCAGCGGCATCTTCCTGGTGGGTCGGCCCGGCTTCAATGCCTACGAACAGTGCCTTGTGCATCTTTTCTCTCCTTGTTCCGATGGTAGCGCCTCGAGCTCCACGGAAGGCGTCCTGGGCCTAAATCATGGGAAGTTCGCGCGGCCGGGCGCCGACAGCCCGTTCGGCCAGGGCGACTTCCCCGGCCCGCGCACCCCTGGCGGGCGCGTGCTGGAGGAGATCGCGGCCAGCCACGGCACGACCGCACGCCAAGTGGCGCTTCGCTTCCTGGTGCGTCGGCCATCGCTGTTCGCTATGGTCAACGAGTCCTGACCCTAGGTCTGCCGACATACTTGGTCGCAAGCTGATCGACACCGCCGCTACACGTGCTCCAAAGCGGCGGTGTCGATCGGCATCGATAAGCGTCCTGTTCCCGGTTATTCCGCCAATCAACCGTGCGGGCGCATAACAACCTTGATCACACCTTCTTCCTTGTCGCGGAATTTAGCGTACATTTCTGGCGCGTCTTCAAGACTGGCCGGGTGGGTGATCACGAAGCTGGGGTCGATCGCGCCCGCGACGATTTTTTCCAGCAACGGTCTAGTATAGCGCTGCACGTGGGTTTGGCCGAGCTTGATCGTTAGTCCTTTGTTCATCGCTGCACCGATCGGAAGCTTGTCACCCATCCCGACGTAGACGCCGGGCACGGAGACCGTGCCGCCCTTGCGGCAGCTCATGATCGCCTGCCGCAGGACGTGGACGCGATCAGTGGCGAGCATCATGCTTGCCTTCACCTTGTCCATGACCGCGTTCGCCGCCCCGTGCGCGGCCGCCTCGCAGCCGACAGCATCGATGCAGCTGTCGGGGCCCCGGCCCTTGGTTCGCGCCTGCAGCTCGTCGTAGACATCGGTTTCGGCGAAGTTAATCGTCTCAGCGCCACCGGCCTCCGCCATGGCGAGTCGCTCGGGCACCTCGTCGATCGCGATCACGCGGCCGGCGCCCATCATCAGCGCGGAGCGGATGGCGAACTGGCCGACCGGACCGCAGCCCCAGATCGCGACGGTGTCGCCATGCTCGATCTGCGCATTCTCGGCGGCCATGTAGCCGGTCGGGAAGATATCCGATAGGAAGAGGGCCTGCTCGTCGGTAACGTTGTCGGGAATCTTGATCGGACCGACATCCGCCATCGGCACGCGGAGATACTCCGCCTGACCGCCGCAGTAGCCGCCCAGCATGTGGCTGAAGCCGAACAGCCCGGCGGGCGAATGGCCCATCGCCTTGGCGGCCATCTCGGCGTTCGGATTGGTCCGATCGCAGGCCGCAAACAGACCCTTCTTGCAGAACCAGCAATCGCCGCAGCTGATCGTGAACGGCACCACCACCCGGTCCCCGATCTTGAGGTTGGTGACCTCGGACCCGAGCGCCACGACCTCGCCCATGTTCTCGTGGCCGAGGATGTCGCCGGCCTCCATGGTGGGCTGGTAGCCATCCAGCAGGTGAAGGTCCGACCCGCAGATCGCGCAGGCGGTTACTTTGATGATCGCATCGCGCGGGTGCTTGATCTCGGGATCCGCAACGGTGTCGACGCGGACATCGCCTTTACCGTGCCAGCATAGTGCGCGCATGTCGTTTCCTCATCTGAGTGCATGTCCCTGTCGTCAGGGCCATGTCTATGACGCTCAACGCCTTGAGCCGCGGCATGGGTCCCTGTCCATTTGATTCGTTTACATCAACGAGCGGCCGTAAAACGGCCGTACGGCCAGCGGGTTGAACGCAGACGGCATGCCCGGCTTGAAAGCCAGCAAGATAATGAAGTGGGTCGCCCAGGCCGTGCAGCCGGCCGACACGATGGTGATAGGTTCTCACAGGCTGCGCGTCTTCCGCCCTGAGCGTATGGCATGGTCGGCCAGGGCAAAGGACGCATAGATTCCGCAGAGGCAAACCAGGCCGGCGAGCAGCACCAACCACAGATCGTGGTCGTGCCGGACGCAGTCGAAAACCTGTACGACCTGGGAGTACATCATGCTCGGCTAACGGCAAGGCGTTAAGACATCTCCAACCGGCTCATATCGGCTTTCCCTGGCTGTGATCCAGGACCAAGGAAGCCGCAGTCGGGTTCCGCGCAGCCATGAACACTTACGTTGCCGAGCCCGCGCCTGTCGTCCGAACCGGCGACCATGCTCGACTGACATAACTTGATTTCGGTCCTCCGGGTCGGTTCCCAGTCGCTACAAAGATTTATGCCTCGCATCGCCGTGGCGCTGGTGGCATTAAGGGCATGATCGGAGGATTACGTCCATGGCACGCAAGAGCATCAAAAGCGACGCGGTGAAACTCAAGGGCGAGACGGCCAAGAAGGCACCGCCGCTGCCGGCGGGTGCCGACCAGCCGACGAACTATGCCGAGCAGCAGGGCCATGGCGGCGAAACCCGCCAGACGACCTCGGACGCGGCACTTACCATGACCACGCAGCAGGGCATCCCGATCGCGGACGCCCAGAACAGTCTCAAGGCGGGTCTGCGGGGCCCCACGCTGCTCGAGGACTTCATCCTCCGCGAAAAGATCTTCCATTTCGATCACGAGCGCATCCCGGAGCGCGTCGTCCACGCACGCGGCTATGGCGCGCACGGCGTGTTCGAGCTGACCGACAGTCTGGCCGACTACACCCGCGCCGACGTGCTGAGCACGGTCGGGCAGCAGACGGAGGTGTTCGTCCGCTTCTCAACGGTAGCGGGCAACAAGGGCTCGCGCGATCTGGCGCGCGACGTGCGCGGCTTCGCCGTCAAGATGTACACGAAGCAGGGCAACTGGGACATCGTCGGCAACAACATCCCGGTGTTCTTCATCCAGGATGCCATCAAGTTCCCCGATCTGGTCCATGCGGCTAAGCAGGAGCCCGACCGGGCGTTCCCCCAGGCGCAAACCGCACACGACAATTTCTGGGATTTCGCCAGCCTCACCCCGGAAGCCTGGCACATGATCATGTGGATCATGTCCGATCGCACGATCCCCCGCTCCTTCCGCACGATGGAGGGCTTCGGCGTCCACAGCTTCCGCCTGGTGAACGCGGAAGGCAGGTCGACCTTCGTCAAGTTCCACTGGAAGCCGCGCCAGGGGCTCCAGTCGGTGCTGTGGAACGAAGCGGTCAAGATCAGCGGCGCCGATCCCGACTATCATCGCCGCGATCTCTGGGAGGCGATCGAGAGCGGTGACTTCCCGCAATGGGATCTCGGCGTCCAGCTGTTCGATCAGGAAACCGCCGACAAGCTTCCCTTCGACCATCTCGACTCGACCAAGCTCATCCCCGAGGAGGACGTGCCGGTCCGCATCGTCGGTACGCTCACGCTTAATCGCAACGTCGACAACTTCTTCGCCGAAACCGAGCAGGTCGCCTACTGCACGCAGAACATCGTGCCGGGCATCGACTTCAGTGACGACCCGCTGCTGCACGGCCGCAACTTCTCCTATCTCGATACCCAGCTGAAGCGGCTCGGCAGCCCGAACTTCACCCACCTGCCGATCAATGCCCCGCGCTGTCCGGTGATGAACTTCCAGCAGGACGGCCACATGGCGATGCGCAATCCGAAGGGGCGCGTGAACTATGAGCCGAACAGCTGGGGCGCGGAAGGCGGTCCGCGCGAGAACGCGGAGATCGGCTTCACCAGCTTCCCCGCCGAGGTTCAGGGGACTAAGCAGCGGGTTCGGTCCGAAACCTTTGCCGATCATTACAGCCAGGCGCGGCAGTTCTATCTCAGCCAGCAGCCGATCGAGCAGAAGCACATCGGCGACGCGCTGGTGTTCGAGCTGTCGAAGGTAGATCGTGTCGACATCCGGGCCCGGGCGGTCAGCCACCTGCGCAACATCGACGAGGATCTCGCCGCTACCGTCGCGGACGGGCTCGGCCTTGACCTGCCGGACGCCGCCAAGGCGGCCAAGCCGACGCTAGACCTGCCGACATCGTCGGCGCTCTCGATCGTCGCCAACGGCCCGGCGAATTTCGCCGGGCGAAAGATGGGCCTGCTGCTGACCGATGGGTCGAGCGCCGAGCTGTTCAATGCGCTGACGAAGGCGCTGGAAGCCGAAGGCGCGGTCTGGGAGGTGGTCGCGCCGAAGATCGGCGGGGTCACGCTCGACGACGGCACCAAGGTCGCGGCCAAGCAGAAGATCGACGGCGGACCTTCGGTCCTGTTCGATGCCGTCGCGGTGCTCCCGTCCGAGGAGGGGGTTGCGATGCTCGCCAAGGATGCGGCCTCCAAGGACTTCGTGGCGGACGCGTTCGGCCACTGCAAGTTCATCGGCTACACCGATGCAGCCGCCACGTTGTTCGACGCTTCTCGGGTGCCGGAGCTTGACGATGGCTTCGTAGCCCTAAGCAAGAGCAAGGACGTCAAGGCGTTCGTCACGACCTGTCGTGACCTCAGGTTCTGGGCTCGGGAGATGAAGGTCGATCTCGACGCGGCGGCCTGACGACCCTGGCGGGAGCGGCAGGTGGACGTCCTGCCGCTCCACTTAACGGCAAGCCTCATATCGCACGGACGTGGGACGTGCTGCCTCGCTCGCGTTCAAGGGGATCGGGGCACACCGTCGGCGCGGGCCGCGGTGACGACCCAGCGGCGGGTGCGGCGCACGGTGCGAACCGTCCAACGACGCCCGGTCTCTGCGAGGAACCGGGCGTGGATTCCTGCCGCGTGCTGGGCGAAGTCGTAGTAGTCGATCCTGTGGTGCGCGAGCACGATGGTGCCGTCTCCCCGCAGGCGAGCGGCCATCTCACGCGCAACCCGGGCCATCTCTCGCGCTGAGAGGTAATACAGGATCTCGGCGATCACGATCACGTCATAGACGAGACGTGGCGGTCGACCGGGGAGCACGAGCAGCGATGCGCACGCACGAGGCCAGGCCGCGACGGCGCGTGCCGTCAGGTCGACCCCCTCCCTCGTGCCCTCGGTCGCATCGAGGCACAACGCCATCCTCGCGATCGCGGCACTGTTGGATCCGTTGCCGCTGGCCAGCTCCAGCACCCGTCCGACCGGTCGGTGACCTATCGCGTGCAGGATCGCGGCACGCTTCACCGCCTCGTCACGGGCGGTGAAGGTGCGCCAGGGATCGTCGTCGCCGGCGAACTTGGCGGCGAACCCGGCAAGATCGATCGGGCTCGTCACTTCGAACCCGGCCGGTAGCGCTCGACCGGACGAGCAAAGGCCGCAAGCTCGTGTCTCGCGATCGTGAAGCCTGCTGGATCATCGGAAACGGCGCCGAGCTGCGTCCGGTAGACGCGGATCAGCGACCGCTTAACCGGAACTCCTCCGGGCACAGCGATGCGCCATGCCGGTCCGGACCTGTCCGGGCGAGGCGGCCACACGCGGTAGGTCAGCCGACCGGCGCCACCCGGGCATCGGGCGACGGCCGCTGCTACGGCGCGGTGATCGGGATGGTCGTCATCGCAGGCCGGTCCGACGATGAGATCGAGATCCCGGCATCGTGCGACCTGGCGGCGCAGCGCGCGATAACAGCGTCCCGGGATCGAGGGCAACTGGCCATCGGGCAAATTGAGGAACGAGACGTCGCCAGCAACGATGCCGAGACGACGTAGCGCATGAAGGCTCTCACGCTGGCGCGCCGCGACCAGTCGCGCTCTCGGCCATTGTCGGCTGCCCCGGTGAGACGCGGCACCATCGGTCACGACCGCAACCCGGACCCGAGCTCCATGGCGGCGAAGCCGCGCAATGAGGCCTGCCGCGCCGATGACCTCGTCATCCGGGTGCGGGGCGATCACCAGCGCGACACGTACGTTTCGCAGCGGGATCCTCACAGAATGGGGTCGAGGATGTGCTCGGCGACAGCCTGGCCGACGCGAAAGCGATGCGCGTCGGGCGCAGGCTGGCGCAGGTACACCATGAGATCGGCGATCTTTGCCGCCAGCGGATGCGATAGGAACAATCCCTGCAGCCCCACCGCCTCCTGCGCGATCGTCAGGGCGCGCTCGGCAGAGCCGGCGATCGATAGCCGCGCAGCGGACACCCGGGCGAGGCGTTCCGCATCCGTCCCGCTGAACCAGGCGCCCGCCGTGTCGCGGATGCTCGCCGCTGCACCCTGGGCAAGCAGGAACAGGTCGGCGAGGCGCGATGCCTGGAACGGATCGGAAGCGCGCTCGTGGGTGGTCAGGTGGTCACGCACTGCATCGAGCAGGCCGGCGATGCCCCCGGCATGAACCGCGGCGAAGCGCAGCGCGCCTCCGCTGAAGAACGGCTCCCGCGCATAGCTGCCGGGCTCGCCGATACGGCCGTCTTCACGGATCACAGAGCCGGACCAGCGCACCAGATGTGTCTCCGAGCGCTGCATGCCGATCGTCTGCCACCACTCCCGATCGATGGCAGGCGGATCGGCATCCAGGTCGAGCAGGAGCAGCTGCGGCCCGCGTTCGCTATCCGCGGTTACCAGCGCGTGAGTCAGTATCCCCGCCCCCGATGCATAGCCCTTGCCGCCGGTCAGCCGTCCGCCGGTAAGCACCAGCGACTCACCCGGCAGGCCCGCATTCCACACACCCAGCATCGCTCCCGCAGCGATCCGCGCCCGCAACGCAGCGACCTGGGACGACGTGCCGTATCGAAACACGATTTGCACCGCATCGACATGCCCCTCCAGCAGGCGCCCGATGGGGAGATCCCGGCGTCCCGCAGCGTAAAGAGGGCGGAGCAGGTCCAGATATGCCTCGGGCGTCGTCGGATCGCCGGCGGGGTCGGTCACCCACCCTGCCGCGACGATCGCATGGCGCAGAGCTTTGGTCGTCGTCATACCGCCTGCTCGCAAAGCTGGTGCTCGAGCGTTGCCAGGGCATGCTCGGCCTCGGCGAGGGTGACGTCGGGTATATCGGGCAGCGCCGGCACGACACGCATGGCGAACGCCTCTGCGTTGGGGCAGTCGCGCGCGACGCCGATCACATGGTCACCGGTCAATCCGATACGGTCGCCGAAGCGAGCTGCGACAAAGGAATCGGGGAGCCCGGCCCAAATGCGGCGCGCCTCCGCCTGCTGTCGGTATTGCCATGCCGCCCCTCGGGGATGCGGCATTGAGGGTGCCCCGTGATGGTCGATGGCAGTGAGCGCAGCCGCCATGCCGCCCGGCGCCCGGCCGAGCCTCCGTGAGGAGGTCGCAACCACCATGCCGGGATCGCGGCGCACGCGAAACCCGGCGCGCCCGGCATCGTCGAGCAGGGCGGCGTCCTCGCCGCATGGCACCGGCTGGAAGCCACCCAGCGCCTGATAGGCTCCGGGTCGGAAGGCCATGTTGGCGCCTCCCGAGCAGTGGGAGCCGGTCGGACTGTCCCACGGAACGGGGTCGACCGATCGTCGGTAGGCGTGAAGCCGATCGAGGTAGCGCTCGACCCTCCCCTGCACCGGATCCCGCTCCGCTGCGATCCGGACGATTCGCCCGGCGACAAGGTCGGCCGAGGCCAGGCCCTGCAGTGCCGCCCTGACCCAATCGGCACGGGGCTGGCTGTCGGCGTCGGTCGTCAGGAGAATACCGTGGGGCGTGCTCGCCGCATGATGCAGGCCGAGGGCGATGGCGGCCCGGCGTGCACGACCGGCATTGGCATCAGGGGACGGGTCTCCCTGAGCCACCGTGAACGGAAGGGCCATGCGACCAGCATGCTCGAGTATTACCTGCTCGCTCGCATCCGAGCAATTATCAAGGAGGAAGAACACGGCAGCCTCGACGTCGCCCAGGTCCAGTCGCTCGATCGCCTCCAGCAACTTCGGTAACGCAGTCTCCTCGTTGCGGACCGGAACACAGATCGCAGCTGACACAGGTCGCAACGGCACCCCCACCATCGGTTTCGCAGGACCGGCGACCCTGCCTTGCAGGACTGTAGGTGATAAACGCCGGTTTCGATAGCTGCTCGCGGTGATGCAAGATGCCAGATCGTCATGCAGGACTATAGGTTTGCCCGGTTTCAACCGAGATATCGGCGTCGGGTAGGTAGCCGTCGAAGTTCGCGCCGCGCACCTACAAGCTGCTGTTCGACATGGCAGGCTACCCGGATGCGAAGGCGGTGCCATTCTTCCCCGAGATCGATCCCGTGTTCCGCGTCACCGACCCTGCCGCGCACTACCATGTGCCGGTCTGAGCTGCCCCCTTCTGAGTGGTCCATCGACTATTACAGTCTGGACCAAGGAAGGGACGACGAATGCCTGCGAAGAAGCACAAGCCCGAGGAGATTATCGGGAAGCTACGTGAGGTTGAGATCATGCTGGGTCAGCACCGGTCGACGCAGCGCAAGGTGCCGTTCGGGGCAGATGACGAAGAGGCGCTGACCGAGGATATCATCGCCCTTGCCAGGCAGTACGGGCGCTACGGCTATCGCCGGGTGACGGCGCTGCTGCATGCGGCGGGTTGGTCGGTGAACCACATGGCGTAATCAGGAGCGGTGCTCGTTGGGATAGCCTGTCGTCCCCTGAAGAGGAGGACGGAAGATGACCTGCTATGTTGGCCTAGATGTGTCGATGAAGGAGACCGCGATCTGCGTCGTGGACGAAACGGGCGATCGCATATGGGACGGTAAGTCGCGAACGGACCCGGACGCTATTGCGGCCGTGCTGGCGCGGAGGGCCGCAGGAGCCGTGAGGATCGGTATCGAGACGGGCCCGATGACCGTGTGGTTGTGGCACGCATTGACCGAGCGAGAGCTGCCGGTGGTGTGTCTTCATGCCAGGCATGCTGCGGCAGCGCTGAAGCTGCAGATGAACAAGACGGACCGCAACGACGCGTTTGGGTTGGCACGGCTGGTCCGCTCGGGCTGGTACCGGCCGGTCGCTGTTCGCTCGATGGATACGCACCGGTTGCGTGCGCTCCTGATCACGCGAGACCAGCTGGTCGGCATGAGCACCGCGCTCATCAACAAGATACGCGGCCTGGCGAAGACTTTCGGCATTCTGGTCGGACCCGGGAAGGGTGGCACCTTCGAACGTCAGGTCCGGGCAACGCTGCCGGACGATCCGGTGGTCGCCGCACTGTTCGAGAGCCTACTGGCGATGCTGAGCACATTGCGGGAGCAACAGCTTGCCATTGCCAAGCAGCTCGCCCGGGTTGCCCGGCAAAGCGGCGCCTGCCGCTTGATGATGACGATGCCCGGCGTCGGACCGCTGACGGCCGTCAGCTTCATGACCACCATCGAGGATCCTCACCGGTTCCGACGCTCGCAGGATGTCGGCGCCTATCTCGGTCTCACTCCGCGTCGCTACCAGTCGGGCGAGGTCGACATCAACGGCCGCATCTCCAAGTGCGGAGATCGTCTCACCCGCAAGCTGCTGTTCGAAGCGGCCAATGTCATGCTGTCGCGGACCTCGCAGGCGTCGGCGCTGAAGGACTGGGCTGCCGCCATCGGCCGGAGATCGGGCTTCTGGAAGGCGCGCGTTGCGCTGGCCCGCAAGCTGGCGGTGATCCTCCACCGGATGTGGATCGACGGGCGAGGCTTTGACCCAAAGGTGACTGCCATGGCCTGATATCTGCTTTCCGAGCTGCCGCCCCGCCAGGGTGCGGCCACGGCCATCTCGTGACCCGCTTCGTGACCATCTGGAACACGGGAACCACATCGAGAGGCCGGCGATCTGGCGCCATGCTGAGGCTGGACCCGTCCTGACCTCGAAGACGACAACGATGCGCAAAAGAAG
Organism: Sphingomonas silueang; assembly: GCF_040049155.1. NCBI lineage: Bacteria > Pseudomonadati > Pseudomonadota > Alphaproteobacteria > Sphingomonadales > Sphingomonadaceae > Sphingomonas > Sphingomonas silueang. The sequence goes on from NZ_JBDZDK010000027.1 coordinate 33,265, forward strand.
ATCGACTACGAGCACCTTGGCAAACGGCTTGACCGATTAGACGATAAACGGGTGGAACGGATCTGGCGACGCGAGGGGCTGAAGGTGCCGCAGCGCCAGCCGAAACGCGGCCGGTTATGGCTGAACGATGGCTCGTGCATCCGGTTGCGGCCGGAGTATCCGGGGCATGTCTGGGCTTACGACTTCGTCGAGGAACGCACCCATGACGGACGCAAGTTCCGCATCCTTACCATTATCGACGAGGCGAGCAGGGAGTGCCTGGCACTCGTCGTCGCGCGCCAGCTCAAACACGAAGACGTACTGGCAGCGCTGGCCGAGTTGTTCATCGAGCGTGGTCCGCCCGCGCATATCAGGTCGGACAATGGCAGCGAGTTCATCGCCGCCGCCGTCCAGACCTGGCTCAGGCAGATCGGCGTGAAGACGCTCTACATCGCCCCGGGCTCGCCATGGGAGAACGGCTACAACGAGAGCTTCAACGGCTCGCTGCGGGATGAGCTGCTGAACGGCGAGATCTTCTACACCCTCGCTGAAGCCAGGGTGCTGATCGAGGCGTGGCGGCGTCACTACAACACTGTCCGACCGCACAGCAGCCTCGGCTATCGACCACCCGCCCCGGAAGCGGCGACACCGCCATTGCCGGCCTCCGGTTCCGCTTCGCTCCACCTCCGACCGGCAATGGCGGCGGAGACGACAATGCACTAACTATCAACCCGGACCACCCGGTGGGGGCTGCTCATAATCACCACTCCTCGGCGGTCACCCCCTTTCCCTCAAACGATGGTATTCCGGGATAGGAGCGTTCTCCCAGGTACCCCTCGCCTGCGGAAATCAGGAACTAAGCCGATCAATCTCTGACAGCACGTATCGAGGGTCAAAAGGTTTGGCGACGAAGAAAGAGTGTTCCGGCAGGTCAGCTTGTGAAGGACGGACGTTACCGGAGACAACCGCGATCAGCATTGGCGGGTACCTATCACGAACGTAGCGTGCAAGTCGCAGACCATCCATCGATCCCTTCATCTGGATGTCTGTCAGGACAATTCCAATCTCGGGATGATCGGCTATGATCTTGATCGCTTCGTCGCCGTCCTCAGCTTCAAACGCAATAAAACCACGGTCGCTGAAAAAATCCATCAGATCGTGACGTATAAACACCTCATCTTCAACGATGAGGATTGCCCGTGGCGGAATTGCCTGACCCATTACGCGGTTACCAATTCGCCTGCACCGACTAACGGCGCTTTGATCCGAAATTCGACACCTTCAGGCGGGTAGCTCAACACCGTCTCGCCCCTGAAGTACGATCGCAGCGAACGTTCGATTAGCCGCGTTCCAAAGCCCCTGCGTGTGGGGGGCGAGACGGTCGGACCGTCGCGCTCCTGCCATAGCAAGGTGAACTCTGGGTTTGCGTCATATCCACTCACCTCCCACGTCAACGTCACGGTGCCGGTATGGTTGCTCAGGGCACCGTATTTCAGCGCGTTGGTGACCAGCTCGTGGATTGCGAGCGTGAGGGCGAGTGCCGACTGCGGATTGAGACGCACCGCGGGGCCATTGATCGCGATCCGGTCCCGCTTATCGGCAACGGCCGCCAAGCCGGCTTCCAAGACCGTATCAAGGTCCGACGCTTCCCACGATGTCGCGGTCAGCACATCCGTCGCCCGGCCCAAGGATGCCAGACGTGATGAGAAGGCAGCAGAGGCATCCTCCAGTGTCACCGCATCACGCAGCGTCTGGTTGGCAATCGACTGGATGATGGACAAGACGTTTTTCAATCGATGGCTCAATTCGCCATTGAGCAGGAGCTGCTGCTCACGCGCCTCCTGCAAAGTCGTGTGATCACGCGATACGGACAGGATGCGCACCACCTCGCCGTTCTCGCCGAAGATGGGCGAAACCGACACCGACCAGAATTTCGGGGTGCCCAGGAATGTGTCAGCTGCGATCTCGAAATGGGCCGATCGACCCGCTCTTGCCGCTGCAAGCGCCTCTTTGCCCAGACCAACGCCGTCATTCTTCAGAAAACTCGGCCAGAAGCAGCCTTTGACCGCGTTGAAGTCGCTGATCTCCATCACCTTCATGCCGCCATCGCTCATGAAGGTGAGATCGCCGTTAAGGTCGAGCACCTTGATACAATCGGTCGAGGCAGCAAGAACGCTGCGCATAAAGCTTTCGCTTTCGCGCAGGTCCTGTTCTGCCCGGCGGCGCTCAATCGCAACCCGGATACGACTGGCCGCCTCTGCGACGAATGCCACCTGCTGCGTCGTCCATTGGCGCGGAACGTTATCGTTCACGAAGAAGATCGCGACGGTTCGACCATTCCCCACCACCGGAAGATTGATCATCGTTCGAACGGCGAGGCTTTCGAAAATGTCCGCTCGAGGCGATGTTCGTGGATCATACCGCACATCGGGAATGACGACGGGACGACCAGCCCGGAGGTCGATAGCGTAGTCACCATAATCATCGACGCGGTACTGACCGACAAGCCGGGGACAGCCATCCGCCGTCCAGTGCTCCGGCACGGTAATCATTTCCCCGTCTGCATCCAGCGTACCGTACCCAGCCCGAACCACGCCGAGCGTCTTGGCCACGATCTCCGTCGCCTGATCGATCGCATGTTCCATATCGGATGACTCCGACAGAACGTGCCCGATGTCGGTGAGCGCCTCGCGCTTTTTCTCGGCGCGGATGCGATCCGTCACTTCGAGGAAAATGACGGTGAACCGATCCTCCCCAATGGGTTGGCACACCCCGTCATACCAACGATCCAGCCCTCCGAACTGACGGGTAAAGCGCTTGGCTTCGCCGGTATCGACAACCTCGGCGAACTCGTTGACCCATACGTCCTCAATTCCCGGGAAGAGGTCGCGCATCGTCTTTCCGATCGCCGTGCCCCGCTCGATACCCACCAGGCTATACCAGGCGTCGTTCACTTCCTCATACCGCCAGTCGCAGATCCTGCCGTCTGCATCGCGCACGACTCTGGCGAGGATGAAACCCTCTTCGAGCGTCTTGAACAGGGTGCGCCATTTCTCCTCATTGGCCTGCAACCTGCCGGTGGCGCGGGCTTCCACCTCCCGCAGGGCTTCGCTCGCGGCATGCGCTTCGGTGCGATCACGCAGCACCTTCACATAGCCGACATGTTGGCCGTGCTGGTCCATCAATGGGGACGTCACATCGACGGCCAGTATGCGTCTCCCGTCTTTGCGAACCATCCAATGCTCAACAGACGCTCGGCCTTCGTCGTGAGCTTGCGCCAGATCCAATGCCAGCCTGCCGGCGCTGATATCTACGTCGGTGAACAGGATCGAAGCGCTCTTTCCAATCACTTCGTCCCTTGACCAGCCAAGCACGTTCTTCGCGCCGGAAGTCCATTCAACGATATGGCCATCGAGATCGGTCGTGACGATCGCGAAATCCTGAGCGCTGTCCATGATGGCGCGCTGCCGCGCCTCGGATGCGGCGACCTGCCGTGCCGCAAGACGTTGTTCGAGTTGCGCCATGACCTGTCGAGCCAGGACGCGGATCGAGCGTATCTGTACGTCCGACAATTGCCTCGGCTGGTAGTCGAGCACACACAGCGTCCCGATTGGAAGTCCGTCGTCCGTCTTTAGCAGTGCACCGGCATAGAAGCGGATGTGAGGCTCGCCGGTAACCAGGGGGTTGCACGCAAACCGCGGATCGGCCGTCGCGTCGGGAACAAGGAGGAAATCCTGCTCCAAAAGCGCGTGCGCGCAGAACGACGTATCCAGCGGCGTTTCGCGAACCCCCAGACCCACCTCTGCCTTAAAGAACTGGCGGCACTCCCCGATCAGATTCACGACCCCGATCGGCGCCTCGCAAATCGCGGCGACCAGCTCGGCCAGCTCGTCGAAAGCCGACTCTCGCGGGGTGTCCATTACCTCGAATTTTGCGAGCGCCGCCAAACGCCGCTGCTCACGCGCTCCAAGATCAGTCATTGTTTACCACGATTTGCCCTTCCGCGGCACGCTAGCATCCAGATCGGCGCCTCGCCACTATCGAGAACATCATAGAAACAACCTCCAGTTCTGTAGATTGAAATGCTGGCGCGAGGAGCCAGCGAAACGGCACCGTCTCGTTTGGGAAGGTTCAGGGAGACGGCTGACGGTCGCAAGGCGCACCGGACGGTAGGGAAATAGCCGTTTTCCCAAAATATGTTCCCGATTGCTCCTTCCCGAAATGGCCGGTTGGAGACGGAGAAATGGGACGATCCCGCCCGTGCAATGAACCCGCCTTTAGCATCCGCCCGGAGCGGATAATGTGAGCAGCCATGTCCGATTGCGAGCAGCCCCGGATGATGGCGAGCACGCTGGCAGATAATTCGAGCAGGATGCCACCCGCCAGTGGCAGAGAGCGTGAGCAGAAAACCGGCTGTTTGCGAGCAGACGCCGCTACGATTGCAAGCGCCTACAACTAGATATCGTCGCCGAGCGCGCCCTTCACCGAGCCCTTGACGTCCTGCCCGGTGCCCTTGGTCTGCTGCGCCTCGCCCTCATCCGCCAGCTGCTCGTTATCGGTCGCGTTGCCGATCGCTTCCTTGGCGCTGCCCACGAGCTTGTTGCCCGCCGCTTTCGCCTTGTCAGTGAACTCGCCCATCGTGTGACTCCTCTTCAACACAACATCAGACAATCGCGCAGAGGCGTCGCCAGGTTCCGGTTTCAGCCACCGGCGCTGCCGGACGGCCCTGGGTGCAATGGAGAGGAGCGAGAGGGGGGAGGCTGAGCTGCCGGACGGGCAGCGATCCTGACGGAGTTTCCTCGATGACCGACCTTCTCGATCTGGCCGCACGGCCTGCCGTCATCCCTGCGCATGTCGCCGCGCACCGGCTGCTCCCCGTCGTCGCGGGCAATGCTCCCGTTACGCGCCGCGACCTCAATAGTGCGATGACGGCCGCATTTGGCGGCAGCGACGCCGAGGGGTGCTGGACCCAGCGCGACAGCTTCGAGATGCTGGAACATGCCGTCGCGCTGCATCTTGCGGCGGCGTCCTGGTCGATGACGTCGCTGATCGATGTCGCCCACGCATCGGCGCTGATGGAGCGGCTGCCCACCCAGACCGTCCGCAGCGAGGAACAGATCGACTTCCAGCAATTCTCGACGCCGGCCGATATCGCTGCGATCGTGGTGTTGCTGGCGGCGATCGACGCCGAAGACGTCGTGCTGGAACCCAGCGCCGGCAACGGCCTCCTCGCGGCGCAGATGCCGGCTTACGCGGCGTTGCAGCTCAATGAGATCGATCCGCGACGCCGCGCGCGGCTTGCCGACATCTTTCCTTCAGCCACCATCACCGGGCATGACGGCGCCGCGCTGGTCAGCCATCATGCGGATCTACCCCAACCCTCGGTCATCGTCATGAACCCGCCCTTTTCCCGCAGCGTCGGGCGGGGCGTCGACGACCTCGCAGCAGTGCGCCACCTCCAGGCCGCGCTGCGCCGCGTCCGCAAAGGCGGCCGCGTCGTCGCGATCATGCCTGACTGGTTCGCACCCTCGGCCAGGATGCAAAAGGCGTTCGATACCGTGCTGACCGGCGTGACGGTCCGCACCTCGATCCGGCTCGAGCATTGCTACAGGAAGCACGGCACCGATATCGCGGTCCGGCTCTACGTCATCGACAAGGCCGCAGGCGGCGCGCCTCCCGTCACCATCCAGCGCGCATCGGTTGCCGACCTGGTGCCGGCGCTGAGCGTGCCGCCACGGCTCGCACTCGCCGATACCCCGAAACTCACCTTTCGCGCGCCGGTCCCCGGCGTCTCGATGTTCGGCGCAGCGCGCGTCACCCGATCCGCGCCGCCACGCCCGGTCCACGCTCCGCGGCGCAACGACGTGCTGCCGGTCGGTTATGCCGCGCTGGACACACCGGCACCGCTTGGCGATCAGGCCGGCGTCTATCTGCCCTACCGCCCAAGCCGGATCGCCTTCACGGCCGCCGGCGAGCATCCGACCGCGCTGGTTGAATCTGTTGCGATGGGATCAATCCCGATGCCGGTCCCGACCCATGTTCCGTCCCTGCCCGAACGCACGGTCACCGAACGGCTGCTATCGGCCTCCCAGCTCGAGACCGTCGTCTATGCCGGCCACGCCTGGACCCGGATGCTGCCCGGCAGATTCCGCCCCGACAAGGAAGGCGTCGGCCTCGCGCTCGATACCGACGACGGCCGCCAGTACCGGCAGGGCTTCTTCCTCGGCGACGGCACCGGCGCCGGCAAGGGGCGGCAGGTCGCGGCGTGCATCCTCGACAATTGGCTGTCGGGCAGACGCCGCCACATCTGGGTCAGTAAGAACGAGCCGCTGCTCGATGACGCGCGGCGTGACTGGACCGCGCTTGGCGGTCTCACCGGCGACGTGCAGCCGCTCTCCAACTGGAAGATCGATCAGCCCATCACGCTCGACGAGGGCGTGTTGTTCGTCAGCTATCCGACGCTGCGCTCCGCTCGAGCCGACAGCACCCGCCTCCAGCAGATCCTCGATTGGGCCGGTCCCGACTTCGACGGGGTGATCGCCTTTGACGAGGCACATGAGATGGGCGGTGTCGCGGGCGGCGAAGGCGCGCTTGGCAAGACCGAAGGGTCGCAGCAGGGCATTTGCGGCGTCCTGCTCCAGAACCACCTACCGCTCGCCCGCGTCCTGTACGCCTCGGCGACGGGCGCGTCCGACGTCAACAACCTCGCCTATGCGGTGCGGCTCGGCCTGTGGGGACCCGAAACCGCCTTTGCCGACCGCACCGCGTTCATCAGCCAGATCCGACAGGGCGGCATCGCCGCGATGGAACTGGTGGCGCGCGACCTGAAGGCGCTCGGCCTCTACATCGCCCGCGCGCTGAGCTTCGCCGGGGTCGAATATGACGTGCTGCGCCATACGCTCACCCCCGAACAGATTGCGATCTACGACCAATATGCTCAGGGTTGGGAGATCATCCATCGGAACATGGAAGAGGCGCTGGCGCTGACCGGGGTGGTCGACAGTCTCGATGGCTCCACCCTCAACAGCGGCGCAAAGGCATCGGCACGCAGCCGTCTGGAATCGACCAAGCAGCGCTTCTTCGGCCAGGTGCTGCTCGCGATGAAGCTGCCGACCGTCATCGCCGCGGTCGAGGAGCATCTGAAGGCCGGTCAGTCGGTCGTTCTCCAACTGGTCACCACGGCCGAAGCCATCCTCGACCGCCGGCTCTCGAGCCTGACGCCGGAAGAACGCGCCGACCTCGACATCTCGCTCAGCCCGGTCGAATATGTCGTCGACTATCTGATGCGCGCTTTCCCGACGCAGCAGCAGGAGAATTATTCCGACGATAGCGGAAATGTCCGGTCGCGGCCGATGCGCGACGAGCATGGCAATCCGGTTCACAACCCAGATGCGGAAGCCGCGCGCGATGCCCTGATCGAGCAATTGTGCGCGCTACCCCCGATCCAGTCGGGCCTCGATGCCGTCATCGACCGCTTCGGCACCGATGCGGTCGCCGAGGTGACCGGACGGACCCGACGGCTCGTGACCGGCGCCGACGGGCGCCAGAAGATCGAGAGCCGCACCGCGCGCTCAGGGCAGGCGGACAGCGCCGCCTTCATGGCCGGGGCCAAGCGCATCCTGATCTTCTCCGATGCCGGCGGCACCGGCCGCTCCTACCATGCAAGTCTCGACGCGGTGAACCGCGAGCAGCGCGTCCACTTCCTGCTGGAGCCGGGCTGGCGCGCCGATCGCGCGATCCAGGGGCTGGGACGCACCCACCGCACGCATCAGGCATCGACCCCGCTGTTCCGCCCCGTCACGACCGACTGCAAGGGCGAGCTGCGGTTCACCTCGACGATAGCGCGGCGGCTCGACAGCCTTGGCGCGCTCACCCGCGGTCAGCGGCAGACAGGTGGCCAGAACCTGTTCGATCCGGCCGACAATCTCGAGAGCGACTATGCCAAGGATGCGCTGGTTACCTGGTTCCACCTCCTGAACCGCGGCAAGCTGACCAGCATCTCGCTCGACGACTTCACCCGCCGCACGGGCCTCGAACTTCACGACAGCGACGGCGTGCTCAAGGATGATCTTCCTCCGATCCCGCGGTGGCTCAACCGCCTGCTGGCGCTGCCGATCGCGTTGCAGAACGCGATCTTTGAGGAGTTCCTGACGCTGGTCGAGACCCGCGTTGCCGCCGCCCGCCAGGCCGGTACGCTCGATGTCGGCGTCGAGACGATCATGGTCGAGCGCGCGGCGCTGATCGATGATGTCGTGCTGCGCACCGATCCGCGCAGCGGCGCGACCTCACACCTCCTCACCATCGAAACCGAGCGAAGGAAGAACCCGCTCACGCTCGAACGCGTTCTCGACTTCGCCCGCTGGGACGACACTGCCCGCTTCGTGCGCAACGCCAAGTCCGAACGCGTCGCGTTGATGAGCAAGGCACGCGCCTGGATGGACGATGACGGGCTGCCGATCGCGCGGCTCGAACTCCAGCGGCCGTGCCGGCGCGAGTATCTGCGCGAGGCCGAACTTGGCGAAACCGCATGGGAAGTGATCGACCACGATACGTTCGCGACGCTCTGGGAAATCGAAGTCGCCGAGGCGCTGGTTACCCCTGAGATCGAGACGATCCGGCTCGCAACGGGGCTACTGCTGCCGATCTGGTCGGCGCTGCCCTCCGACCATATGGCGGTCAATCGCATCGTCGATAATGCCGGCAATAGCTGGCTCGGCCGGCTCGTCTTCGACACCCATGTCGCACAACTCTATACCAAGCTGGGACTGGTGACCCCCGATGACCTCCCGGTCGATGCGATCGCGCGCTCGGTGCTGTCGGGTCGCAGCGTCGAGGTGACCCGCCCGTTCGCGATGACGCTCAAACGCTCGCTCGTGAACGGCAATTCGCGTGTCGAGATCGTGGATGCGCCGGCGACCCAGCTTCCCTGGCTGAAGTCGCTTGGCTGCTTCACCGAGATCATCTCGTACAAGACCCGCGTGTTCGTGCCCGCCAACGATGCCGAAACCGTGCTGGCCCGGATCCTCAAGGTTGCTTGAGCGGCACTGCCGGAGTCGTGCTGGGCGCAGGCGGGTGTTCGCCCTGGACCGCTATGATAGGACACCGCCATGGAACGGGAAATCACACACGCCTGCGGTCACGTCGCCACACACCAGGTCTATGGACTATCGACGTTCGACACCGAACGCGAGGCCACCAAACTTGCCCGCCGCAAATGCAAGGCATGCTACACGGAGGTGTCAGCCGCCAGGGCGGAGGCGGCCCTCGCAGGGGTCGCCGACCTTGGTCTCCCCGATCTTATCGGCAGCCAACGCCAAGTGGCATGGGCGACGACCATCCGGGCCGAGAAGCTCGCCGTGCTGCGCACGGCATCGCCGGACAGCATCGAGCGCCTGACAATGATGACGGATGCCAAATGGTGGATCGATCGTCGAGGGGAGAAGCCTGCCGCATTGGCAAAGGACTGACGACAGCCGGTGCCCTGATGCACGGGTTCCCGGGTCAATCCCGGGATCAGGGAGGGAAGGGGGAGGAGTTCTTGTGTCCGGGATTTGGTCCGGGCGCGAGAAGGAGTGTCCTCCATGACCATTCAGAGCGTGAAGCTGGCGAAGCTGGTGCTGTCGCCGATCAACGTCCGCCAGGCGGGCGAGGATTTTATCGAGCAACTGGCCGCTGACATTGCGGCGCGCGGGCTCATCCAGAACCTGATCGTGACGCCGGCGAAAAAGCCGCGCGGCACCTTCGCGGTCATCGCCGGCAGCCGGCGCCTGCGCGCGCTCGAACTGCTGGCACAACGCGGCGACATCGATGCCGCGTCCTATGACGTGCCTGTGCTGGTGTTGTCGGGCAGCGATGCCTTGCTGTCGGAAACCTCGCTTGCCGAGAACTTCCAGAAGCTGGCGATGAACCCGGCCGACGAATGCCGCGCGTTTCAGCATTTCATGGGCACGGGCGGGGATATCGACGGCGTGGCCAGGCGCTTCGGCATCACGCGCCGCTTCGTGGAAGGGCGGCTGCGCCTCGCCGATCTGGCCGAGCCGATCTTCACCGCGCTCGCCGAACGGCGGATCAGCCTCGATATCGCCAAGGCGTATGCCTCGACGGCGAGCCAGGACCGCCAGCTGATGGTGTGGCAGGCCTATGGCAACCAGAGCTACCAGAGCGCGGACTCGATCCGGCGGATTATCGCCAACGAGACGATGAAGTCGAGCGAACCTGTTGCGCGCTACGTCGGCGAGGCTGCCTATGTCGCGGCCGGGGGCAAGGTCGAGAACGATCTGTTCAGCGACGACGGCGATCGCTGGGTCGATCCCGGCATCGCGCAGACACTGGCGGCCGCGAAGCTGGAAGCCGAGGCGCTGCGCCTGGGCGAGGAACAGGGGCTGGCCTGGGTCCGCCCGATCGCCGGCACCAGCACCTGGGAAGCGGCGCGCGACCTGCATCGCATCCACCTCCCGACGCTCCCGCTGACGCTCGAGCAGGCCGAACGGCTCGATACGATCGCGACGCGGCTCGAGGAAATCGAGGACGCGATGCAGGGCGTCGAGGGTGACGAGGACGAGGCGACCTATGCCGCGCTCGAGGAAGAGCATGAGACGCTCTCGGACGAGGCGCAGGAGATCCACGACCGCCCGCAGATCCTGCCCGACGAACTGAAGCAGAAGGTCGGCACCTTCCTGCTGCTCGGCCGCGACGGCACCACCACGCTCGACACGACCTATTATAGCGAAACCCCGATCCGGGTCGTCGCGATCGAGCCCGACGCCGATGGCGATGAAGACAAAGCCGGCGAGGATGGCGGTGAACGCGCACCCCGGGGTTTCCACATCGAGGAGGGTCCGGTGACGACGGGGCGGTCGGCCGCGGCGCCGGTCGCGCCCGAGGCCGAGGCTCCCGGTGGCAAGGCGCTCAGCCAGGTACTGTACGACCAGCTCACGGTGCAGCGGCGCGACGTGCTGGCGGCCTCGATCCTCGCCAATCCCGCGCTGGCGCTCGACTATCTGCTGTTCGCGATGATCGACGGGCGGGTGAACATGCTCTCGCACAGCGGCACCACGATCCGGGCGAGCCACCCGCAGGATCCGATGCTGGCAAAGAGCGTGCCGGCGACCCGTGCGCGCGACTATCTGGCTGAAGCCTATGACGGGCTGGATGCGTCGTGGACGGAGGCTTGCGACAAGTCGAGCAGCGGAGCAGCGACGATCGGGCGGTTCGAGGCGTTCCGGGCACTTGGCGACGAGGCGAAGACCGCGTGGCTGGCGTGGATCGTGGCGGCATCCTTCGAGGCAAAGGACGGCTACACGGCGAAGCAGAACGCGCTGCAGAACCGGCTTGCCACGATCCTCGACATCGATGTGGCAACCTGGTGGCGGCCGACGGCGGAGAACTTCTTCGACCGGGTGTCGAAGGGCGTGCTCCTGTCGCTGCTCGATGAGGTTGGCGGACCGGCGCTGTCGGCTCGCCATGCCAGCCAGAAGAAGCCCGAGATCGCGGCAAGCTGCGAGAAGCTGTTCGCCGGCGAAGCGATCGTCGAGGCCGAGGTGAAGGCTGCGGCGCTTGCCTGGGTGCCGAACGCGATGCGCTTCCTCGACCAGGCCGACGATGCTGACACCGGGAACAACGACGACGCCGATGCGGGCTTTGCCGACCTGATCGTGTCGCAGGATCCCGGCATCGATGACGATGACGATGCCGGTGACGATATCGGGGACGACATCGATATCGCCGACCTCATCGGCAACGATCCCGACGATGACGCGGCGAACATCAACGACGCCGCCAATGACGAGATCGAGATCGTCGCGGCCGAATGACCGGCACACGGCATCGCCGGCAGTGCGCAACTGCCGGCGATGCTGTTTCGACACCTGCGCCCTTCGCAGCCCCCCGCCTTGCGGTGTCATTTCGGCCCGAGCCGGACCGCTGCCCTGCCGCACCCACCGGAGACCTGTCCCATGTCCCGCATCCCGTCCGTCCGCGACATCGCGGGCGAGGTCACCGCTACGATCCTGGCCCGGCTCGAGGCCGGCATCTTGCCATGGGCGCGGAGCTGGTCGCTGACCGGCGAGGGCGGACGGCCGCTGCGCCACGAAGGCACACCGTATTCGGGCATCAATACGCTCTGGTTGTGGGCGACTGCCGACATGCGCGGCTATCGCAGCCGCTACTGGATGACCGCGCGCCAGGCCGGGGAATTGGGAGGGTGCATCCGTCCGGGCGCCTGTCCCTCCATGTCGATCTACGCCTCGGTATTCAGGAAGCCCGGCCAACCCATGCTCACCGGCGAGAGCGCGGCGCGCTTCATCCGCTTCCTGCGCAGCTACGCCGTCTACAATGCAGACGAGATCGACGGCCTGCCGGCCTGGTATTATCCGCGTGACGTTCCCCCGACGCCGGCCCTGCTCTCGCAGCGGCAGGACGCGATCGATGCCTTCTTCACCGCGATCCCGGCCAGGGTACGCCACGGCGGGGACGAAGCATATTACTGCCCCGGCACCGACCGCATCCAGCTGCCGCATCCCGGCAGCTTTGCATCGGGCGACGCCTACGCCTCCACCAGGGGCCATGAGACGGCGCATTGGTCGGGCGCTCCGGCGCGGCTCGCGCGCACCTTCGGCAAACGCTTCGGCGACCGTGCGTACGCGATGGAAGAACTCACCGCGGAACTGACCGCGAGCATGATCTGCGCCGACCTCGGCCTGCCGACCTCGCTCCACGACAGCCACGCGAGCTACGTTTCGCACTGGATGACCGTGATGCGCGCCGACACGTCGGCGATCTTCACCGCCGCTGCCAGGGCCGAACAGGCGTTCGCCTATCTGCGCGGCTTTTCGACGCCCGCAGCAGGCGAGCAGAAAGCCCCCGCCGCAGGCGAACCGGAAATACCGGCCGCGATCGCGGCCTGACCCTTTCCACCCCCAACAAGGAGACCCGTCATGGGATGGTTGTTCATGAGCCGCTACGCGATGGGCGGACACGAGACACCCAAGGCCTATCTCGACGCGCAATTCACCTATGAGCGCGAACAGCCCGAGGGCACCGCCACCGGGCTGCGCATCCTCGACAGCGCGATCGTCGGCATGAACACCTATTACGCCGCGGCGCAGGTCATGACCGACGGCAAGGGTAGCGAGATCTTCGCGGTCGTCTGCCTGATACGCTGGAACCCGCGCAACAAGGATGGAGAACATTTCGGGTACAAGGACATGGAGGAATCGATGGGGCCGTGCGAGGACGATTGCCCCGAACGCATCCTGCGCCTGCTGACTTCGAGCGATAATGAAAACGCGCTCCAGTGGCGACGCCGCTGCCTTGCCAATCTGCGCCTGCGCGCCCGCAAGCTGACCGAGGGCATGCGCATCCGCCTCGCCGTACCGCTTACCTTTACCGATGGCCATCACGGCACCGACTTCACCGTGGTGAAGCACAGGCGCGGGATCGCCTTTCGTCCGGTCGAGGGCTTCGGCCTCTACCACATCCGAGGGGTCCGCACGCTGGCATGGCAGGCGTTGCCGCAAACCCGCGTTCACAAGACGCTGTTCGCGTGAGCGCGCCGTCATGCGACACCTGCACCGAAATCACGAGGTCCGCCATGTCCGAAGCCCTGTCCCCGCTACGCCGCCTGCTGTGCTGCCGTTCCAACGCGGTCCGCGTCGCAGTGCGCCTGACCGAGGCCGGCGAGCACGTCGCCGTCGTCGCCACGTCCGACCCGTTGCAACCCTGGCGGGTCATCGACGTCGCCCATCCCGGCATTGAGCCGCGAAAGCTCGACCGATGCGCCTGACCCTCTTTGGTGCGCTGGCGCTCGCCACCGCCTGTTCGGCAGCCGCCCCGAACGATGCCGCATCGCCTGCCTCTACCATCGCGGCACGCGGCCGCGCGCTCGATGGCGACACCGTCACGATCGATATCCGCCTGTCGGGCGCCGATGCCTTTGAGAGCCGGCAATGGTGCCAAGGCAACACGGGTTGCTGGCAATGCGGCAAGGCAGCGCAGGACCGTGCCGCCCGGATGCTCAAGGGGGGCGAGGCCACGATCCGGCTGACCGGGAGCGCCAGCTACGGTCGCCCGGTCGGCACGGTTACGGTCGATGGCCGCGACCTTGGCGAGACGATGATCGCCGCGGGCCTTGCCCTGCCGGTGACCGGGTATCTCAGGGCCGATCCCGCACGCGCGGCCCGCTACGTCGCCGCCTATGACCGCGCGGTCGCGGCTCGTATCGGCGCGCACGAGGGCAGCTTCATCGAGCCGGCTCGCTGGCGGCGCGGCGAGCGCCTGTCATGCGAGCCACGCGGATCCTCGCGGTAACCGCGAACACCGCGATTACGGCGAACATCGCGATTACCGCGATTACCGGGTCATGGGAGCGGAGGGGGGGGGAGACGGGCGTATCCGATCAAGGGAGCCGACCGCCATGACCCTCTTCGCTTCATCCCCACGTCCCGACCACAGCCCATGGGGACCGTTGCAGACCGCCGACCAGCGCCTTCCCGGCATCTGGCATGTCACCACCGCCAGCCATGGCGGTTTCCTGCTTTCCGACGAGCGCCAATCGGCGATGCCCGCGCTTTTACGGCGTGACGATGCCGCATCTGAGGAGGATGTCGACTGGACCCGCGTGATGCTCGCCTTCGAGCCTGAATGGCGCGCTACCCGCGATCCGCTGCGTGATCTCGAACTGCCGCTCGCCCACGACATCGCGCGTAACTGGCTGCCTGACGCCTATGGTGCCTTCACCGGCAAGGCGGTGACCCCGCGCGACAGCAATGTCTCGCGCCGGCGCGCCGCGTATCAAGCCGTCATCGGGGGTTATGTCTCGACCGCCGCCTATGGCGATTGGGCCGACTGGGTGCCTACGGGCAAGGTCGGGGTGGTGTTCCGCCAGCTTGCCGGCGTCGATGCGCTGGGGTTCGCCAACTATACCGGCGAGGTACGCTACGGCCTGGTCGACAAGGCCCGCTATGCCGAGCGCACCGAGGTCGAAACCTTCGAGAGCCTCGGCGCGGTCCAGGTCGAGAGCATGGCTCCCATCACCAAGCAGGTCGCCGCGCTCGCCTGAACGCGTGTCGCCTTGCGCGCGAGCGGACAGTGCCGTCGCGCTTTACCCTGACTGAAAGGATTCCGACGATGAGCGTCTATCTCCACCTCTTCCACGGTCGCGATGCCCTCGAGCAGGACCTCGACACCTGGGGCCGCGAAGGCCCCACCATCGGCCCCCTCAGCTACGTCCACACCACCTATGGTAGTGACGTGAAGCTGCGCGGCGCGCGCGAGGTCATGGAAAAGCATTTTCCCGATGCCCAAATCCATTTCCACGACGGGTATGGTGAGCACGCCATCCAGCTCGACGGCGACTGCCTGCCGCATGGCGGTACACTTTATGGTGACTGGAGCATCTGCGGCGCCGAGCCGCTGCGCGCGCGCGGTACGCCATGCGTGACGCCGGTCTGCGACAAATGCGGCAGCGATGACCTGGTGAAGGATGCCGCCGCGGTGTGGGACCGCGAGACGCAGGCCTGGTCGCTTGCCTCGACCTATGATGCCACCACCTGCCAAGTCTGTCTGCGCCAGGGCGACGACATGGAAAAGTGGGTGCCGGCCGCCTGAGCACGCGAGACTTTGCGCATTCCCGACCGTTCACCCATATGATAGAAAGATCGACGACGATGGCGACCATGTTCAACAGCATCCGCGCTTCACGCGACCTCGAAACCGCCGGTGCGGCCAAGCCGCTCGCCGACGCCATTGCGACCATTCTTGGCGACACCATGGTCACCTCGCGCGAGGATCTGGTCACCAAGGATTATCTCAAGGCCGAGATCGCCACGGTGCATACCGAGATGGCCAAGGTGCGGACCGAGATCGCGTCGGCCAAGAACGATACGATCCGTTGGCTCATCGGCAGCCAGGTCGTACTGATCGCGGCACTTGGCGGCATGATGAGCCTGATGCGCGCCTTCGGCTGACGCCGAACGGCAGGGCGACCGGAGGGGAGAGGGGACGGGAGGGCGAGCGCGATGGTCGCGCTTCCGACCCGGAGACGCCCCCCATGTTCGACGTCGCATTCCGCCACCAGCAGGCGCTCGATCCCAGCGCGCTGACCACCATCCCGACCACGATCCACGCGATCGAAAAGGCGATCGAGGACTGCCGGCATGCCGGGCTCGATGCGAACAGCGATCCCGCGATCGTGCTGCTCGCCCGCCATCTCGCCGCCATCTGCGCCGCCCGCCCCGACGACACCGTGCTGCGCGGCACCTGCGCCGACCGCGTGGCGGCACTGCGACGCTTCCCCCCGCTGCTGTCGCTCGCGATCCGCGGCGTTGCCTATGATGCGGTCGCCAAGGAGCGTTTCCATATCGATGGCCGAAAGGCGCTGCGCCGGCTTGCCGCCGCGCTCGACGTCGCGCCCGATGCCTTCGATATCCATTCGCTGCCCGGCGAGGTCTCGATGGCGGGTGAGATCGTGCTGCGCACGTCCGATCTTCATCTCGAACTGACGATCGGGCGGCTGCGCGAAGGTCGCGAACTGCTCTACCGCCGTGCCGGCGTGACGCGCGATCCGGCGGGTCCGCCCAACCATTATGCCGCGATGCGCGAACTCATCGACCCCGAACGGCTTGCGCGCCGCATCCGCCGCGACCTCGAGCTGACGGCGCCTGTGGCGCTGCCGGCACTGATGACCGCCTGACGGGAGAGCGCCCATGGACATCGATCCCGCCATCGCCGCCGCGCGTGCCGAGGTCGCGCGGCTGACCCGCTACCTCGAGCGACGCAAGGACTTCCTCGACGCGCTCGACTGGCACGCGCTCCCGGACGAGATCGCCCGCCAGTCCGCGATGCTCGACGATCTGCTCGCCGGCGATCTTGCCGATGCCGTCCTTTACCGCGACTGGCTGGAGAAACGCGCGGCCGATGGTCATCACCTCGCCACCGGCATCCTACGCTTTGAGCCAAGGCCGCGTCCGTGGCACCCTGAATGGAACACGCTTGCAGCCTGACCAGGAGGTTATCACCATGAGCCGCCACCAGTTCCCCGGCCTCGATGGCGCGTCCACCGTCTTCATCGGATGGGACAGGCCGATGCAGACCTTCTTCGTACAGGTGCTGCGTCCGCATCCCCACCTCGCCGGCGAGGAAGAGACCGTGGCATGGCACGGCACCGCGATCGGCGAGCTTGCCAACGCCCGCGAGGCGGTGACGATCGCGTCGCGCTGGGCCAGCCTTCCATCCGACCTTGCCATCCGTCTCGAAACCGACCGGCTGAAGACGCTCGGGCAATCGGATGGCGAAGCGCAGCTTGCTGCCAGGCGGTTCATTACCCGCTGATCCAGCCTGCCCCGGGGTAGCGAAGGGGAGGGGGAAGGGATGGTCGATCCGGTACTGGATCGACGGAGAACCCCCCCCATGTCCTACACGATCGACCTTGGTGCCGGTCCGGCCGAAGAAGATTGCGCGCAACTCGGCCGGTCGCCCGACTTCGACACGCTGAATGCGCTCGAGATCGAGGCGTATCGCTGCGCGCTGATCGCGCGCCACGGCGCGCCGCCCGCAGGGTGCCGCTTCAGGACCATCGCCAACCACCACGACTTCGGCTGCTACCGCACGCTTGGGTTGCGCATCACCGATGAGGATGACGCCGCGGTGTCAGCCTATGCCGAAGCCGTTGAGGATGGGCTTGCCACCTGGATCGAGGCGGGTTTCCGCGCGCCGGTCAGCTACGCCGGACCTGTGCCGGTCGTCGATCATATCGACACCGCTGCCATCGTCATCGGCGCGCTGATGACGACGCGTCCTGCCTGCGACGGCACTTTCCCGGTAGCCGACTTCGCCGTCCTTCATGCCAACCTTGCCGCCGCCTTCCCCGCCGAGGCCGCGACTGCCCGCGCACGGCTCGCCGCATCCGCCTGAACGGCAGACTTACGGCGCATGGCGCCGATCCATCCGAAATGGAGAAATCCCCATGGCCAACAGCTACACCAAGGCCGCGTTCGCGCTCACCGTCACTGCCGGGGAGGCGAACATGCTGCGGCTCGCCGAGCGCGCGGTCGACATCCTCGACACCAATGGCGCCGACGAGGATCTCGCGCTCGGCTACGACAGTCTCGGCACCGCCTTCCATGCGCTGTTCCCGCCGAAAGGAACGAGCATGTTCGAGAGCTTCCTCGACCTGTTCGACGATTGGAGCTTCCCTTACCTGGACTGCCGGATCGACCTGTCCGAACCCGACGCGAACGGCCTGGTGCAGGCGCTGTTCTCCGGTGACCAGTTCGGTGTCGAGCCGGTCGCCAAACTGATCCGCATCGCCTGTCCCTCCGCGCTGCCGTGCGGCTTTGCGTGGTCGAGCGACTGCGACCGGCTTCATCCTGGCGAGTTCGGAGGCGGGTGCGTCGTCATCACCGCTGACGGTATCGACTGGCACAGCACGACCGGGATTCTCGAGCACGCGCTGCTGCGTGCCGAAAACCGCCACGACGGCATCGACGGCCATGTCCTCGCGGTGCGCAGTCCCGAGGGCGAGATCGCATTCTGGAACCGGACGGACGGTCTGGTCGGGCTTGACCGCGCCACGGTGTGCCGGGGCGACGAGGCGGCTGAGGTCGATCTGTCGGCGTTCGACGCGGCACAATGGATGGCGCTGCCCGCGCCCTTCCACGGATGAGCGCCGCAGCGCAGCCGGTAGAACCACCGTTCGACCCGGCCGATCCTGCGTGCTGGCTCGAACGCGGCCGCACGCCTGCCCATGCCGATGCCATCGCGCGCGCGTGGCGCGACTTCCCCGATCTGCCGGCACAGGCGCCGGTGGAAGCGCGCATGGCGCGCGGCCGCGAGAGGATCGCCGCGATGCGCGTCGTCAACGACGCGATCGCGGCCGAAACCAGGGCACAGCGCGAGGCGACCAACTTCGCCTTCACGCAGGCCCAGGTCGAGCAGGGACGCGGTGACGATCGCGACATCGCACTCCTGCAGGGGCGCGACGACTATGGCTATGTCTGGGATTGTGCGTGCCGCTATGCCGATGGCTGGTATGCCGCACACGCGGGCTGGCCGCATCATTACCCGGACGGCATCCCCTCGGACGTACCGCTCGGCGAACGCCGTGCCGCCTATGACCGGGGCTTCACCGATGGCGGCGGGGACCGCACCGACCTGTTCGATGCCGCGAGGCGCGCCTTCACCGCCGACCTGCGCCGCCACAATCTGCCGCCCGCGCCGATCGCGACGGTGACCGGCAGGCCGCTTCCAGGAAGCTGGCCCAAGCCGAGCGACGAGCCGCGACCCGCGCGCTGGTCGCGCCGTCTCGTGGTCCTGTCGGCCAACGATATCGGCGGTGATCCGGCATGGGACTTTCTCGACCTGATCCACGCCCATCCCGGCTCCGAGGCCGCGACGATCGTGGTGCTTACCGAGGGCGGGTTCGTCGCGGCGGATCGCCTCGATAGCGGCGTGCACATCCATGCCGATCGCGAACACCTGCACCGGCAGCTCACCGGGCTTGTCGGCGAGCGTGACTATGACGACGTGCTGGTGACGCTACAGGGCCATGACCTCGACCTGCTCGACGGAATCGCCGGCGCGCTGCCGCTGACGCGCACGATGGAACGCACCCGCAACACGCGGCTCCAGCAGCGCAGCCACCTGCGCATCTGGCTGGCTCGCGGGCGCTGCGACCACGAAACGATGGCAGCGGGGCATATCCGCTGGGGCAAGGCGATTACCGGGCTGACCGGGCGGCTTGGCGAGTTCACCGCGCGCCATGTCGGTCCCGCACCGCACAAGGGGCATCTGATCCGCGTCACGACCGGCGACCTGACCGCGACCGGCTACGCCGCACCCGACGGGACACCGCTTGCACCCGAGATCACCGTGTCGAGCAAGGCAAAGCTTCGCCCGGCTATCGCCTCGACGTTGCGCACCTTCGCCGCGGCGACGCCGCTGATGGCGCAGGCGGTGCGCCGGGCCGCTTAATAGCCGGCCCGCCGGCAGGCAGCGGCGAGCTGCGCGACCCTGGGGTTCCGGGCGCCCAGATCGGCGCGTGCCATCGGCAACGAGCGCGTGCAGATCGTGCGTTCGTCATCATATTTCGCGCTGCGCTGCATCTCCCTTGCATGCGCCGACCTCGAGTTCGCCCGCCGTTCCTCGGATTGGGTGACCGCGTCCTGCGAGAGCGTGCCGGTCAGCCCGCCCATGTCAAATACCTGCGCCGCGGCCGGTGTCGCCGCCATCGCGCCGATAACGCTCAGAATTGCCAGTTTCATGCTCGGTCTCCCGTTCTGGTCGACCGGCTTCCTACCAGATTGCGCGGTCCGGGTCGAACGAGGCCCGGACGAGGCTCGCAAGTGCCGCGCCGCTGGCTCGTGTTTCCCAAGCTGAAAGGATCCCCATGGCTGACATCACCGACCTGCCCGTCATGACCCGCGACGATGCCGTCTCGATCGGTTTCGCGGGGTTCAACGACGTGCCCCACAAGCCCGTCGAGATACCCGACGGCGCGTTCACGATCACGGCGAAGACGAGCGAGGGACGCCGCATCACCTTCTCGTTCATGGGCAAGGGCTATGATGGCCCGGCGCGCTTCGTCGACATCCAGTTCCACGATCGCGGCACCGTCATCCCAAACGCCGATAACGGGGTATCACCCACCTTCAACGCCTTCGCGATCACGCGCGGCGGACGGCACATCATCGACAGCCGGCCGCTTGACGAAGACGAAAAGCCCTCGATCGTCGTCGTCCTGATGGACAAGGCGGGAGACGAGCCGTCGCGTCCGAACCGAACGAGCGCTCCCAACAAGGACCGTGTCCTTGCCGACCTGCTGGACCGCGCAGCGACCGTCATCTCCGATCCCCATGACAACATACTCGCCGACCACAGTGATCTGGTCGACACGCTGACCGCCGAGGCCGCACGGCGCCGTCGATGACCGGCCTCCCCTTCTGCACGGGGAGCGGAGGGGGAGGGCAGGGGAGAGCGGATGGAATCGACCGTGCGCTCGAACCCGAAAGCACCGTCCCATGCGCAGCATCCTCGCTTTCTACGAAATCGACCGCGAGTACGGAGGTCCAGAAGAGGGGGGCTGGTGTGCGCCGTTGTGGCGCGAGAAAGGAGTGCGTCTGATGACGTGATGCTTGTTGGCAATGGCATCTGCCCACCGAGCTTACCGGTGCCCTCGGGCTGAAACTTCGAAAGGAGAACGGGAC